>NZ_JACJUO010000002.1:542500-852500 GCF_014397025.1 Ochrobactrum sp. Marseille-Q0166 | reverse complement strand
AGCACTGGGGCGCTTCAGTATAACCGGCGGTTTGGCGACATCTTATGCTGCGCTCGATTTGCTACCGTATAAAGAGTTTTACACCCCGGCAAAGGGCGACAGTTTGCAAGGCGCTTTGGCTTTGGCCTTGCAAAGGGAAAGAGATCAGGCAACTGCGACGCGAAAGTAACTTGCCGCAAGGTGCTTTCCTCCCTAATTCTTTTTGGGAATACGCATTGGGATTGGATCGTCCGAAGGACATTGCAGCAGGGGTGCCATGCTAACCAAAAAAGGCAAATACGGCTTGAAAGCCATGGTGCATCTTGCCGGCGTGTCTAATGGGCAACTGGTTTCCGCAAGTGAGATCGCCGAACGGCATCACATCCCCCGCAAGTTTCTCGATAATATATTCATCGAATTGCGCAATGCAGGCTTTGTGCTGAGTCGCAAAGGCAAGGGTGGCGGCTTTTGTCTGGCACGTCCCGCCAATGAAATTCATATTGGCAATATTATCCGGGCGCTGGATGGCGCACTTGCCCCCATCGCCTGCGCCAGCAAAACCGACTACCAGCCATGCGATGACTGCGATGAGACCGAATGTGAAGTGCGACACATGATGCTCGACGTGCGTGAAGCAATCGCCAATGTACTCGACCATCGCACGCTTGCCGACAGCAGGGCTTCCGAAATCGCCGCGCTGTCGGCTGAGTAGTTTTTTACGCTGCGACCGACCAGCTCGGGAACGGATCACTCAGGCGTAGCCAGCTTTCCGGCTTGAATACTTCTTCCGGCACCAGGCAGTCATCAAGTTCGGCGGTAATTGCGGCCCTGTTCATTGGATCAACGCCGATAAAGACGATCTCCTGCCGACGATCACCCCATTCTGCATCGAGATAGGGTTGCATTGCGCGATGCCATTCCGGTTCTGCCGGCCAATAACTGCGCGGAACTGCAGACCACCAGCGACCACGTTTGTTGGTACGGACCAGCGCACCGGCCTGACTGAGTTCTCCTACATAATCAGGCCTTGTCGCCAGCCAGAAAAAACCCTTGGCGCGGACCACACCCGGCCAGCTCTTATCGATAAAGGCCTGAAAGCGGGCCGGATCGAACGGACGACGCGCACGATAGACGAAAGAGTGAACGCCATATTCTTCTGTTTCAGGCACATGATCGTTGAAGCCATGAAGCTCCTTGTACCAAAGGGGATGCTCATGGGCGCGATTGAAATCGAAGCGTCTTGTATTGAGGATCGCATCAAGCCCAACTTGACCGAAATCCACTTCTTCAATTTGGGCATCCGGATTGAGCGACCGGATCACCTTGCGCGCAAGGTCTCGCTCCTCTGCGCTCGCGGTCGAAATCTTGTTGAGTATCACGACATCTGCAAACTCGATCTGTTCGACCAGCAGGTCGACCAGCGTGCGCTCATCCTCATCGCCCAGCGATTCACCGCGGTCGCGCAGAAAATCATTAGAAGAATAGTCTTTCAGCAGATTGGCGGCATCAACCACCGTGACCATCGTATCGAGGCGCGCCAGATCGGACAGGCTTTCGCCCTTTTCATCACGAAACTCAAAGGTTGCTGCCACCGGTAGAGGCTCCGATATGCCCGTCGATTCAATCAGCAGATAATCGAAACGATCCTGAGCGGCGAGCTGTGCTACTTCTTTCAAAAGATCATCCCGTAAAGTGCAGCAGATACAGCCATTGGTCATTTCAACCAGCTGTTCCTCTGTCCGGGAGAGGTCGGCCCCACCCTCGCGCACAAGGGCGGCATCGATATTGATTTCGCTCATATCGTTTACGATCACCGCAACACGGCGATTCTCGCGATTGTTAAGAACGTGATTGAGAAGGGTGGTCTTGCCTGCACCGAGAAAGCCGGAGAGTACAGTGACGGGAAGCCTTTTCATGGCAACTCCTTTGCTGGCGGTTGTGAGATACGTTGCGGTTGCAGCGTTGCTGGCTATTAATGTTATATCATTACATTCATTTGACTAAAAAGAGGCGGCAAAGCCACCTTTTGAGAGATCCGATTAAAAAATACTCCTCAAACGATCCGGCGTAAGCAGGAGCTGGTCTGACATTGGTCCACTGCAAAATCCCGACCTGCGCTTGAATAGAGGGATTTTCAAATCATTCATCGCGTATCGAAGATGCCGGACCGCCCATACAGACAGCCCGGCGACACAACAGGTCGCTTCTGGGTGGGGTCCCAGAATAAGGGTGCGACCAGTGCTACTTCGACAAACAATTCTTGAGGGAATCAGCCAGATTGCGAATGAGCTGCGGATAGAGATCCGGGCCATCCTTCAATTCCGCGCCAAGCGGATCGAGCGTACCGGTTTTCGCATCCGTTCCATCGATAACCGTATTGACCAGCTTTGGTTCAAACTGCGGCTCGGAGAATACGCAAACAGCGCCCAGTGATTTGATCTTTTCGTGAATATCCTTGATGCGTCCAGCGCCCGGCGCCTTTTCCGGGCTCACGGTGATCGAGCCTGCGGCTTTCACGCCAAAGCGATTCTCGAAATACTGATATGCGTCATGGAAGACGATGAACGGCTTGTCTTTTATAGGCTGAAGTTCGCTGTCGATATCTTTGGTCAGCGCATCGAGCTTGTCGGCATAGTCGGCCGCATTCTTTTCATATTGCGCGGCATGTTCAGGATCGTTTTCGCTCAGAACCTTGGCGATATCACCGACGAGAACCTTGCCGTTCTGTGGATCAAGCCAGAAGTGAAGATCAAACTCGCCATGATGGTGGTGCTCATCGGCTTTTTCTGATGCTTCATCGGCGTGATTATGGTCGTCATGCTTCTTTTCATGCGCATGGTCATGAGCTTCGTGCTTGTGGCCCTCATGCCCATGGTTATGAGCGTGCTCGCCTTCCTCGCCGCCATGATCGTGCGCCTCAAATGGGCCACCTTCGCGGAATTTGAGCTTCGTCAGCCCTTCGGCTTCACCGAGTGCAACAACCTTGGCGCCCTCGCCCAATGTATCGAACGGCTTGTCGAGGAAAGTTTCCATCGAAGGCCCGGCCCAGAAAATCACCTTGGCATGTTCAATGGCTTCGGCATCCGATGGCTTCAGACTATAGGAATGCTCAGAGCCTGCGCCCTGAACAATGAGCTTCGGCTCACCCACACCCTGCATGACTGCTGCAACAAGTGAATGCAGCGGCTTGATGGAAACAACGACGCCTTCGCGCTCGGCGGCTGATGCGACTGTGCCGAAAACCGCCATAAATGCAGATGCCATAAAAAGGGAGTGAAGATGTTTCATGGGTCTCTCTTGATGATTATGCCGAAGGGAACAACATAGATGAATGATATGTTATTTTATTACATCATTTGCGTTATGCTATAACGTCTGCAATAAGGAGATACAACCTCTTTTTGGAGAAATGTGCACAGCCGAGAGACAGCCAACGCAAACAGACCCGAATCGACATATTCTCCCTAATTCTTGAGACAAGAATTTTAGAACGCACGATTCTCATTCCCAAAAGCATCCTTAAAGGCAGCGAAAGCTCAAATTAGAATGGCCCATAAGACCGCCCTCCCCGCGCATTCAGAGCGGGAACCATTGATAGAACTGAAAGGCGCCGGCGTTTATCGCGACGGGCGATGGCTTGTGCGCAATGTTGATCTTGCCGTCCATCGCGGCGAGATCGTTACGCTGATTGGACCGAATGGCGCGGGAAAAAGCACCACTGCCAAAATGGCTCTGCGCGTTTTGAAGCCCGATGAGGGCGCGATCGCCCATAAAAGCGGTCTTCGCATCGGCTATGTGCCGCAGAAGATCAATATTGATCGTACCATGCCGCTTTCGGTCGAGCGTTTAATGACACTGACTGGCCCTCTCGACAAGAATGAAATTGCGGATGCCCTTCAGTCCGTTGGCATTTCGCATCTCCTGAAAGCCGAGATTGCTAATCTTTCCGGTGGCGAGTTTCAGCGCGCTCTCATGGCGCGCGCTTTGGCACGCAAACCCGACATCATGGTATTAGATGAGCCGGTTCAGGGCGTCGATTTTTCCGGTGAAGCCGCACTTTACGAGCTGATTGCAAAACTGCGCGATGATACCGGTTGCGGTGTCCTGCTGATTTCACACGATCTGCATCTGGTGATGGCAGCCACAGATCGCGTTATCTGCCTGAACGGCCATGTCTGCTGCAGTGGAACACCGCGCGATGTCACCTCAAGCCCAGAATATGCACGACTATTTGGCAGCCGCGCGGTCGCTCCGCTTGCTGTCTATGAACATCACCACGATCATACCCACCTGCCCGACGGCCGCGTACTCCATGCCGATGGTTCTGTAACCGATCATTGTCATGCCGATGACGGTCATCATCACGATCATCATGAACATGATCACGGTGGGAACGGGCAAGAAGGCCACAACAATCACGGGCATCACGGGGAGAAGCCAAATGCTTGATGACTTTTTCACCCGCGCCCTTATTGCCGGTGTCGGTCTGGCGCTGACCACGGGTCCGCTTGGCTGTTTCATTGTGTGGCGCCGCATGGCCTATTTTGGCGACACGATGGCCCACTCAGCGCTTCTGGGTGTAGCACTTGCTCTTATCTTCGACATCAATTTGATGATCGGAGTCTTTGCCGTTTCAGTCATGATTTCGGCAATTCTTCTGCTTTTGCAGCGACGCCATACGTTCTCGGCAGATTCCCTGCTCGGCATTCTTTCCCATGCGACCTTGTCGCTCGGTCTGGTGATCGTGGCCTTCATGACCTGGGTGCGTATCGATCTCCTCTCGTTCCTATTCGGCGATTTGCTTGCAGTTTCGCGGATCGACATTGCCTTCATCTATGGCGGCGGCATTCTCGTTTTGGGTGTCATTGCCTGGCTCTGGCGCCCTTTGCTGGCCGCAACCGTCAGCGAGGACATTGCGCGTGCAGAAGGAATGAACCCTGCCGTCTCGCGGATTGTCTTCATGCTGCTTCTGGCGATTGTGATTGCCATTGCGATGAAGATTGTCGGCATTCTGCTGATTACATCGCTTCTGATCATTCCCGCAGCGACCGCCCGGCGCTTTTCATCCACACCGGAGAGAATGGCCATTCTCGCATCTGTGATTGGTGCGCTCGGCGTCATTGGCGGGCTGTATGGCTCTGTCCAGTTCGACACGCCATCCGGCCCATCAATCGTGGTTGCCGCACTCGCTATTTTCATTTTCAGCCTCTTGCCCCTACATAAAGGGGAGGCATCACTGAAACGGACCGCTGGCCAATGAGCAATCATCACCACCATCATAACCATGCATCGCATGATCTGACCCGCAATCAGACGCTCGTTTTCAACGTGTTGTCCAAGGCGGATGGTCCTCTCAGCGCCTATACAATCCTCGACCAGCTCCGTGACGACGGTTTCCGTGCGCCGCTGCAGGTCTATCGGGCGCTCGAAAAGCTGCTCGAATTTGGCATGGTGCATCGCCTTGAAAGCCTCAACGCTTTTGTTGCCTGTGCTCATCCGCAATGCCACCAGCACGGATTGATTGCTTTTGCGATTTGCGAGCAATGCGGTCAGGTGACAGAGTTTTCCGATCCGGCCATCGAAAATCTCGTTAGCGCCTGGAGCCTCCAAAGCGGGTTCAAGTCACGCAAAACCACGCTGGAACTGCGTGGTCGCTGTGAAAAATGCGGTGAGCATTGAACTTAGGTAACGCTTACTAAAGCGATGCCTGCTATATTTTCCCTTCAAGGGGAACAGCAGGCAGAAATTTATGGTACGCAACAAGCCGTCTCAGGAGCGACGTAAGGAAGAGCGACAGCGTACGCGGCTGCGATCAGGCAAGGTTATCGATCTTGATGGTCGGTTCATTATCGAATGCCAGTTCAGCGATATAGCGCCACACGGCGCACGGTTGAGAATCACCGAATTTCCGAGTCTTCCAGAGCGCTTCTGGCTGTTTGACGATCATTATGCGCGCGCACTTCTGGCGCAGATTGTCTGGCGTGAAAAACGTGAAGTCGGCGTTCAGTTTACTGTAGACCCTTCCCTGCCCCCGTTGGATGACGAACGTCTGAGCCAGCTGGCAGGAAAATATTATTCTCTCTAACTACTTATTTTTATTGCATTATCCAACGAGAAACCGCTCCGCATTTTTGCAGGAAATACTGTGAATTAGTGTTCGGCCGACGCCTGCTTGCCCGCTGTATCCGGTGATACAGCACCGCCACGCATATTCATGGCGCGGATTTCTTCAGCGGAAATATAATTGAACTGCTCGACAAGCAGGTCCTTGATGACCGGCTCTGGAAAACGTGCATTCAAATCGGTGATTACAGATGCGCGAACATCCTCGAACTTCACTTTCTCGACTTCTTTCGTATCCGAATAGCTGCCGTAGAACTTACGGAAAATCTCGTCACTGATGAAATATTCGAGCGGAACCGTGATCTTTTTCCGGATATTGGAATCGATCGTATAAACCAGCTGCGTCACGACATAGCCGGCAACGCTGCCATTGGAGATGATGGGAACGCTCATCACATCCGTTTTGACGTAATCGAGTCCACCGAATCCTCCGGCCTCCGCTTTCACCTCACCAGATGATCCATCATTCTGGCGAACGGCGAAAAACAGCGAGCCCAAAGCGACTGCGCAGATCCAGAGACCGATTACGATTGTGCGGATCATCTTGCGTGACCGAGCCTCGCGCTCTGCATGCTATAAGTGCCGTCGGCATCCTGCGTTTCAAGTGCGCCACGAATAAGATCGGCCAGCTCGCCAACAGCGCGCAGATGCAACTGCAGCGCTTCGCAATTCTTCTCAAGCTTCTGCTTGAGGCTATCGAGCAATGGCTGCAATCCCTTCATCGTCGCTGGTTCAGCAAGGCTTGCTGCCTTTTTGATTGCCTTGTTGAAGTCGTACAGGCCACGGCTCTTGCGTGAATTAATCTCAGCAAGATCCGGATGACCGCCTTCAAGCAGAAGACGAGTTTCAGTATCAATGACGTCCTCAAGACGCTGAATTGCACGCACGACCGGCGATAGTACAGGCTGCTGTTCCAGTTCCTGAACCGGGTCTGCCTCCAGTGCTGCTTCCGCCACTTGCGGCAGCAGGCTGATTTCGGAGCTTGTGTCAGTCATTTTCGGGTTCCTCAATTATATAGCATTTCCAGCAAAAGTACGAAGCGGCTTTGCGTCGGATAATGCGTAAAAACAAACAGTTACAGCGGTTTCAACGAACCATTCTTGACTGGAGCCGCTGTAGGTATCAGCAGGTCGCGGTTTTATTCGCCAGTCAGGCCCTGGAAGGGTTTGCTGTCCTGACCGCCCGATTCTGTGCTTGATGTTCAGCATCAGCTACGAGCGCGATCTCCACTTTCATTGTTTCCCAGTTGTTTCTGAATGAGCTGCCGTTCAAATCCGTGAACGATATCTTTTGAAACTGCGTCTGTGTTCATTTCCTGTCCCAGATCGTCGATCACGCCTCCCAAGGCCAAGGTTGACGAGTTTCCGCGCGCACCTTTTGCGCTTCAAGCATTTTTGCGATACCAACGCCGCCGGTATCAGCCATCTTGTTCGCCATCGCTTCGGCCATGATTGATTTCCAATATTCGCCTGCGATGCCCTTGCCGAAAGTAGCTGTCGTATCGCTGGTAAACATCGACTGAACGAAAGATTGCAGCATGAAAGCTTCAAACTTCCGATAAGCCGGATTGACTGTGTTCGCCCCTTGCGGATTGAACTGGACACCTGAAGCCAGGCTTTCAGAAAAGCTGACGAAGTTTGACCCCGTATCCGTATCAGCGCCCACCGGAGCAGTGCTTGCCGATATGGATTTCAGACGCTCTGCCGCAAGGCGATACGCCTGCGGATCAGCCGCACGCGCCACGTCCATAACCAGATCTGACGGCGGATTAATCGCCATACAACTTGTCCTTCTTCATCTCTTGATTGCACATTAATCTGTCAAACTTGACTGAAGCTTGCGGTACGAATCAGTTTCAATTTTATGACCAAGCCTTGGTCAACGCGGCCGGTCCAAACTCACCAGATTTATTACAATTAACTGATTTTATTAACTATTTTTCTACTTTGGTCGCGACTTACAGTCCTACGACGCGGAGGTTTTCCGGCTAACAAACTCTTCAATCAGGCTTGCAAGCTCTCGTCTTTCGGCATCATTGCGGACAGCTTCGAGCCGATCTTCCAGAAGTTCTATCCGACGTTGTTCTTTCAAAAGGCCTCTGCGTTCTGATTCGAGCTGCTGCTCAATCTGTTCAGTTGCGAGCGCATTCGCCCCCAGCCGTTTTATGAGCAGAGATGGATCGACACTAAAGGGATCGCCGTCATAACGGCGATCCTGCATGGCGATCAGCGCGTCACGTTCTTCATCCAGAACAGCCTTGCGGTTACTGGTTACAGCCAGCGAGGCTTCCAGCCGTGCGGCGCCGAGCTTCTGCAAGGTGATGAGCTTTTTCAGATTACGGGCATTGGTTTGAGCCATGCAATCCTCAGAACAAATCGCGCAACTGCGTCGCAGCTTCGCCGGTGAAAAAACGCAGTAGTTCGGGCAGGATGAAGTAAACAACCAGAAGACCGCCGCCCAGCACGAAAGGCATCGACACAAAGTAGACCGGGATCGTCGGCGTCAGCTTATTGATAAGACCGATGGCGAAATTGACCAGAATCGCAAACACAATAAAGGGTGCTGCGATCCGTAACGTCGCCAGAAATGCTGCGGAAAGTGCATCGCTGATGTCGATCATCGCAGCATCAGGCCTGAAATGCCCCTCAACAGGGATAGCCGTATAGGAGCTCAGCAGCGCTCGCAGAATTTCAAGATGCATATCCGTGACGAAAAACAGGAATAGCGCGCTGAAAGTAACAATGGTCGCAAGCGTTGCCTGTGGTTCAGCTTCTGTAATCGCATCTGCGGGAGTACCCGAATAGCCAACAGCCATTGCCATCATGTTGGCCATGAACTGCAATGCCCAGAAATAGATATGCGCCAAAATTCCGATCACCCCTCCGATGAACATTTCGCTGAGCATCAGCCGGAACATCGCCAACGGATGGCTGCCATCTAAGCTCGGAGCAATATTCTGGATCACCAAAGGCAAGACCGCAAAAGAACAGGCCAGCGCGATAAACAATCGTACCTGCAAGGGAATGCGTCCGCTTGAAATGCCGGGCATCAGCATCAGACATGCGCCAACACGGCAGAATGCAAGCATGGCCGCAAACACAAGTTCATTGATCGGCAGTTGCGTGATGGGCAACGGGTTCACTCCCCCGTCAGGAAATCGCGCCGAGCGATTTCACTTCGACACCACGCGCAATCTCCACATGCGACAGCACGGGAAGCGTTGCAAACAGCCGCTCGATAATCATGCGGATGTAAGGGCGCGCTTCCGGCGAAGAAACGAGGACGAAACGCTCGCCGCTATCGAAATGTTTGCGGATCGCTGTGGTTGCTTCTGTGCCGAACTGCTCGAGCTGACGCGGGTCGATATCAAATTCGACGATTTCGCCCTTGTTGTCGCGCTTGAGGCTCTGGTGGAATACGAGGTCCCAACGATTACCAAGACGAAGCACGTTCAGAACACCATTGTCTGAAAGATCGCCGCATATCTGCTGCGCCATCCGCATCCGAACATGCTCGACAATCATCTCAGGTCGGCGGACCAGAGGCGCAATTTCAGCAATGGATTCAAGAATAAGATGCAAATTACGGATCGAGACGCGCTCCGCAAGCAGCAGCTTCAAGACTGCCTGGAGCCCCGAATAGGAAATATTGGCCGGGCAAATATCTTCTAGAAGCTTGCGATATTCTGGTCCAAGGCGGTCCAGCAGAATACGCATATCCTTGTAGGAGAGAAGCTGGGCCAGATTGTTGCGCACGATTTCGCTGAGATGGGTGAGCAGAACCGACAGGTTATCGACAGTCATATAGCCGTCGCGGCGAAGATCTGAAGCAAAAGTCTCCGGCACGGAATAAGCACGCATACCGAAAGCTGGTTCCCGTACTTCCTCACCCGGAATGGATGGCAATGGACGCTCGCCCAGCACCACGAGAATTTCACCGACCCGCAATTCATGGCTCGCAACGGCGGTACCGTGAATTTTGATGCGATAGCTCTTTGGCGGCAACGAAATATCGTCAGTGACTTTGATCTCTGGAATGACGAAACCATATTCCTGAGCAAACTTCTTGCGCATCTTGGCGACGCGGTGCGCCAGCTCCTGCTGCGAAGCGATGAGACGTGCGGAGAGCTGCTTGCCGAGGCAAAGCTCGATCTGCGTGGTTTCCAGCGAAGCCTTGACCGAGTTGCGTTCCTGCTCTTCAGCGCTACGCTGTTTCGACTGTGCTTCTGCCTCTTCCGCCTCGCGCTGACGCGCCTGACGGCGCGGCACGGCAATACCGACAAATGCCATTGCACCGCCAAGCAGGAAGAACGGGAAAGCGGGAAGGCCCGGCATGATACCGAGAACAAACAGAAGGAAGGCAGCAATCAAAAGCGCCTTGGGGTAAGCTCCAAGCTGACCGAAAATCGCCTGATCAGCGGAACCGCGGGTCCCGCCTTTTGATACCAGAAGACCTGCTGCGAGCGAAACGATCAGCGCAGGAATCTGCGTAACCAGACCGTCACCAACCGAGAGCTTGGTGAAGACGTCGGCAGCTTCCGAAATATCCATTCCATGACGGGTAACGCCGATGATAATCCCGCCGAAAATATTGACGGCGGTAATGATCAGACCGGCAATCGCGTCACCGCGCACGAACTTGGACGCGCCGTCCATCGAACCGAAGAATGAGCTTTCTTCTTCCAGTTCACGACGGCGATGCTGCGCCTGCTTTTCGTCGATCAGACCCGACGAAAGATCGGCGTCAATCGCCATCTGCTTGCCGGGAATAGCATCGAGCGTGAAGCGGGCACCCACTTCCGCGATACGCGTCGCACCCTTGGTGATGACGAGGAAGTTGACGATGATGAGGATGGTGAAAACCACAAGACCGATGACAAAATCACCACCCATCACAAACTGCGAAAAACCATGAATAACATGGCCTGCAGCCAGATAGCCCTCGTTACCATGGGTCAGGATCACGCGTGTCGTCGCAATATTGAGCGACAGACGCATCATGGTCGCAATCAGCAGCACCGTCGGGAAGGCCGAGAAATCAAGCGGACGCTGAATCCACAGCGAAACCATGAGGATAAGGACGGAGAACGCAATCGAGAAAGCGAGGCCGATATCCAGAACAACCGCTGGAACAGGCAGGAAAAGCACTGTCAAAATAATGACGATACCGGCAGCAAGACCCATGTCGCTACCGGTCAGAATTCCACGTTTTGTCAATGGCTTAGCTGCTGCCTGCTGCACGTCCGTCTCCTGTTGTCAGACGGAACATAAACGACGAAGCTTGCGCGAGGGCTGCGTTAGAGCAAAAGTCTTGTCGGAGTGAAACGAAGATCGATAAGATTGTGCTTCAAATAAAAAGGTTTACGGCGCCGATCTGATCCAATCAGATCGAAACGCGCTCTAGAAACCCTTTTCGATGCGCGAATAGGCAAGCAGCGTGAAAGAATTGATCTGCGCGCCAACAAATGGCGCAGTAAAGGCAAGCACCACGAAAATAACGATGATCTTCGGCACGAAAGTCAGCGTCATTTCCTGAATCTGGGTCAAAGCCTGGAAAAGCGCGATGCCGATACCTGCAAGCATCGCCGCAAGCACAGCTGGGCCACTCGCCATAAGTACGGTCCAGATCGCCGAATTGACGATGTCGAGCGCATCAGCTTCGTTCACAGGTAAGGTCCTCAGCGCACAGCGCTTTTGCACAGTTTCGGTTCAAATAAACTATCGAAACTTTATCTCAATCTAGATTTTGGCACATGTCATTGTCCCCAAACCCGTACCCGGAGTTGGAGACATCGTTCAACTGATCTTGACGCCCTGGCCGATCAGCATCGTCTTGCCGTCTTCGAGTTCAGCAAGCATACCCGACGACTGGATCGTGACAGACTTGACCACACCCGTAACCGTGCCGTCAGCACTGGTCAGTGTGCGGCCAATCCAGCCTTCAGCCTGCGAAAGCGAGGAATTGGCGATCAGCGTTTCGAGCTTGCTGTTCATCTGCACCGCCTGTTCGACATTGGAGAATGTCGCAAGCTGCGAGACATATTGCGTCGCATCCATCGGCTGTGTAGGGTCCTGGTTCTGCATCTGAGTGACGAGAAGCTTCAGAAAGGAATTGTAATCCACACTCGCCTTTGCGGCAGCAGAACTGCTGCTTGATGACGAGTTTGCCGTGTTGTTGGTCGTATTGTTGGCGCCGACTGTCGATGTTGTCGTCATAGACTTGCCCCTTAGAGCGCTGTTGGTCCCAAAGGACGCTCTATTTGTTTGTTTTCACTTGGATCTGGTTCCAAAAGCCCACTAAGTTTCTTGGACCGATGCCATAGTATTTCCTGTTTGCATCACAGGCACTGACAGGCCTTTTTCACCCATCAGCTCTGCCTCGCGCTTATATTGCGCGCGAATTGTTTTCAGTGCATCGAAGACGCGCCCGTTATGAACCAGCTCATCAACGAGCTTGAGTGCATTGAGAATTTCTGCATCGTTGAACGTCGCAAACATGCCCTTCAGCATCTGTGCAAACGTGTTGCGAGCCTGTTCCCGCAGAGCCGGCTCAATCAGGATCATCTGCGCCGCGAAATAGAGCTGACGCAGCGGGGATGTCGTCTCTTCCGGCTGCAAAACATGGTTTTCCAGAAGGAATGTCGCGTCGTTCAAAAGCTCCAGCGAAACCTTGCGGTCAGCTTTCAAAACCGCGCCGTTGATATAGATTTTTTCGCCTGCACGCAGCGAAAGACGAATCGCTGAATTGCCGTTCGTCGTCATGTCAAAGACCGTCACGGATAGATTGAGTAATCTCGATCAGCCCATCGTAATCAGTGCTCTCACCCTGTCGGATTTGCTCGATCTCCTTGAGAATGAAGATCCCAACCGAAATGATTGCGGCTTTCAGTTCCTTTGGAAGCAAATTCTCTTCTGAACCGAGATCTTCAATGATTGTGGTCCACAGCTTGGTTGTGAAGTATGAAGCATCGATGCCTTCGCGCGATCCGGCACCATGGGCTTTCGCAGCGGCGAGCATTTCAATCGAGCGGTCAAAAAGCATCCGCTCACGCTCCTTGGCGCTCGCCATATCATCATTCATGACGTCTTCGTAGCGCAGCTGATACATGTCGTCTCCGTTTTCAGGCACCACGTATACGAACCGCATCATGCTGCCCGATTCGTGATGGTCTTCTTCGGGGCGGGCGAGCGCCCCACACTATTAAAAGCACAACGTATCGATCCAACATTTGAGAGCGACCTTTATGCATCCAAGAGAGCGCGCCACCCTCAAATGGTTTTATTTCAAATAGTTGAGCAAGTTCATATTCTGCAGCTGTACCGTCAGCGCATAAGAAGTCTCGATCTGCGACATCAGCGCGTTGACGCGCGTGGCAGCCTCGTAGGGATCGACCGATTCGAGATCGAGAGCCGATTCATTGAGGATTTTCTGCTGTGCCCCAATCCGCGTTGTCGCGGCATTGGTGCGTTGCTGAGCCAGACCCAGCGTCGTCTGTTCAGAAGTCGTCTCCGTAATTGCCTGCGTTGTGGTTTGCATCGCCTGATTTGTCAGTGCCTGAAACGCGGAATTACTCAGACCGATCGTTGCAAACTCGGACACCATAACTGCAGACATGATGGTCTTGCGGAAACCATCAGCATTCGCCGAAATGGAGGTCGAAGCCGTTTCTGTGGGGGAAATACGGCTCTTAATCACCTTATCAGAAGCATTCGACCAATTGGCATCCCAGTTGGCATCATTGAACTGTTCGGCAAAATCACCTTCGAGGAAGGTCTTCATTTGATCGCCAGTGATACTGGCAACCTGCGGATCATTCATGGCAAAACCGAAATGATCTTCAAATGCCTGACGAACCGCATTCTGTGCCTGGCTGCCTTCCGTGTAGTCAGCAATCGGCTTCACATCTGTGTTCACGCCTGAGAAGATATATTCGCCGTTATAGCTGGTGTTGAGTGAGCCTGTGACTGAATCCAGCAACGACTTTGCCGTTCTCGCAGCAGTCTGCGCACTTTCAACGGTACTGTTTGCACCCGTCAGATCACCCAGAAAATCCTGCGTGTTCTCGATAATGGTGGTGGTTGCAGTCTGCGTCGTTTTCATACGCTGCTGCAGCAGCTTGTTCATGTCGGTGAGAACGCTAAGGCGATCATATTCCTTACGCAGCGAAATGGTCTGTCCAGACTTGGAACCCAGAGACAAACCTACATCGAACACCGTGCCTGTGGTGGCTTCCTGCTGCGCCTTTGCAAGCTCAGCCTTCGTCTTTGCGACGAGAACCTTGAGGGCTGAAGCTGCACCATATGTAGAAATAGATTGCGCTTTCATAAGCCTCACACCGCTCTGAGAAGTTCGTCAAGCATGGCGTTGACCGTCGTCAGTACCCGGCTTGATGCCTGATAGGAATGTTCCAGATCGAGAAGCAGTGCCATCTCGGTGTTGATATCGACACCGTTGGCATTGGACAGAGCCTGATCGGCCTGACCTGCTACAGTCTGGTTATAGGAGAAATTGGCATTCGCAGTCTTGCGCTTGCCTTCAAGCCAGCTGATGGACGACGCGCTGTAATCAATCAGGCTCGCATTTGAGCTGAGACCTGCCGAAGAAGCGAAAGTCAGCGGCTCGGAGAACGCCTCATTCAACGCGCGCAGACGATCGCTAAAGCCACTGGCGCCGGTTGAATTATATTTGTAATTCGCGCCATTTGCACCGCCATCGCGCAACAGCAGCGAGCTGCCGCCTTCGGTTGCAACAAATGCCGATGACACATTGATCGTGCCTGCGAGACCAGCTGTCACACCCGCACCTGGAACGGCAGGCGAACCTGACCAGCCGAAAAGGCCTGTTAGTTTTGGACCTGCACCGGTCTGGTCGGTTTCTGCAAACATCGACACCAGACCGCGAGCGATCTCGTCGAGCTGCATCTGATACTGCGGCGCAATCTGATCGCGCAGCTGCAGAAGTCCGCTCAGACGGCCAGTGCCATAAGGCTGATCGAATGTATCATGCGTAAGCGGGACACCATCGACGAGAACGGCATTGCCAGCAACACCAGCCGCCAGACCGCCGGACGATTCGAAGCTGATCTTGCGCGCCGTGGTTTCAAACAACGTCACACCATTTTCCGCAAAAATGACCATGTCATTATCGCCGCGAACCATGGTTGTGATGCCCAGTTCGCCGGAAAGCTGCTTCAGCAGTGAATCGCGCTGATCAAGAAAATCAGACACATCGTTGCCAGCGCGTGTGCCGCTGACGATCTGCTGGTTGATCTTCTCGAATTTCGACAACACGTCGTTGATATTGGCAACGGAGTCCGCGATTTCATTATCTGCATCGGTACGCAGAGACTGGATCTGCTTCGTGCCAGCGTTCAATGCATTGGCCAGCGACTGCGCCGTCGAAACAACGCTATCACCAAGGGCCGAATTGGATGGCGAGGCAGCAAAAGTCTGGAGCGCATCGCGAAGATCACCGATCAACGCCGAAGGCGAACCTGAGAAATTATCTGCCGAATAAAGCGACGAAAGGCGGTCAAGTCCGCCTGCGAGAATGGACGACGACGATGCCGTGCTGTTCGACTGGATAAAGCGGTTGAACAACGCTTCGTCAGCGGATCGGCTTATATTGACATAAAGCGAACCATACGGCCCCGAAGCCAGCGACGCAGTGCGGCGCGAGTAATCAGGATCATTGACCCCCGCAATATTGCGAGAGACGACTGACGTCTGCTTGGACGTTGCCGCAAGCGAACTTTTGGCCGTCAGAAGAGCAGAACTAAGCGACATCTTATCCCCATCCTACGTCGAACCGTTTTTGTTGCGAAAACAGTCCAGTTTTAAAACTGCAATTCCGGGGAGACTGACCACCTCCCCGGAACCGCATCAATTTATCTTTTCAGGTTAACCAGCACGTCCATCAATTCGGAGCCGGTCTGGAAGACCTTCGAATTGGCGGTGTAGCTGCGCTGAGCTTCGATCATGTCGGTCAGCTCTTGAGCAATATCCGCATTGGATTCTTCAAGCGCTCCAGCCGAAACCTTGCCCATGCCACCATTTTCAGGAAAGCCAAGCTGGATATTGCCGGATTCTGCACTTGGCGAGAACACGTTGCCGCTGATTACCGACATGCGGTCGGGGCTTGCCACGGTTCCGAGTGGAATACGGTAAAGCAGTTTCTGCGCACCATTTTCATAGTGTGCGACAACCGAACCGTCTTTGCCGATATCCACGCCCTTGATGGACGAAGGAGCTTGACCGTTGATAACGGCTTCACTGATTGTATAGTCTTCTGCAAGCTGCTTGGACGAACCAAGATTAAGATCGAGCGCTCGACCATTATAGGCTGTGAGGTCGACCGCAACGTCACCGCCAGAAAGCAGCTTACCGTTCGCGCCATCAAAGGTCAGTGTTGTTGTACCCACTTCAGCGCCATCCGCAGCATTCTTGATGGAAACGTCCCAGGTATTGTCGCCGGTCTTGGAAAAATAGACATCCAGCGTGATCTTGCCGCCGAGATTGTCGTAAGCGATCAGCGATGTCTTGTGATTGAATTCGCCGGCAGCAGGAACCGAATCCGTCGAAGGCAGGTTGACGGTGAAATTGCCGGACGTGCTAGGTGTTGCAACAAGATCGGACTGCTTGACGTTCACACGTTCCAGACCATCAAAGCTATTGGCGACCGTATTGACATTACCGTTAGCATCCGCTGGATAACCCATGAGATAATAACCCGACGTATTGAGCAGATTGCCATACTGATCTGGAACAAAAGAGCCGGCGCGCGTCAGGTAAGGCGTACCATCAGCATCACTGACGACAAAATAACCATTACCATCAATCGCAAGATCAGTTTTCGAAGACGTTGGACGAATGCCGCCTTGGTCGGAAATGCCGTAGCGGATGTTGGTCTCTACGCTGCCCGAATTATATTGGCCTGCTGTGTTAGGCAAAACGAGCGATGAGAACTGCGCATCGGCGCGCTTATAGCCAACCGTGCTTGCATTCGCGATGTTATCAGCGACTGCCGACAAGCGGTTCGCCTGCGCGTTCATACCTGAAACGCCGGTCCGCATCATACCGTAGAGGCTCATTGGCAACTCCTGAGAATTTGAGAATCCGCAGATAAGCTATCGGGCCACGCTTGCGTGAAACTGTAGCCTTAAGATTTTTTACGCTTTTACTGAGGACACAATCAGTTTCAGGGGTTGCCCGGACAAGACTACCTTTAAAAACCGCGAATTACTGGATTTGAGCTTTTGAAAGCTCGACAGAAAGGACACGAATCTCAATCGATGTTGATTGAGTATCCAATAAAACGTTTTGAATCAACAGGATCAAAACCAAGCTTTTCACGCAATTTTTTGCGGAGCTTGCTAATATGGCTTTCGACCACATTCTCTTCGACTTCACTGTCGAAAATGCCGTAAATCGCGCTGAAAATCTGCGCCTTATTCAGGCGGCGACCACGGTTTGCGATTAGATATTCAAGGATCCGGCGCTCGCGACGCGGCAGCGGGAAATCCACACCATTTATCTGTGGATCACGGCCATCGGAGAAAACGCGGATCGGTCCAAGCTCGGTTCCATCATTGCCTGATGCAGCCGAAGCACCTGTGCGGCGGCGAATTGCGTTGATGCGGGCGAGGATTTCGCGGACGTGAACCGGCTTGCGGACGACATCATCAACTCCGGATTGAAAAAGCTCCAGAGTGTGTTCCAGTGACGGGCGGTCGTTTACGGCAATAACAGGCGCCTTGCAGCGTTCACGAATACGCGCTGGCAGACCGTTTTGAGCCTCGCACTCGCCAATCAGGAAGGCTTCTACAGCCATAATATCCTGATGGGGGACGCTTTCGACCCATTCATTGAAATCGGATGGTGTGAACCCAGTCGTCGTGATGCCTTCTCGGCTGAACCAAGAGGAGTACCCCTCAGTCACAATATTCCGCTCATCTACGACTACGATCATCGGCCCGCCTTCCGAATCAATATGTTAACCCAAGCAAGACAGAAGTAACCGGCAGGCGGAGTCAGCGGCAATTACACAAAATTGCCCGCAATAAATTGGGATGTATTTTAGTATTATCTAATTTAAGAGGAATCGCCATGATTGCATCGGCTTGGCACTCTTGGTCTGAAAATCTTAACAAGTCGTTAACGCGCTCACGAAGTTTAACGATTCTTTACAAGGACTTAAAAATTTACCCTCTAAAATACATTATCTAGCTATATGCAATTACGGGTTGCCCCCCTAAAAACTGCATGTATATAGCATCGCTCTACAACCCGCAAATTCGTAGCGTTCCAGATCAACCTGCGCAGAAGTTTTTTGCCTGAGGCGTCCAATTTCCGAAGCCAGTTGCGATCATATTTGTCATCACACGACAGACGTATCGCTTCTGTGCAGGATCGTTATTCGGACCTGCATGATAACGCGCAACTGCCATTGTCCAGTTGCCTTCGCGCTCACGCAGACGCTTTAGGAAGCGTGCAGCATAATCAACATTGAGGCTTGGTTGCAGCATAGCACCGACAGACGGAAATTCACTGGAATGATAATAGTGATTGATCTGCATGCAGCCCAGATCAATCAGTTTTGCACCTTCGGCGTGTACTTGGGTGAAACGTCTTAGAGCGGCCGCTTGAGATGGGAAAAACTCAGCCCTTCCTTCAATGTTCATCGCATAGGGTTGAAGCGAATTTTTGCGCCCGGTTTCGGTCAGACCAACAGCATAAAGAATACCGAGTGGCACATCATAGCGGGCGGACGCTCGATGCATTTCCCGTTCGCAAATATTCTCTGCTTTAGCGTCTGCTAAACTAAACGACGAGGCCGCGATTCCGGCCGCCAGAAAGACCAGAAATTTCGCGCTCATTGGCTTCAGTCGATGTGCGAGCGCGTGCATTATTGCTGTCTGCCTGGCCAGATTCGCCATTCTGCCTGCCCTCACCACCCATAAATTGCGCCTGAGACTGCGCCTGCGCATTTCCCCGGCTATCCGAGCCATTTTGCATGTCAAAAGTCTGCTGGCCTTGCTGTTGAGAGCTGGCCTGCTGTTGCCCCGCACTATGGCTTGCGGAGCTGTGCTGAACTGCACTGACTGCTCCGCGTTCAGTCACCGTGACCGAAATTTTCGTGTCGTCCGTAATGCCTGCAACTTTCAAAGCTTTTTCGATCATTGAGCGATCGGCAATCAGCGCCTCGGCAGCATGGGCTTTGCCAGCCACCAGATGCACTTCCACGCTGTCGGCAACCAGACGAATACGAGCAGTCACCGCACCGAGCTCTACAGGGTCAAGCCTGATCTGCAAGGTCTTCACAGCACCAAAGCTTCGTTCGGAGAGGACCTGGATATCCGCGATACGTGCTGCAGCCGTGGGCGCTGCTGGCGCAGGCGCTTTTACATCGGCAACAGGTGCAGACTTCCCAGTTTGCTGCTGCAGCTGAACATTCGGACGATCAGCTTCTGCGGCATTGCTGGGTTGAAGTATAAGCTCAGGCTTGGGCGATGCAGAAGAGCCGTCTGTGGCGCTGTCAGTCTGCTGATCTTTTGTTGTAGCAGGTAGAGTGTGGCTGACCAAATTTTCAGGCTTTGCAGGACCCTTGGAATCTGCTGTTGCTTGCGTCTGCGTGTTTGCCTGAACGTTTTCCTTATGATCCTTCTTTGGCTCTGCATCAGGTATAGGCAGGTCAGCGGCAACTGCAGTCGTCAGCGCAGAATCTGCAGCTTCAGCAGCATCGGCCAGCGCCGATACATTCATCGACTGCTTGTTGGCATTATCACGCGCAGCAAGCTGATCCTCATCTTTTGGGTTGTTGAACCCTGCAGCAAGTGCAAGCAGGTTCTGCGACACACCATAGACCGAAGATTGAGCAGGCGTATCGCGATCAGCTTTGTCGCTATCTTCCGACTGCGCCTCATCCTTCTGCTCGCCTTCAAGCGATAGCTTGTTTTGAGACTTTTCCAACAATGCACCAAACAGTTTTGCCGGTTCAGACTGTTCCTGATTTTCGCCATTGGCTTTTGCCACAGCGCCCTGTTGGGCGCCTGTACCCTTGGCAAGTGAAGCCAGTCTTCCAGCCGTAGTGAGCAAAAGACCTACGCTCATTGATTAGTCTTTCCTAGCAAGGCATCAATTTCTGCAAGCTTGCGCCGCGCATCATCCATTGTCTTCTGCACATCATCTTCCGGCTTTGCAGGCCGGGATGGCTTCCAACCGGTAGCAGGCGAAGGGATCTCTGGCGCCTTGGGCACGACGGGCGCCTCATCACCGTCAGCAATCGGCATTGCCGGAATGTCAGTTTCGCTTCTGACAGGCTTTGTTGCGCCCTCAACGGGAGGCTTGCGCGTCACCACCGAGCCAACCGCTTCCGCCGCCTGCAGAAGCTGCCTGTCGCGTTCCTGCAAACGATCAGGCGAAATTTGAGACAATTCACGCAATGCGTCTTTAGCGGAATCCGAAGCAACATCACTTGCCGCCGCATAAAGATTGGCTCTGCTTGGGTCAGCTTTCAGATGATCGGCAAGCTTTCTTGCCTCAGTTGACATGAAGCGCGCGCGCTCTGTCTGCCCATCCACCAGAGCGCCACGCGCAATCTGCAGATAAAGCGAATATTGCATGACCGGATCAGCTGTACCAATCAACTTGACCAGTTCGGCATTGCCGATGCGATCATTGAGCTTCAACGCCGCATCCACAAATTGTTTCATAAAATCACGCATATAGGGCGAGCGCGGGAAGCGCTGGAGATAATTGCGCGATAGCATCCTGATCTTGTCTGCGTCACCGAGCTTGGCGGCAATCGGCATCGAACGACGAATAGCGGCTTCTTCAAAAAGCGTACCCGGACTATCGAGCCGCACTTGATCAAGACGCAGAAGTGCTGTTGCAGGATCAAAAGCGGTCATCTGACCGGTCGTTACCAGCACGATGGAAGATCGCAACTCTGCCGGCAGCTGTGGTGACAGCGGCATTGAGAACAACTTTACCACCTCGATGTTCTGACCCGATGCGTAGGCAAGCGCACCTTTGACGAGTTCTTGCGGAACAGTCTTGCCATCAAAGCCAGCAAGCACCTTTCGCACGGCATCAGGATTGCCGCCGTTAAACAGATAGATGATTGCCGCATAGATATTCTCAGGCTTGTCCCAGAATTCCTTTGGAGCGCGCTCCATATCAGCGCTCACAAAAATCAGCAGCCTGTTGAGCATTACAACGGCTTCAGGTTTTCCGGAAACCAGCTGGTCCTGCAACATGCGCAGTGAACGGACGAGCTTATATGGCTCAAGCACCGGCAAGTTGCGTGGCTCTTCTGCTGCTTGCGTCTGGCCTTGGGTCTGAGCATAGGAAACTGCTCCTCCGCTTGCCAGCGGAAGGCTTGCAACAAGTGCCACCAAGGAGCGCGTTACCAGTTTCTTCATGGGTTGGACTTGAGGAAGATGTCGATGCGACGATTTTCGGCGGCATTTGGATCGGCGGTGTTCTTTGGCTGACGGTCGGCATAGCCTTCAACACGCAGCACACGCTTTTCATCCAGCCCGCCACGCACCAGCATGTAATAAGCCATCTGCGCACGGGCCGAAGACAAGCGCCAATTGTCATAGGTCGCACTCTTGAAAGGTCGGGCGTCGGTGTGACCGCTGATGACAACCTCACCCGGCTGACGCGCGATAACCTGCGCAATACGTTCAAGCATCTGCACCACACGCGCATCCGGCTTGGCGGAGCCAATCGTGAACATGCCAAAATCGACTTTATCGGTCAGCTGGATCATGACACCGCCATCGACCGGGACGACTGTCACATCAGGCATAGGCTCAGCGTTTGCCGCCTTGCTGCCATCGGTCGATGCGTCTCCGTCGGCTGCCTTCTTCAAATCAGAAATCAGCTTTTCCTGATTCTCTGCTGGCTTTTCAGCTTCTTCGGGCTTTACCTCGGTTTTTGCTTCCACTGTTTGCTGTGGCGGCGTTGCAGGGGCAGCTTCCGGCGGCGTCAGCTCTTCCACGGCCTTGCTGGACCAGTAGTCAGGGCTGAACGGATCGCGATAGGCATCGCCGCCATCAGCGCCTGTCTGCGTGCCAGCCTGTGCGCTGCCGCCATCACCCTTCATGGATTGGTTCTGCAGAACGCCCGTTTCATGTGCAAGTTCGGACAGAACAGCATATGGTTCACGGAACATGCGGCTTTCTTCCTGCTCAATCGGCGGGGAAGCAGCACTATCATTGATAACCTTGGTGCCGTTTTCAATCTGCTTGTCGCTCTCGAAGCGAACTCTACCGTTCTGTTCGTCAATGTCCTGCACGCCCTTTGGGCTTGAATGACGATCCATCAGCTTGACGGGATTAAAGTAGCTGGCGACTGCCGCCTTGCTTTCTTCGTTGGCAGCATTAATAAGCCACATGACGAGAAAAAATGCCATCATCGCAGTCATGAAGTCAGCGTAAGCGATCTTCCAGACACCACCATGATGATCGTCATGATCATCATGCTTGCCACGGCGGACGATAATGATTTCGCGCTTGGTTTCCGGATCGATGCTCATCTGGCAGCTGCCCTTAGTTCTTCCAGAACTGGCGCGAGTCGTGTTTCAAGCGCACGATCGCCAAAGGAAAATGTGAGTTCGCTGGACGCATTCTCAGTAAAACGGCATCCGGGCGGCAGAAGGTCGGCGTGGTCCTTGAGCGGCTCAAGCAGATGGGCTGGACCGAAGATTTCAGGTGCTTCGCCTTCCAGAGCCAGCGTGCTGATCCGTTGCGCGAAACCGGCTATCGCATCCTGTTCGATTTTGGCTGCCAGTAACGGCGTCAGAATCTCTGCAATCTGCTCTGACATGGATTGCTCAAGCCCGCTCACAGCTTCCGTCAAGGCTCCAGCCAACAGATTGGCCTGCTCACGAGAGAAGCTCGCACGCAACGCTTCGATTTCCACTTCATGCTCACGCAGCAGCCTGGCCTTCTCGGCCTCATAAAGCGCTTCTGCTTCCTTGTGACCGTCTCCGCGACCGGCCTCAAACGCTGCCCGCTTTTCCTCTTCAAGAGCAATGATAGTTGCAACTTCCACCTGCTCTGCAAATGGAGGCTTCTCCGGAGCCTCAGTCATTTGCGGATCAGTGTGCAGCAGGTGCTCCGACAAAGGCTGCGGCTGTGTGGGGGCCGCAATGATTTCGACCGCTTCGTCGGCGATACGATGCGTCGAGAAATCAGGAAGGTAGCGGCTGAGTGCGAGCGTGCTCATAATCAGGCAGCCTCAAGCTCCGGCATTATAGGCCGTTGACTTGATGCTGCTTCCTGCTTGATGGCGGTTTCGTGGATCCACTGCTTGAGGACTGCAGCAACACGCTCTTCATCCATCTCGATCATCTGTTCGAGGCGCAACTTGGCAGGCATACGCATACGTTGACGCAAATCGCTAAGGCTGGTCTTCATCTGATCGGCATAGGCTTCTGGTCCGCCGATCACTGCCTTGGCACCCTCACCGGCGATGGCCTGCTGTGTATCACCAACAAAGTTTGGCACAGCGACATCACCCGTTTCACGCAGCGCAACTTCTGTTCCGGATGGCTTCGTGTTCTGATCGCGGAGCAAAGGACGGACACCAAACCAGATCAGGAGCGCAACAGCGGCAAGAATTGCCAGCGCATTGACGTAGGAACCGCTCTGACGCATCAGTTGCTCGGACCACGGCGTCGAAACTGGCTCCATATCTGCGCCTGCAGGGCTGAGGAAATTGACAGCCGTTACATTGATCACATCACCACGATCGGCATTAAGACCGGCGGCAGTTGCAACGAGGTCGCGGATTTTCAGGATCTGCTGATCGACGAAATCGGCAGGTGGTGGCGTGGTGCCGGCCGTTTCAAGCAGACGCGCCTGATCGATGACGACCGCAATCGACAGACGCTTGACGGTGTAGCCATCGCTGACTGTGGACACCGTCTTGGTGTTCATTTCATAATTCGTCAGTTCTTCGCGACGATCAGTCTTTTCAGACGAGCTTTCGCCGTTGCGGTTTTGAATTTCTTCCTGCGGAATGTTCTGCTCAACGCCGGTGGCATTGTCGTTACGTGCGTTGCGGGAGTCTCCACTTTCACGCACGACACGAACAGAACGTTCAACACGCGATTCAGGATCGAATTGCGTTTCATTGGTTTGACGGCGGTCGGTATCAAGCGTTGCCTGAACACTGCTCTGGAAGTGACCAACACCGAGATATGGAGCAAGCGCCTTGCGGATGCTCTCATCCACGTTGCCAGCCACCTGCTGTTCAAGCGACGCGGTCAGAAGAGCAGCACCATTCGCAGCCTCTCCCGCAGATGCGAGCAGACGACCATTGGTATCGAGAACCGTAACGGACGAGGCATCAAGCGATGGCACAGCGGCAGCAACCAGCTGGCGGATCGACTGCGCGGATTCAGCGGCAAAGCCGCCTTCAGCGCGGATCACAACCGAGGCGGACGGCTTCTGGTCACCACGACGGAACGAGCCTTTTTCGGCCATGACGATGTGAACACGCGCCGCTTTTACGCCACGAATAGCCTGAATGGTACGCGCGATCTCGCCTTCAAGTGCGCGAACATGCGTGATTTCCTGCATGAACGATGTGAGGCCAAGCGAGCCCATATTGTCGAAAAGCTCGTAACCGGCGTTGTTTGACGTCGGCAGGCCCTTTTCAGCCAGATACATACGCGCCTGTTCGGCCTTGCCGACAGGAACAAGGATCGATGAACCGTCAGACTTCACGTCGAAAGCAATGCCAGCTTCACCGAGCGCCAGCCCCATACGATTCACGTCATCGCGCGAAAGGCCGACATAAAGCGTCTCATAGGAGGGGCGGCTCAGATAGACGCTCGTATAAAGAATAGCGCCCATCAGTGCAGCTCCGACAAGTCCGAGCGCTATAAGTTTTCGCGCGCCAAGCTTGCCGAGCGTTCCCTTAAGCTGTTCGAGTAATTGCTGGAAATTCTGCTGCATCGATACCACCGCCATCCTGATGCGAACAAAATAGATCGCGAAGCTTGCGCGAAAGTGTCGGCTTGAATGAGGAGGTGATTTTTTAGAAAAGAAGAAGGGCGCGGAATGAATTCCACGCCCCTCAAAGTATCAACTGTATCAGCTAAGTGATTAGCCGCGGAACAGCGACAGGATCGACTGGCTCGAAGAGTTAGCGATCGAGAGAGCCTGAACGCCCAGCTGCTGCTGAACCTGCAGAGCCGACAGACGAGCCGATTCCTTGTTCATGTCGGCGTCAACGAGCGTACCAACGCCCTTTTCAACCGAGTCGCTGAGCTTGGAAATGAAGCTCTTCTGGGTGTCGATACGTGCCTTTGCAGCACCGAGCGAAGCTGCACCGGTGGTGAGCTTGTCCAGAGCGGTTTCAACCGATTCCAGAGCAGTCTTGATTGCAGCGTCGTCAAGCTTTGCAGTCGATGGATCGAAGAAAGCAGTGGCGACCAGATCACCAGCGATACCGCCGGTGCCTGCAGCGTCAGCAAAAACCTGTACGTCAGCAGCAGCAACGTCAACGGTGTCGATCGTTACAGTGGTGCCGGTACGGTTGTACGATGCAACAACCTTAAGGTCCGAAGTTGCAGCTGCGTCGTTCACGAGCAGGTTCGAACCAGCGTAGTTCGCGTTGCTGGCAGACGACTTGATCTGCGACTGGATTGCTTTGAGTTCGGTCGCGACCTTCTTCTGGTCTTCCTGGCTGGCGCCCTGAGCGCTAACCAGAAGCGACTTCATCTTGTCAACCTGGTCCTTGATGTCGTTGATTGCAGTGTATGCAGTGTCAACCTTGCCGGCGCCGAGGCCTAGAGCGTCCTGAACAGCCGAGTTGGCCTTGTTGTCGGACTTCATCGAGGTTGCGATCGACCAGTAAGATGCATTGTCAGCAGCTTCACCGATGCGCAGGCCGGTCGAAATACGGTTCTGCGTGGTTTCCAGCGACTTGTTGGTCGAGGAAAGGGTCTGAAGAGCGGTAAGAGCTGAAGAGTTTGTAAGAATGCTAGACATTGAATTGCCCCTTGGGAAAACAAACTGAGGGACAGGCCGGATTGAATATTACCGGCATAGGAGAGCGGCATCATGCCTGTCACCACGAAACGCGTGGGACCCCACTATGAGGCCTAGCACTATATCCCAAGTGTTAAGAATATATTAATGAACCGCCGTTTTGGATGCTGCCACCTCATCGGGATGCGTTGAGCGGTCCAGTTTACATTGAAACGTCAGAACCACTCTAACTCCATTTTTGCTCATTATCCCTCGCAAAACCGCTTCCCGCTTTTACTGGAAATGCTTGGCAATCAATTGATTTGGCACGGCTGGACTTAGGAGAATGATCGTATCAGGCTTCCAACAAGAATATTCCAGCCATCGATCAGCACGAAGAACAGTATCTTGAACGGCAGCGATATCACCGTCGGCGGCAACATCATCATGCCCATCGACATGGTCAGTGTTGCGACCACAAGATCAATCACCAGAAACGGCAGAACAATCAGGAATCCGATTTCAAAGCCACGTCGCAATTCAGAAATCATGAAGGCCGGAACCAGCACGCGGAAATCAACGATGCCGTCTTCACCCGTGCGAAATGCCGGATCTGCGAGGTCTTCAAACAGACGCAAATCCTTGTCGCGCACTTCGCGCATCATAAATTCGCGAAACGGGTTCGAAATTTCGCGAAATGCGACGTCCTGCGTGATCTCGTTGCGCATCAACGGCTGCACGCCATTGTTCCAGGCACGATCAAACACCGGTGCCATGACATAGAAAGTCATGAACAAAGCCAGGGAGATCATCACCATGCTTGCGGGAGCCGTCTGAAGCCCAAGACCCGAACGCAAAAGCGAGAAAGCAATGGCAAATCGCGTGAAGCTTGTGACCATGATCAGCAGGCCGGGCGCGACCGACAGAACCGTCAGAAGTCCAAACAGCTGAACGATCTGCCCGCTTGCCGCACCACTTCCTGCTGGAAGAAGATTATCCAGCGACAAGGCTTGTGCATGAGCCGCAGAAATAAAGGCCAGCGTCAGCAAGCCAGTCAGGGCGAGAATTTTCTTCATTCTACTACCAGCGTCGAAATGAAAACGCGGTCGACCGCGCCTTCCGAACGCATCCGCGCACGCTCTTCAAGATCGGCACGCAGATAAGCCAAGCCAGCAGCGCCCTGCAATTGCATGAGATTGACGCTACGCAGGAAACTCATGAAATCATCGCCAACACTTGCAGCAACTGCGGGCGGAATTTCACGGCCCGGCTTTGCGACAAGCGCTGCTTCAAGCCTGACCCATGTGGTCTGCGGAATGCCAAGATTGGTTACAATTGGCTGCAAAGGGATGACTGCGCCAATGGAGCGCGATTCAAAATCACCCTGTTTTGGCTTGTCTTCCTTCGTCGTGGATTTAACTGCGGCTTGCTGGTCAGCGGAGATAACGCCACCCAGATACCATCCGCCACCGCCAGCGATTGCGGTCAGAACTGCAACAGCGCCCAACAGACCCGCGATAGAGCCTTTTGCCTTGCCGTCCTTATCGATTGCCGTATCGCTCATACCTGCTCAACTTCAGAACGGAGAAATCTGATCGAGAATCTGCTGGCCGTAAGGCGGCTGCTGAATTTCGCTCAGTCGACCGCGTCCACCGTAAGAAATACGCGCCTCGGCGATTTTGTCATAGGAGATGGTGTTATAACCTGAAATATCGCGCGGCCGAACGACACCAACAACGTTTAAAACACGCAGCTCATTGTTAACACGGACTTCCTGCGAGCCTTTGATAATTAAGTTTCCGTTGGGCAGCGTGTCCGTAACAATGGCAGCGATCTGAAGGCGAATATCTTCGCTGCGTTCGATTGTACCCTTGCCTTTCGACGCACTATTGGAACGGGTGTTGACGGAAGCATCCATAGAGCCGCCGCCAAACGAGCCAGAAAGGCTGCTGGTATCAAAAGACGCTCCGCCGCCGTAAAGCCCTTTCGACACGCGTTCACGATCCGTCTTATTATCCATGTTCGCACGGTCATTAATCGAGATTATGACTGTCAGAACATCGCCCGGCTCCTGTGCACGCGGATCTTTGAAGAAATTGGTCGAACGCTGATTCCAAAGCGAATAGGATGCCTTGCTTGGGCGGACAGGATAGCCGCTATATTGCGGATTGTTCTGGACACCGAGATTGGCGGCGACAGGTGAAAGATCTGGCGTGCGGCCAATTTCTTCCGGCTTCGTGGCACAGCCAGCTAAAAGTGTCAGGGTTATTACTACAAAGAGCGCTTTGTTCATGCTTTTCGTCATTGCACAGATTTTCCGGTTTCCGCCTGCGCGCGCTGCTCCCTAATGGGCGGCAGAGTTGCGGTCGTACGCTGCGAGCCAACAATGACCCGTGCAAGCTTGGCTGCCTTTTCGGGTGGCATTTCATTGAGAATGATGCTCGAAACACGCGGATTGAGCTTGAGTATCAAAGCTGCCGCCGCTTCATCGCCGATCAGCGTCATCTGTGCCGCAGCTGCATCAGGCTTCATTTTGGAGATGATATCGACAAGTGAATCCTGCGCCTTGTTCACGAACTCGTCGCGGCGCTTCAGCCACATCTCATATTCTTTGCGCTTGGCTTCCAGTGCGCGCATACGCTCTTCAACGTCAGCCTTGAGATCAGTAAGTTGCTTGGCCTGTAAAGAATAGCGAGCATCAGCGGCCTGATCGTCGATATTTCCGCAGAATTTGCGAATTTCATCAAGGTTGCCGATTGGCGCAGAAGTTGCCAACTGCTGTGTAGCCGCCGAAGGTGTCGTACCGGGTGGCAACGGCAGTGGTTGTTGTGCAAAACACGGGGGGGCTGTGATCAACAGGCTGGAAACGAACAGACCAAAACGTATGATAATTTCATTCATGGTCACTGCACCACCAATTCCGCATGAAGAGCACCAGACGTTTTAATAGCCTGCAAGATCGCAATAATTCCGTTGGGCTTTACACCCATTTGGTTGAGGCCTTTGACCAAGTTTTCCAGATTTGCGCCTGTAAGAATACCAATCTTGGCATCTGCCTGATTAACCGCAATTTCGGTATTGGGCTCTACTTCGGTTTCGCCATAACTGAACGGATTGGGTTGGACGACCATCGGCGTCTCAGTAACCCTAACGGTCAAACTGCCATGACTGATCGCAACTTTTGAAATTCGTACTTTGTCGCCAATGACGACCGTGCCAGTGCGTTCGTCCACGACGACGCGCGCAACTTCATCCGTCGTGATGGGCAAACCTTCCAGCTCTGCAAGGAAGCGAGCGGCAGGCACGTTCTTCGGACGCTGAAGCCGAATGGTCTTCGCATCACGCGCAACAGCGACGCCACGCCCATAACGGCGCTTGGCATAAACGTTGATTGTATCGGCAGCACGTACAGCCGTTGTGAAGTCCGGTTCGCGAAGTTCCACGACCATTTCAACTTCTTTTCCAAAGGATCCTGGCACCTCACGCTCAACCAGCGCACCATTAGGGATTCTTCCGGATGTAGGTACACCCTGCACAACGCTTGCTGCCTGACCTTCTGCGGAGAAGCCAGATACAATCATATTGCCTTGCGCTACAGCATAGACCTCCCCGTCGGCACCCTGTAGGGGTGTCATAACCAGCGTCCCCCCCTGCAAAGATGTAGCATCGCCTATCGAAGAAACCGTCACATCGATCCGCGATCCTGCACCAGCGAACGGAACCATATTTGCTGTAACAATAACTGCTGCCGTATTCTTTGCCCGTGTGGAGTTACGCGGTGCGTTAATGCCAAGATTTTCAAGCATGGCGCGCATAGACTGTTCAGTAAAAGGCGAGTTTCTCAGACTATCCCCAGTCCCATTAAGCCCTATAACCAGACCATAACCAACCAGTTGATTTTCGCGAACGCCCTGGATTGTTGCTATATCTTTCAGGCGTGCGACTGCACTCCCGCGACCAAGCTCTGCATAGGTCATTTTTGATGGGTCTCCGCCTGAACCCAACCAATCCGCATCAGCATTCACAGCAGAACCGAACTCGCGTACATTCTTGGAAGGTTCATCTGCGAAGCCAGAGACAGGCTGCATCGCAATGGCCAGAAGGGCAATCAGGGCTGCGCGTGCTTTTCTCACTGCATCCCCACCTGAATACGGCCATCGGCAAGCACGGTGCCTGAAACGATAACGCCACTGTCGATATTGCGGATTTTGATAAAGTCGCCAGCGGCACCCGATTCAAGCGGTGTGCCCATAGCCGTGATCACAAGCGCACCAGACGTGAAAAACAACGGAGCCGGCACACCTCGCTTGACCAGCGATGGCTCGCCAAGCGCAGATACGAGAATCGGCTTGCCGGGAAGCAGCGTCTTGCGTGCCACCTTGCCTGCTGCCTGATCCTGCGACAGCACATACTGGCTTGCAGCCGGTGCGCTGATGAAGAACTGCTTTTCCAGAAGTGCTGTATCGCTCACGATCTGACCGGGATAAACGGTTGCGGAAGGCACGACAAAAGCGATGCGGTCGGCAGCGCTTACGCCTGTGGTCGCAGACCCCATTCCTGCGGACAGCAGAAGGCCGGCAGCGACTGCCAGCCTTGTTTTGCGGAAAATTGCTTTCGCATAACTCATCGTCATCACCGTTGGAGCACATCCCGAAAAGTGGGAAACGGTTTTCGGGCCAAGATGTGCGTAGAAATAAAAGAAAGCATTTCTAATGCTTTAGCGCATATTTTTCGATACAGTCGCGGCCATTTCATCAGCTGCCTGAATGACCTTGGAGTTCATTTCATAGGCACGCTGTGCCGTAATCAGATCAGTGATTTCCTTCACCGGATCTACGTTTGATGCTTCGAGATAACCCTGCTTTATCGCGCCATAGCCCGGATCACCCGGGACGCCGACCAGCGGACCACCAGAGGCTTCCGTTTCACGATAGAGATTTCCGCCCAGTGGCTCGAGACCCGCTTCGTTGGTGAAGTTGGCGAGCGTCAACTGGCCGAGATCGACCTGATTGACCTGATCCTGTAATTTCGCAAAAACCTGCCCTGTCTCTGTAATTGTCACCTCGATAGCGTCAGGCGGGACAGTGATCGCAGGCTCAACCGGATTGCCATCAAGCGTTACCAGCTGGCCATCGGCATTCTTGTTGAATGCGCCAGCGCGCGTGTAAAGCGTTTCGCCCGTTGGGCTCTGGATCTGGAACCAGCCGCGACCCGTCAGCGCCACGTCATAGGGATTGCCGGTTTGATTGAAGCTGCCCTGAATATGGAGATTGCGCACTGCCGCTGTCTGAACACCAAGTCCGACCAGCGCGCCTTCTGGAACGATTGCCTGATTGGCCTGATTGGGCACACCTGCGGTCCGTTCCGATTGATAGAGAAGATCGGAAAACTCGGCGCGGGCACGCTTGAAGCCTGTCGTATTGATATTGGCGATGTTGTTGGCAATCACTTCCAGATTGAGCTGCTGGGCGTTCATACCGGTTGCGGCAATCGTCAGGGCTTTCATAGCGGGTCCTTATTCAGTGAGAGCACTCAGACCGGCATACGGCTGATTTCGAGATAGGCCTGCACGATCTTGTCGCGGATCGCGATTGCCGTCTGAAGCGACTGCTCGGCCTCCATGACGGAACTGACCACATCACGCAGCGGCGCATCGCCTTTGATGCCCTGGATCGAGTTGGCTTCCGCTGCCTGCAGCTTCTGACCGACAGAATCCGTCATCTGCGACAGCACTTCCCCGAAGGAAGCGCCGGGCGTCGTAGGAATAGCCTGCGGAGCCGAGGTCGAGCCAACGCTCTTTTCAGCAACCGTTTCAGAAAGACGCGACAGGGCGTTGCGCGCCGAAACACTCATGATTGAGTCGTACATTATGTGCTCCTCAGGAGATCGATGGTCATTGAAATCAGCTCGCGGGCTTGTTTGACGACCTGCAAATTGGCTTCATAAGAACGGTTGGCTTCACGCATGTCCGCCATTTCGACGACCATATTGACGTTTGGATATTTCACATAGCCACGCGCATCCGCTGCCGGATGGCTTGGGTCATATTGTTCGATAAAGGCCGACGTATCCTTGCCAACTTCTGCAACCCTCACTTCGGCAGCGCCCGTACCCTGCTCCACTTCCGTGCGAAAGGATACAGTCTTGCGGCGGTAAGGATCGGCATCGGCAGTCTTGGCCGTCGCCTGCGCATTGGCGAGGTTTTCAGAAACGATGCGTAAACGGGTCGACTGAGCCGAAAGCCCCGACGCTGCAATCTTGAGGGTATTTTGCAAGGCATCCGACATGGCTTACCCTTTCGCCACAGACAGCATCATGCGGTGAAACGCTTTGACGATGCTGGTGTTGAGCGAATACTCACGCGAGATCTCGCCCGCCTTCATCATTTCCCGCTCGACATCGACCGTATTGCCCGAATGGGTCTGCTCGGTGATATCTTCCGGGCGCAGCCGGGCGCCTGCGATGCCATTCGCCTCGACTTCCAGATGCTGCGGGTTTGTCGCAGCCATGGTGAGCTGGGTCTTGTCCAGCACATCAGCAAAGGGCTGAACGTCGCGCGCCCGGAAATCCGGCGTATTCGCATTGGCGACATTGCCCGCAACGGTGGCCTGTCGTACCGACAACCACTGCGCCTGCCTTGCAGCCAAATCGAAAAGATGAATGGAGCTCATTGAGTATCCCGCCTTTATAGTTCGTTAACCTAAAGGCCGGAACTTGCGTCAAGCTTGCGTGGACCAAGGTTTAACAAAAGCAGAGCATTCCAACATGCGGATAACGCTCATAAAATATATTTAAATCAGATACTTATATTAGTAGTGATTTTGATTCCGAAAAATGAACAAAACTGTTTGCAAGCCGGACTGACACAAGCTTCAAAAAGGCCGGCTCATAGCCTCATCTACGCATTTCAATCACATCGCCGGATGATGTCGTCAGCTTCCACGTACCGGCCTGATTGCCGCGACCGATAGAAACCAGATGGCTGCCGTCGGGCAGGAGCGATCCCTTTTCGACGAACCAATAGCCCGACGTATCTTCGATCATCGCCATACCGCCGACCACTTCGCGCAATGCGAATACCGGCTTTGGCAATGCCTGCCCCTCGCCGCCTTCACCGCCATTACCCGCGCCTGTTCCCGGCAAGCCTTTGCCGTTCGACATGACCGAACCAGTCGTGGTGGCGTCGATATCCTCACTCGGGGCGACCTGATCATTCGGGCGGAAGGACGGAAAGTGACGCACAGTCTTCTGCTCGGAGCGGTCCAGCGGATCAACAATTTTGCTGTCGGCCTTCTTATCCGGGCTCAGATCGACACGTTGCAAATAGGTGACGAAGGGAAGCATTGCACAGCCAACAGCAAGTGTGATTGCTGCAATCTTGAGATAGCGATCAACCTGACTTTGCGGCTTTTTGGTTTCGCTCACAGTCGCAGCTTCCACCTCTGCTGCCAGATCAGCGAGAATGGCCTCTTCCATGGTTTTGCGCGAACCCGTCTTCATGTTCTTCATACCTGTTTTTCCCCGCGCAGTGCCGCGGCAAGATCGTGATAGGGGTCAGCCGACAGTCCTGTCTCGGGCGACTGCTGCAGCGCATCATAAATGCGCGGAACAAAATCGACAGCCTGATCCAGCAATCCGTCATTGCCCTTCTGATAGGCGCCAATCGCACGCAGATCGCGCGTCTCTTCAAAATGGGCAACCATACTGCGCAGCTGAGTGGCAAGTTTGCGCTGTTCTGGCGTCCAGTTATGTTTTGCCAGACGTGAAACCGATGCAGGAATATCGACTGCCGGAAAACGTCCCTGAGCCGCAATTGCGCGATCAAGAACAATATGCCCATCGAGCGTACCGCGAATGGTATCGGAGACTGGATCATTGTGATCGTCGCCATCCACCAGCACCGAATAAATACCCGTGATACTGCCACCCGCCTCGGTTATGCCGGGGCCGGCGCGCTCAAGCAAACGCGGTAACTGACTGAACACGCTTGGCGGATAACCCCGCGATACCGGTGGCTCTTCCGCAGCAATAGCCACCTCGCGCGCAGCATGGGCAAAGCGTGTGACAGAATCCACAATCAGCAGGACATTCTGTCCAAGATCGCGGAAATATTCGGCAATCGCGGTTGCTGTATTGGGAGCAAGGCGGCGCATCATGGGGCTTTCGTCGCCCGTCGCAACCACCGTTACCGTTTTATCGAGATGCCCCGCCATGGTCTCTTCGAGCATCTCGCGCACTTCGCGACCGCGTTCACCGGTCAGCGCCAGAACGACGGTATCGAAATCGGCAGCGCGGGTCATCATGGCGAGCAAGGTGGATTTGCCAACACCTGAGCCTGCAAAAATGCCGATACGTTGCCCAAAACAAAGCGGCGTGAAAATATCGATTACATTGACACCGGTCCGCAATCCGCGATCCACGCGTGCGCGTCGCAAGGCGGCTGGTGCAAGGTTTTCCGATGCCATGGGGCGCAAACCGGGTTGCAGTGCGCCTTTTCCATCCACCGCCTCGCCCAATGCATTGATGACCCGACCACGCCATTCTGGCGCAGGTCGAATGCGAAGCGGCCCTTCTTCAAAAACAGCGGCGCCAAGTGATGGAATTATGCGATCATCAAAAGGCTTCACGAGCACCTGATGATCAGCCACACGAATGATCTCGGCTAGGCTCTGACCACTGTCGGCACGGATAGCCACCGCATCACCCAAACGCGCATTGCGTGACAGACCCCGTACCGCAATCGCCGAACGCGACACATCGCTCACCGTACCGCCAATACCCGTCAGAGACTTTGGCGCTATCGATTGTTGGCGTGCAAAGGCGGCGAGCCGCGCGAGCGGTAAATCAGGCGTCATCCGTTTTTGGAGCCCAGCGTCCTGATGGCTTCAGCCACCGTGCTTTCCTGTTGTGAAAGCAGATTATTGACCTGCTCAAAAGCCCGGCTGATGCTGATCAGACGGGTCATTTCCGTCATGCCATCAACATTGGAACCTTCGATCATCCCCTGCACAACGCCGACACTCATATCGTCAACGACAGCCTGTGCAGGCTTGCTTGGCACGACACCGGAATTGCCTGCATAGCTGAGATCAGCATCTGCCGGGATCGAGAACAGGCCAATCGCACCGATCTGTGCGCCGTTCTGGTAGACCGCACCGTCACTGGAAATCTTCGGCGCACCGCCATCCGGATTGAGAACGATAGGCGCACCGCCCACATCCAGAACCGAATTGCCTGTGACAGACACAAGTTCGCCGGTCGGCATCATCTTCATACGGCCGTCGCGGGTATAGACAACACCCTGCGGGGTGCTGACCGACATCCAGGCATCGCCTTTAACGGCGACATCAAAAGGATTGCCGGTTTCCAGCATTGAGCCTGCTTCTGTGCGAATATAGCTCTTGCCTGCCGTCGCGAAGTTTACGTCTTCGCTGGCCTTGTTCGAGACGATTGTATTGAATTTCGTGCCTTCGCCGCGAAAGCCCGGCGTCGAAATATTTGCCACATTATGCGCAATGGCATCCATCCGCCGTTCAAGTGTGACGAGGGAAGACAGGCCTACATAGATGGAATTATTCTGCATCGATCAGCGTCCGCCCGGCTTGAAGTTCTGCAAAGTGGTCAGAATGCTCGACGATATGCCGACCGATGACGTGCCACCGAGCAACAGCGAGGCGATTGATGCCGGGCTGCTCGTGGTTGGATTGTTCATTTCGTACATGGCTGTGAAGCGCGAGATCATCTTCGATACATAGTCAGGGTCTGACATTTTCGAGAAATCGACCTTGGCCTCGATCATCTTGGCCTGCTTGTCGATGTCGGCATTTGACATCACCGAGGGCCAGCCAAATGTTGTCTGCATAACGGTCAGCAAAGCCTTATCACCAAGGATTTCGTATGCATTGGTAATGGTGGATGCTTTGCGCTCGAAATAGAGCGCCAGTCGGACACCCTCGTTCTGGCTGCCGGCCTCGGTCTCCAGTGTCTGACGGATATATTTATCCATCACACCTTGCTGGGCAGCCGTGCTTTCGGTGGCTTTTTCACCTTTGCCTGCAAAATCGAATGTCGTTGCAAATTCTTTATACCGCTTGTCGGTCAGCTTGTTCGCCATGGCGTCATCATCTTTGACGCCTTCGGTCAGTATCTTGCGAACGAAAGCCTTGGCATAGGCCATGTCTTCCAGGCCGAATGCCTTCATGGCGTAGTTATAAAGCCGGGTATCAGACATGAAATCATCAATGGATTTCACCTTGCCGATAGTCTCTTTGTAATAGGCGGTTTCTCGCTCGACCAGCGGTTCCTTCGAAACGCGCTGCAACGACCGCGTCATATCGGACGCGATCAGCCGATAACTCATCATCGTGTTGACCATCAGGAACCCCTTTGTCGCAGTTAGCTCCTTATGAATTAACAAGCTTGCCCGAAGCTGATTAACTCCCCTTAACTTAAAAAATTCTACAGAAAGCCAACGATGCAGCATATTCTGTAGATATTCGAACGTTGCTAAGTATTAAATGTATTCAAAATTTATATTTTAAAATTCATTCAAAAGTAATTAAATTCAAATGATATAAAGGAAACCATATAATGCCATTAAATCGTATCAGTGATTCAACTATTTCGATAGCAAAACAATTTGATTTCAAAAAAGAGAATCTAGAAATAGAGAGAAAAAATAAGAAAAATTACGTATTTATAACAAATTCTCAGGATATAAATAACAAGTTAAATTTAATAAATAAAAATTCTAACAGCTCTAATTTAATAGCAAGGTATGGACGTGAAGCTCATACATCCATGATAAATTTTATTAATTCATCTTCCGAGAAAAGATTAAATGAAATCACGCGAAGCGAATACAATAAAAACGATCTCATCGACTACCTGTCTAGAAAGGCAAAAAAGGGAAACGAGCATAGTGATATGTTTAAAAAGGTACTGCAGCTCTTTGATCTCAAAGCTCACAGTCTGAAAAGCGCTCCAAATAGGGAGCATGACAAAGATGGGATACAGATTAAAACTAATCTGCTCACCTCAGCTACAGGTGCTATTTCAACGGCAGCGGGATTTGTAGTAAGAAGCGGGCTAGAAGCGATCGGTTGCAACTCTACGCTTGCTATTACCGGCGGCACCGTAGCTGGGGGAGCAGCGAACAACTTATCGAAAATGGCAATCGACTGTTGGAGCGGCAATAAAGATCATGTCAATTCCCTCGCCAACGACAAGAATTCAGAAATATACGAACGCATACAGAGCCTGGCAAAGACCGTTTGGAAGGGATCAAACTGCTAACAGAAAAACTCGGAGATAAAGCCGACTTTAAATTCATACTGCCTGAAATCCCGAAGAGCCATACAGTTATTCAAATGGAATGATTTCAAAAAACAAATTACATCGACTCTTGAACGCGTCGATCAGGATTTATCGCCTGCAAGCCTCGCGCAAGCCAGGCCTCTTATAATGCAATGATAGGAATTGTGTCTGAGGGGTTCTGAGCTTTGGGTATTCTCATTGGCCTTGCCATTACATTGGGTTGCATGTTGGGCGGTTTCATCGCCATGGGCGGTCACGTCGGCGTGCTTGTTCAGCCGTGGGAATTCGTCATTATTCTGGGCGCAGCCCTTGGCACATTCTTCATCGCCAATCCGTTTTCACTTGTGAAAGATACGGGCAAGGCGTGCGTTGAGGCCTTCACCAATGCAGTGCCGAAGCAGCGTGATTATCTCGATCTTCTCGGATTGCTTTATAGCCTGATGCGCGAGCTGCGCGCCAAGTCGCGCAACGAGGTGGAAGTCCATATCGACAACCCAAAGGAATCCCCGATCTTTCAGGCCTATCCAAGCATCCTGAAGAAAGACGACCTCATCCACTTCATCTGCGATTATTGCCGCCTCATCATCGTTGGCAATGTTCGTTCGCATGAAATCGAAGCGCTTATGGATGAAGAAATCCATACGCTTTCGCGCGACAAGCTCAAGCCTTATCAGGCGATGGTCAGTATTTCCGAAGCGCTGCCAGCCCTCGGCATTGTCGCGGCTGTTCTTGGTGTTATCAAAGCGATGGGTGCGCTCAACCAGTCCCCGGAAGTGCTCGGCCATCTGATTGGTGCGGCACTTGTTGGTACCTTCGCAGGTATCTTCTTTTCCTATGGGGTCTTTGGCCCGATTGCTACCAAGATCAAGTCGACGCGGGACAAGAACAACCGTCTTTACACCATCGTCAAGCAGACCCTGCTTGCATATATGAACGGTTCGCTGCCGCAGATCGCCGTTGAATATGGCCGCAAGACCATCTCCGCTTACGAACGTCCAAGTATCGACGTTGTCGAACAGGAAACCATGTCCACCGCGCCGATCCAGCAGGCAGCCTGATATGACCACTCTGGGCCAGAACCGCAGAAACGACGTGCTTGCCACAAATCTGTTGCGGGCGGCAGGATTGTCGGGCGACGACCTGAAGTCGCTTGCGCATGTGTTCAAGGATGCATCCGCGCATTTTTGCGGTCGTCTCAAACAGGGCAGTGCTGCTGCATTTGATGCGGAAGCAGGACCTGTTGAGGCTGCGGACGATGCGGCATTCAATGCCATCATCGACAAGGCTGCGATTATAGCTCCGCTCAAAGCCGAGCGCTGGGGCTGCACGCTCTATGTAACCGCTGATGCGACGCTGGTATTTTCCGTGATTGAAGCCATGTTTGGCGCACAGGGAAATCTCGGCAGCTTCGATCTGGAACGCCCCTTCGGTATGTTGGAGCGCAAGATATCGAACCTGCTGACGTCCCACATGGCTGCAGCGCTTGATCAGGTTTTCTCAAACAACGCCCAGGCACTGTTTGCTGCTGGCGAATGCACAGACACGGCGGAGTTCAACAGCGAGGACTTCGAGCGTTCACGCCTCTTCGTTTGCCGGATCGATGTGGTTGCGGCAGGCAAGACAGGGGCCGTACATCTTCTTCTGCCCCGCAGCACGCACAAGCCAATGCAAGATGCCGTGGCTGCATTCCTGCGCCGTCCAATGGATCAGGCCGATCCTGCCTGGAGCAAGAAAATGCGCAGCGAAGTCAGCCGCGCACGGATCGAGCTTGAAGCCTTCATCCAGCAGGGAAGCCTGACGCTCGACGCTCTTTCAAAGCTTGAAATCGGTCAGGTTCTGAAGCTCCCGACGGATGCCATGGAACAGGTACGTCTGCGCGCTGGCGAACAGCAGCTTTTTAAATGCACACTCGGCAAGTCCGGCATTCATTTTACAGTCAAGGTTGGCGATCCGGTCAATCAGGAAGAGGATTTCATCGATGAGCTTGTTGCTGGCTAACATACTTTCCACGCTGATGGCTCTCGGTTCGCTTGGTGCGCTCATCATCGTCGGGCGCAAAGCCAATGAGACGATCAAGCTCGGCAAGATGCTGACGCTTCGTGTGGCTGCGGCCTCCAGCGGCCTGGAACGCGTTGCAAAATCTTTGCAGAACCAGCGCACCGATCTTGCAGATGAAACCGTTCGCCTTGAGGCCCGTCTCGCTGAAACCGCCCGCGTTCGTCGGGAAATGGACGAAGCGATTGAAGAGCTGAACCGCGTGCGCAAGGCTCTTTCCCGCGATGTGCGTCAGGCACGCAATGTTACAGCTACAGTCGCCCGTATTGAGGAGCAGGCTTTCGCTCCGGTGAGCGAGCCGGCACCAAAGGAAAAGAATGCACTACCTGTCTTTGTACGTCGAACCGTCAAGAAAGCGACCATTGAAATTGCGGGGCAGGCATGAGCAAGAAAAGTGAGGGTGAAGACATGCAGCATGAGCTCAACGAGGCAATCGAAGAATTGCAACAAGATAAGCCGCGTGCTGCAAAGGCAAGTGCAGCAAAGCCTAATCTTGAGCTCATCATGGGCATCCCGGTCGACGTTCAGGTCGTGCTGGGCGGAACAACCATGCCTGTTGCCAATCTGATGAAGCTTGGTCGCGGTGCTGTTATCACCCTCGACAAGCAGATCGGTGATCCGGTCGATATCGTCGTTAATGGACGCGTGATTGCGCGCGGCGAAGTGATCGTTCTTGAAGACGATTCTTCCCGCTTCGGCGTCAGCCTGACCGAAATCATCGGTAAGTAACGGATCGACCATGGCCGATAATGAATCGCAGAAGCCTCTCGATGACAGCGTAAGCGGAGTGATTGACACTCTTTCCGGTCCGCAGAAAGCGGCTGCGATCCTCGTCGCAATCGGTCGCCCTTCCGCCTCACGGCTGCTCAAACACTTCAACGCCGAAGATTTGCGGAAGCTTGCAGGCCATGCCCGCACGCTTGAGCCCATTTCTCCGCTCGATTTTGAACATCTGGTGAAGCAGTTCGAAGATTCATTTGCCGAAGGCGCGCCCGTTTCAGAAGCAGCACAGCGCTTCGAAGGCTTGCTGCGCGAAGCGCTTCCACAAGACGAAGCCGATGCCGTGTTTGAAGAGCGCGTTCAGCCGCAGCTCGTTCAGGAATCTGTCTGGGCACAGCTTGCGCGTCTGCCGGTCGAGAGCCTGCAGGCCTATCTCGCCGATCAACATCCACAGATCATCGCCTATATCGTCTCCAAGTTGCCGTCGGATCTCGCCGCACGCATGTTTGTAGGCCTGCCGCCACAGCTGCGCAGCGCCGTCGTGCAGCGCTCGCTGCATATTGGCAATGTTGCGCCAGCTGCCGCCGATCTTCTGGAAGATGTATTGCGTCGCGATCTGCTTGGCCGCAGCGATGCAGGCCCGGTCAAAGCTCATCACGGACAGATCGCCAACATCTTCAATCAGCTCGACCGGCAGGAGATGGAAGAACTCATGTCGAGCCTCAAAGATCTCAGCCAGGACGACATCGCGCGCATCAAGGCGAAGCTCTTCAACTTTGAAGATGTCGAACGCCTCTCGCAGCGTGCCCGTCTTCTGCTGTTTGATGAAGTCCAGACCGAACAGATTGCAACCGCTTTGCGTGGTGCCAATGCGTCGCTTCAGGAAATGGTGCTGTCCTCGCTTTCCACGCGTGGGCGCCGCATGGTCGAAAGCGAACTGGCAGCCGAACAAGGCAACATCACCAGCCAGAACATCACAGACGCAAGGCGCGCCATTGCACGTGTCGCCATCGATCTTTCTGAGCGCGGTATCATTACTCTCGGCTCAGGTGAAGACCCGAATTAGGGCACCGATCTGATTGGATTGGATCGGTGCTCCGACCATCTTTTTTAACGCGCATCCTTGTCCGAAAACCGTTGCACAGTTTTCGGGATGCGCTCTAATCTTGCGTGTGACATATGTCCGACGATACCGATAAAGAGAGCAAAACCGAGGACGCGACCGAGAAGAAGATCCGCGACGCATTGGACAAGGGTAATATGCCCTTCTCTCGCGAAACGCCGATCCTCGCTGGTATCGCGTCCTTTCTGGTGATTGCAGTCTTCGTCGCGGCACCCGCAACAACCAAACTGGCTGTCTTCTTGCGCGAACTGATGGACCGTCCGGAAGATTGGACCCTTAACAGCGCAGAAGATGCAAGCCATCTGTTTGGCATTCTGGCGCTGTCTGTCGGTGCAGCCCTCATTCCGGTCTTCATCATCATTCCACTTGCTGGCATTGCTGCATCTGCCTTCCAGAATGCACCGCGATTTGTCGGTGAGCGTATTCGCCCACAAGCATCGCGCATTTCCCTGCTCAAAGGCTGGTCGCGCATTTTCGGTCGCGCCGGTCAGGTCGAGTTTCTCAAATCATTGGCGAAATTCATTGCCGCCAGCGTGATCGTGTTTTTCGTCTTCTTCAAGGGCAACAACCTTTTTACCGACGCAGTGGCAACCGACCCGCGTGCATTACCCGAGTTTCTGCGAGAAAATCTGGTGCGGCTTCTGGTGGCCAATGTTCTCGCGATCACCGCAATTGCTGGCTTTGACCTTGCATGGTCGCGCATTCACTGGAAGCAGGAACTGCGCATGACCAAGCAGGAAGTAAAAGACGAGCTCAAGCAGTCGGAAGGCGATCCACTGGTTAAAGCACGTCTACGCTCGCTGGGGCGAGACCGCGCCCGGCGCCGCATGATCAACGCAGTTCCTACTGCCACGCTGATTGTCGCAAATCCGACCCATTTTTCTGTAGCACTACGCTATCGACCCAATGAGGATGCAGCGCCAATCGTTGTTGCAAAAGGACAAGATCTCATCGCGCTCAAGATAAGAGAAATAGCGACTGCAAACTCCATTCCAGTATTTGAGGATGTACAGTTAGCACGAGCACTCTATAAACAAGTTAATGTCGACCAGATGATCGCACCCGAATTCTACAAAGCTGTTGCGGAACTCATCAGGGTCATCAATGCTCGACATTCCATTCGTTAATGGATTTTAAAAATGATTTTATTTTATTCTAATGTAGTAATAATATGTTCTCGCAGATCGGTGGTGACTGAATGAAGAGCTTACAATTCTCAAACGAGCGCGAGGCAATCATTGCTGAGAACATTCGCGAGGTTGTCGCAGAACTTCGACTAGTCGATCCAGCAGACTACATTGCTTTCCTTCGCTGCGAGCTTTTCGCCAATATAGCTGATCTGGTCAGCTCCTCTACGGAACTGTATTTCTTCCCGGGAACACTCGAAATGGGACATGGCGGTGAACTGCATTGCGACTGGTTCTCCGCACCTTCAGTCGTCTTGGATATGGAGTTCCACCACATAGGTGTTTATGCTTATTTTCGCTTAAACCTGTCGGGCAAAAGCGCAAGTGTCGAACTTAATCATATCGTTTTTGATGATGCTGATGCAGAGCCTAGCAAAAATACGGCGCGGCTTGAGGATGCAATGAACCGCGCGCGTTTACCTTTGCATCGAACGGCATAATCGATTTCTGCAATATGCCTTATCAAAATAGTAATCGCCCTGACCTTCAAGCAGTCAAGAAAGGCAGGGCGTTTAATATTGAACGCTGGATAACTCTCTATCCAGCAGCATTTATGAAACCAGATCAGTTTTTGTCTGGATTGCGATACTGCTCATTCAGATATCCGAAATGCGCCATAACCCGACCCAAACCAATATGGATAAAGTACATGCCGACCGGCGCAAAGCCAGCCGCAACGCCTCTTCTGACTGCCTTGATCGGCGAGTAAGCCAGAAGGGCGAGGCTTTTCAGGAACACACGCACCTGACCAAGCGGCTCATCTTTACGCTTACGCTGTTCGATAAGCGTAGAGAGAACGCCGTTGCGCAGACCGCGTGATCTGATCCAGTCATTTTCGAGACGACGTGCTGGAATAGTTTCGCGCACGATCCCTTCAGCGCACCACGCGACTTTAAATCCCTTAGCGATTGAGCGAGACAAGAAGTCGGAATCGCCGCCGCCGGTGAAGTTGAACTTGAGATCCATAAACGGATAGCTATGTGCCTCGAGAACTGCGCGCGCAATCAAAAGGTTACCCGAAGAATAAATAATGGGAACCGGACCAGTCTTGTTATAATGTGGCAGAAAGACCGGATGCTTTGCCCACTGTTCCGAATTCGGCTTTTCAAAAATTGGATACTGCGGGCCGCCGACCAGACTGACATCATAACGCTCAGCGGTTGCAACCATGTTTTCGATCCAGTCAGGATCGGCCAATTCATCATCATCGATGACGATGACATACTTGAAGTTCGGGAAATACTTCGTGGCTGTCAACCAGCCAGCATTATAGGCGTTGCAATTGCCGCGATGAGATTCACCGATCAACATGCCCCGATATTTGCCAGCTTCGAAAAGCGGGGCGGCGACGGTTGCACCTTCTTTCTTCTCTGTTTCATTCTCGATGACGACAACCGCCCATTTACGCTTGGTTGTCTGCGCATTCAATGTGTCGAGCGTGCGTATCAGGTGCTCGGGCCGCTTGAACGTCGGGAGTGAAACGACGATGTCGATCTCGTCATAGGGAAGACCAGGCGTTTTAGCGATTACTTCAATATGATCCGGTAAATCTGGCATCACAGCTTCCGATTATGGCTAGGATTTAAGTTTTTATGTTTATCTTTCCACTATTGATAAACGCTTAAAGAAAAGTTCACCGCATGGCTGTAGACACTAACTTCAATAAACATTCATTAAGAGCCGTCAGGAGTTGAATTGCAACCGTTTCGTCTTGTCTTCGTGACGTCACTTGTTCCTCATGCTGTTGCCTCTACGGGTTATGAAGTTGCGAACGCTGCCGTTATAGATGGCCTTCGCCGTGCAGGCGCCCATGTGACCGTTCTGGGCTTCACATGGCCGGGGCACAAGGCCGCGGAAAGTGCAGATACTGTCGTCCTTGGCGAGGTAGAAGTGCGCACCGAAGGCGCAGGCATCAAGCGCAAGATAGAGTGGGTGCTCAAATCTTTCCTGACCGGCCTCACAGTTTCATCGGCAAAATTGCGGGTGATTCCCGCTATTGAGCTGCACAATGCAATCACTGAACTCGGTGACTTTGACGCTTATGTCCTGAATGGCGTCACGTTGCCGGGCGCATTTGAAGAGATATTCAAAGACAAGCCTTCAATCTTTATCGCACATAATGTCGAGTATCGCTCGGCAGAGGAAAATGCGGCAGATGCCAAAGGCAAGATCCAGAAATTTCTATTTGGCCGTGAGGCACGTATTCTCAAGAAGTTAGAAGACAGGCTTTGCAAACAGGCGAGCTTTGTCTTCACTTTTGCGGAAGATGACGGTCCGGCTCTTGGTCTAAACAACGACAAGTTTGCGACCCTGCCCCTTGTTATGCCGGGGATTAGCCAGACCTTGACGCCTGAAGCTGCCAAATATGATCTGACGCTGATCGGCACATGGACTTGGCATCCAAACCGTATTGGTCTTGAATGGTTCCTGCGCGAGGTAAAGCCGCTTCTGCCAACGGATGTATCAATTGCTATCGCCGGAAACACACCGGCAGATCTGGTTGCGGCCTGGCCGGGCGTGAACTTTATCGGCAAAGTGCCGGATGCAACAGCCTTTGTCGAAAGCGGTAAGCTGATACCGCTTATAAGCCGCGCTGGCACAGGTGTTCAGTTGAAAACCATAGAGACATTTGAGCTGGGCAAACCAAGTGTCGCCACCGCACATTCGGTCCGCGGCATTGGCAATATTCCAGCAAACTGCACAATTGCCGACAAGCCTGCAGAATTTGCCGCAGCCATCGTCGAACGTCTCAAAGCAATCAACGAAGGTGACAATCAAAGACTTGATGGCAAAGCCTTTAAACAGGCGCAAATCGCAGGCATGGACAGCGCTATCGCCCGAGGCTTAAAGAAACTGCAGGACGTTACAGGAAAAGCAGACTGAACATGACGCATCGTTCATCCGAAAAACTCGAATATCGAAATATTCTCGGCATCAAAGTTGTCTGTTTCGACTGGGACAGTGCATTCGCCTATTTTGAAAAGCGCCTCGAAAACCGTGAATTTTTGAAGCAGGGCTGGCTTAACGCAAACAACGCCAATATTGCGCATGACGACCCGGCCTATATGGCGGCACTCAAAAATTATCTGATCCTGCCAGATGGTATTGGCGTCGATATAGCAAGTAAAGCCGCCTATGGCCAAAAATTCCCTGCCAATCTCAATGGCACCGACTTCATTCCCGGCCTGATGCAGCACATAAAGCGTCCTATGAAAGTGGCGCTCCTGGGTGGCGGTCCCGGCGTGGCAGCAGATACAGCGCAGCTCTTCAAGAAGCAGATTCCGCAGCACGATTTTCGTGTGATCTCGGACGGCTATTTCAAGCCTGCCGATACCGACGGCATTCTGGCTCAGCTAAAAGAATATCACCCCGATATTCTGCTGGTGGCCATGGGCGTTCCCCGGCAGGAAATGTTCATCGACAAGCATATCACAGCAGAACATTGCACTATTGCAAGTGCTGTGGGTGCCTTGTTTGATCTGCATACCGGCCGCGTGCAGCGTGCGCCGCATTGGGTCCGCACAATAAAGATGGAGTGGGTTCATCGTCTTATGCAGGAACCGCGGCGTCTTGCAAAACGCTACCTGGTTGGCAATCCGGTTTTCCTCTGGCGCGTGGCGAAAGAAAAGCTCTCAGGGGGTAAACCTTGAAGACAGCGATTGTGACCGCCAGCTGGGAACAGGATTTTGAACGCTGCAAGCTCCTGTGTGAAACCATGGACAAGCATGTCACTGGTTTCACCAAGCATTACATTCTTGTCGATAGCAAGGACGTAGCCCTGTTCCGGCAGATTGAGAGTGCAAACCGCATCGTCATCGACGAGCGTGATTTGCTGCCTTCCTGGATTCGCGCGTTCCCCGACCCGACCTATCTTGGTCGCCGTCGTGTCTGGCTTTCTTTCAAAACCAAGCCATTGCGCGGCTGGCATGTGCAGCAGCTGCGCCGCATTGCGCTGGCAGGCAAAGTGGACGAGGAAGGCCTTCTTTATACCGATTCAGACACTGCTTTTGTGAAACCCTTCGATTGCAACACGCTATGGCAGGGCGATAAATTGCGTCTGTTCTATCGGCCCGACGCGCTTGCCAATCCCGAATGGCCGGAGCATCCCGTCTGGGCGGAAAATGCCGGTAAACTGCTTGGCGTCAAAAACGGCAAAAGCGCGCTGAATGATTATATAGGCCAACTTGTTTCCTGGCGCAGAGATTCAGTGATCGGCATGTGCGAGCGAATCGAAAAGCACACCGGTCAGCATTGGGTTGCCGCGATCGGCAATGTCCGACGCTTCTCGGAATGCTTTATATATGGCCATTACGTCGATGACGTTCTGGAAGGTGCTGGCCATTTCCACGATACCCACGATCTCTGCCGGATGCAGTGGTTCGCGCCTCCGCCGACCGAGGAAGAATTTCGCACCTTCATTGCCGAGATGGAACCGCATCAGGTTGCCATTGGCATGCAGTCATTCCTGAGCCTGTCAGTGAATGACATTCGCCGGATCATTGGCGCTTAAAAGCCCAATCCTGAGAATATAAGGCCCGGAGCATGGCTTCGGGCTTTTTTATACCCGTTTGGCGGGCAGCTTCATGCTTGTATAGGTGAAAACCAGCGAGAGGATGTAGATGCCGGCAAAGACGAAGTTAAGCCCGGCAATCCAGTCATTGTTGTTGCCATGATAAAGCAGCAGCAGCCAAACGAACAAAGCTTTGGCCGCAGTCATCAGCACCATGCTTATAGTGCGCAGGCCAGATTGACCGCGCGCATAAAGAATCTCGGTCTGATACTCGATGAGATTGCGGAAGCCCGGCACCAACAGGACCAGCGGCAGAAGACCCACGATCGGTGCCACGCTTGCACCAAGTGCTGTCGGGAAGAACTGCAGGAAGATCACCATCGCGCCGAGACCTGCAACCGACACGGCAAACACCGCAAATTCCAGCCCTGCCCTAATGCGCAGCGACGCCAGCATATCGGGATTGCGCATGAGCTTTTGCACCAGCATCATATTAAACGAACGGATCGGCAGTGCCGTCAGGTCCACAAGGCGCATGATGATCGCATAGATACCCGCCGTGGTCGCCCCGCCAATACTCAAAACCAGCAGCTTGTCGAGTTCGCTCTGGATATAAAACAGCAGTTCAGCCCCCATCACGGCGATGGAATCGGAAACGCGTCTCAAATAAAGGCGCGGCTCAAAACGCAATTTCACTTTCGGATAGAAGCGTAGCGCGAAAAGCAAAGCTAATGCATTGGCAGCCAGATACCACCATGCCCAATGACCGACATCATGGTGCGCTGCCAGAAACATGAACAGCACGGCAGCAATGGCGCGCATGGTTGTACCGAAAATCACCAGAAGCGCTGAAATGCCGAAGCGGCGCAGACCATTATTAACGATTATGATCATTTCCGTAGAGCGCCACAGCAGGGCTTCGGCAACCACCACCACGGCAAAAGGCAGGAACGAAATATCTCGACTGAAGAAGATGAAATAGACGATCCACGAGCAGAGCGCGAAAAGCGGCAGCGACAACAGCACCGCCACCAGATAGCCCGCAGTATAGGTTCCCAACAACAAAGGCTTGACGGTCGAAATGCGATAAAGTGGCGAGCTGAACCCAAGGGACACCAGACGAGAGAGTACCACACCTGTTCCCGAAGCGGTGGCAAAAATACCGAAGTCACCCGTCGGTAATGTGTTTGCAAGTGCAATGAAATAAAGAAGCGAAACGACCAGTCGCCCGGCCGAACCTGAGAACAGCGAGAAATAATCCCGCACCATTCCGCCTCGGCTACCCAATAATTTCTTAACTACTTTCGAGATCACCCAAGGCCTCGTCTTTATATTACCTGTTGCTTGTTAAGCCATGCATACCAACTGTAGACCGATACTTAGCGAAAAAGACTTAATTAAAAAGCACCAACGCGATTATCGCGATAGAAATTAACCATTTGTTCTCCATAAAAAACCTATAGTTCAATGTGAGTGAGCGATATTTCTGGGTACGGACACCTTTGACGATGAGCGGTGACGACAAGCGCAACAAAGGAAGAGAAGACAAGCCTCTTCTGGCATTTTCAGGCGCGCCCGAGGGGAGCCGCGAAGAATCTGACGCGTCTGAACGCGAATCTCAGACCATCGCCCCGCCATGGACACCGCCTGCGAAGCCGGAAGAGCGAGCTGAACTTTTCCGCACCCAGCAGGCAAACAAAGCTGCAGAAGAGAAAGAAGTTTCAGAGCTGCGCAGTCGGATGGCTTCGATAAAGGCTGAGCTGGAGCGCAAGATTGCAGAGCGCGAAGAGCATGAAAAAACACCCAAAGGTGCATTGCCTGAGACTGCGACACCAGAATCGGAGGCACCCGCCCGTAAAAACACTCTGCCTGCCCGACACGATACACCAGATAATGAATGGAAACCGCTGATCGATCCGCGTGTCGCAATCGAAGTGGTCAAGGGTTCTCGTCGCCTGCTACTGGCCACCACCTTGCTCGGCGGCATGGTAGCTACGCTTTATGCGCTGACCATTCCGCAGATGTTTGTTGCTTCCACCGATATTCTGGTCGATCCGCGCAATGTGCGCTCTGTCGGCACCGAATTGACGCCAGGACAACTGCCGACTGACGCCTCTTTGGCCATCGCTGAAAGTCAGGCACGCCTGCTTGATTCGAGCAGTGTACTTCTCAAAGTTATTGATAAAGCAGATCTCACCAAAGATCCTGAATTCAACGGTAGTTTTGTACCTACGGGTGTCGCCGGCTTCTTCGCACAGCTGAAAACCATGTTCCGGCCGACAACGGCCAGCGACGGTCAGGCGCTTGAAACCCGCGTTCTCTATAATCTTTATGATAGCCTCACCATCGGTCGAGATCCCAAGACCTTCATCTATTCGATTTCGGTCAAGACGCGAAATGCCGAAAAATCGGCTGAGATTGCCAATCTTATCGGTTCCGTTTTCCAGACAGAGCTCGATTCGCTTCAGTCGGATATTGCACGCCGCAATGCGGACGAACTTTCAAAGCGTCTCGCTGATATGCGTGCAAATGTCGAAAGCGCGGAGAAGGCAGCCGCAGATTACCGCGCCTCGCGCGATCTCGTTGATGTCGATGGCAAGCTTATCAGCGACAATGACCTGTCTCGCCTCAACGATCAGTTGACCAATCAGCGCGCGGAAACCATGCGCCTTCAGGCGCGGGTTCAGGTTCTTAGCGATGCCAATACCGGCAGCGTGATTTCCGGCACCCTGCCGGAAGATTTGCGTTCCAACACGCTGACGGCATTACGTGCGCAATATGCATTGGCGAGCCAGAACGCCAATGGTGCATCTACCCAGCTTGGTCCCCGCCATCCGCAATTCATTCAGCTTCAGTCGCAGAAACAAACTGTTCTCAATGATATTGATGCGGAACTGCGTCGCATTCGCGCTTCATTACAGGTCGAAGTCGCACGCTCGGCTCAGCAGGAAAAAGACCTGAGCGCCCGTCTTGCGCAACTCAAATCACAACAGGCCAACAGTAACAATGATCGCGTGAAGCTGCGCGAACTCGAGCGCGAAGCAACGACGTTGCGGTCCGTCTATGAAGCTTTCCTTCTGCGTTCGCGTGAAACGAGCGAACAGGAAGGCATCACAACAACCAATGTCCGTGTGATTTCGGAGGCACGACCACCGCTCGATCCAGCAGGATCGTCGCGCAAGCTTGTGGTGATTGCAGGGCTGATTGCGGGCTTTATGCTGGGTCTTGCAATAACAGCCGTCCGCAACTTCGGACGGCTGGTGCGTATACATTAAAGCGTATTTCGATCTGACTAGGCGAGATCAGCGCTCTAACCCTTTGTTTTATCGCACATATTCTTCTGATAGAAGCGAAACTAGAAATCAGTCCAAAGGACTGATTTCCCCGCATAGGCGTTTCACACTTTTCGAGCTTGGTTCTCAAAACGCGAGATTTTGCGTCCGCTGGCACGTAGGATTCCCTGTGCGCCATCGAGATGGCCGACTTTAAGTTCAAGCGCCAGAAACCGACGCTTTTCAAACGGACCGGGCATGGCAAGATCGCTGGTTTTCTCGGCCGTAAAGCCGAAACGTCCGTAATACTCCGGATCACCAACCAGCAGAATGGCACCATGACCAACGCGCTTTGCTTCGGCAATCGCGTGCTGCATCAAAGCCGAACCGATACCGCGACCCGCCGCCGATGGATCAACCGCAAGCGGTCCGAGCAACAGAGCTGAAACCGGAAAGCCGAACGCATCGAGACCGGCATGCACATTCCACAACCGGACAGTGCCCGCCAGTATCCCATGGTCATCAATTGCCGAAAAAGCCAGACCTTCCGCAGGTAGGCGTCCGCGCCGCAGTTTTTCCGACGATTTCCTGCGACGTCCTTCACCCATGGCACGATCGAGCAGAACTTCGCGCGCAATGATGTGTTCCACTGCTTCGCCCGCGATGGTGAAAGCAGGCACAAAAAGCGGCGAAAGGCCGGCTACGGTATTTTCCTGAATTTCCAGATTTGCGTTCATGACATCTCACCCCAAACATGGGCAGCCGCACATCCTGCCCAGCACTTTTCAGCGCTGGGCAGATTGAGAGGATCAATCGGGAAGAACCCGATTGATCAGATGACGTATGATCGGAGCGGTTCGAAGCCGTTGAACGCCACCGCCGAATAGGTGGTGGTGTAGGCGCCTGTTCCTTCGATGAGAACTTCATCACCGATGGTCAGCGAAACCGGCAGCGGATACGGCGTCTTTTCGTAAAGAACATCCGCGCTGTCGCAGGTTGGGCCGGCCAGCACGCAAGGTTCGGTTTCGCCGCCGTCACGGGGGGTCACGATCTGGTAGCGGATCGCCTCGTCCATGGTTTCGGCCAGACCGCCGAATTTGCCGATGTCGAGATAGACCCAACGAACATTGTCGTTGTCCGACTTGCGCGAAACCAGAACCACTTCGGTCTTGATCACGCCTGCATTGCCAACCATGCCCCGGCCCGGCTCAATGATGGTTTCTGGAATGCGGTTGCCGAAATGCTTCGACAGCGCATCGAAGATAGCCATGCCATAAGCCTGTGCGGTCGGTACGTCCTTGAGGTAGCGGGTTGGGAAACCACCGCCCATGTTGACCATGCGCAGAACGATGCCTTCCTCAGCCAATGTGCGGAATACCGATGCAGCATCGCCAAGAGCGCGATCCCATGCAGTGAGATCCGTCTGCTGCGAGCCGACATGGAACGATACACCGTAGGAGTCGAGGCCGAGCGACTTTGCGTGACGCAGCACGTCGATTGCCATGGCAGGCACACAACCGAACTTGCGCGACAGAGGCCATTCAGCGCCTTCGCCGTCAGTCAGAACGCGGCAGAACACGCGGCTGCCGGGAGCAGCGCGCGCAACCTTTTCGACTTCTTCAACGCAATCAACGGCAAAGAGGCGGATGCCCAGCTCGAACGCGCGCACAATATCGCGTTCTTTCTTGATGGTGTTGCCATAAGAAATGCGGTTTGGTGTAGCGCCTGCTTCCAGTGCCATTTCGATTTCGGCAACCGATGCCGTGTCGAAGCACGAGCCAAGCGATGCAAGAAGACGCAGAACTTCAGGTGCAGGATTTGCCTTCACAGCATAGAAAATGCGCGAGTATGGCAATGCCTTTTCAAAATTCTGATAATTTTCGCGAACCACGTCGGTATCGACGACGAGGCAAGGGCCCTCTGGACGGCGGGTGTTGAGGAAGTCGATAATACGCTGTGTAGCCATGGTCGTTCTCCCGCACGGCTTATACTGATGCCGCATTCTAAGGGACAAAGTATGCATAAGCGCATCCGCGGTGAGGCCAGCCTTTGGAGATGCTGAGGTCACGCGAAAACTCATGCGGCGGTGGAACAACGCTCAATCCGCGTTATTCCGCTTTGTCTGCCTTGGATTGGAATTGGAGAACCGCATCCGCACTTCTGGCAATGAAGGTGTGCCTCTTCAGTAATTTCGGCTTTTGGACAGCCGAAAGACACTAGAAAGGCCCGCACCGTCGTTGCTTCAAGATGTCCTCGATCTGGCGGTTGGCCTACAGATCGACTGGAGCGGTTAGGTCCAGGTACCGTACCGAATTCCTCACCATTCGAGGATCGGCGGACACCCACAGGCACGTGCGACTTTGGGCAAGGGCGATATAAGCTCAAAGATGTGTCCATTCAATGACAAATATTCTTTGAGCGAAATTTATTTTTGAGGCGGTTAATCCGCCCACTGCGCTTGCCATTGTTCAATATTAGTGAAACATTCTGCTGCAAAGCTTAGGCTTTGATTTACCATATCCCCGGAATCTCGTCGCTGGTTGTGAACAATGACGCCCTTCGATCCGTTCAATGCGATAATCGCAAAGCCCCCGAAGCCCCTTCCCTCAGCGGAAACCGGACCGCTAAAAGGGGAGCGTCTGGCCGTCAAAGACATTTATGACGTGGCCGGAATGCCAACCGGATGCGGCAATCCGCAAATTCTGGCCGAATCAGTTGCAGCCGAAAAATCGGCGCCGATCATCGAGAAACTGCTCGCAGCAGGTGCAACGTTGATCGGTAAAACCCAGACCGATGAGCTGGCCTTCTCTTTAATGGGGCAGAATTCGCATTTCCCCTATCCGATCAATCCCGCAGCACCCGATCGCGTTACCGGCGGGTCTTCATCAGGTTCTGCGGCGTCGGTCGCCGGAAAAGTTGCAGATATAGCGCTCGGCTCTGATACTGGCGGCTCAATCCGCGCGCCTGCCAGCTTCTGTGGGCTGATCGGCCTGCGTACCACACATGGGCGCATTCCGCTGGAAGGAATCATGCCGCTTGCAACTTCGCTCGACACAATCGGCTGGTTCGCCCGCGACATCGCGCTTTATGAAAAGGTCGGTCAAGTTCTGCTCGGCGATGATGAGCAGAACTTCAGCTTCTCGCAGCTTCTTTATATGCCCTTGCTTGAGCACCTGCTACTCGATCATCCTGAAACAGACAGCTATCGCGCCATGTTTGCGAAAGTGCGTCCGCATTTTACAAGTCTTAAGGCTGCAAGCCAGCCAACCTTGTCAATCGACGAACTCTACATCACCTTCCGCCAGATACAGGGCTGGGAAGCATGGAACACGCATGGTGCGTGGATTTCATCCGGTGATCGCAAGCTTGGCCCCGGCGTCGCAGACCGTTTCGCTTATGGATCGCAAATCTCCGACGAAGCAGTAGCCCGGCATCGCACCCGCCGAGCGCGTTTCACACGCGAATTGGAAACAATCATCGGTGACAATGCGGTTCTGGCACTGCCAACCGTACCAGGTGCAGCGCCATTCGCAAACCAAACCTTCGAGAGCCTGCAAGCCTATCGTGAACAGGCTCTGCGGCTGCTTTGCCTTTCCGTGCTATCCGGCCTGCCACAGATTACTGTTCCACTGGGACAGGTTCACGGCGCGCCATTTGGCATCTCATTCATTGGCCCACGCGGCAGCGACCGGGCGCTTATTGCGCTTGGCCGAAACATTCTTGAAAAGCAGGATTAGACCATGGACACCCTCACACGTATGCGCGCATTCATCGACGTGGTCGAAGCGGAAGGCTTTTCGGCGGCAGCGCGAAAGATCGGGCGTTCCAAGGCGCTTCTTTCCAAATATGTGCGGGAACTTGAAGACGAGCTTGGTGCCCGTCTTCTGAACCGCACGACCCGCCAATTCTCGCTCACAGAAGCAGGCCACACCTATTACCATCGCGCGGTCGAGATCATCCGCGAGATCGACGCGCTGCAGGATGCTGTCAGCGAAACGAGTTCAGACGCACGCGGACGCATCAAGCTTTCAGCGCCGCGTACCTTTGCCGATGCGGTGATCGGTCAATCGCTGATCGATTTCTGCCTTGCCCATCCGGAAATCGTACTCGATGTGCGGCTGGATGATCGTTTCGTCGATATGGTGGAAGAAGGCTTCGACCTTGCTATCCGCATTACACGTTTGCAGGATTCCTCCCTTATTGCCAAAAGGCTATCACCTTTTCATTCTGTGCTTTGCGGCGCACCGGCTCTCATTGAGCGCGTCGGCAAGCCCGAACGCCCGGAAGACCTGCACGACAAACCCTGCATCATCGATACCAACGCCCGCTCGCGCAACAACTGGCATTTCCGCAATACAGATGGCTCGATGATGACCGTGACTGTCAATGGTCCAATCGAAGTCAACAGCCCGGTCGCGACCAAGGCAGCAGCTCTCTCCGGTCTTGGATTCTGCTCGCTTCCGGCCTTTATAGCGGAAGAAGAAATCGAGCGCGGCAGGCTCATCCCGTGCCTCGACGAATTCATCGTAAAGGACGGCGGTATCTACGCGGTTTATCCGCACCGTCGTTATCTGCCGGCCAAAATCCGCGCCCTCGTCGACTTTCTGACGCAATGGTTCAAGGAACGCGAAACGCAGGGCGACACAAAACTTTAAAAGATCGCGGTCTAAAAGGCGGCGCTCGCACCACTTGTCCTACTTTTGCCGCCTTCACCCTTATGCCTTGCATATGAATTGACGGAACCCGTATATGCTTGATTTGCGCTCTTGGCTGAAAAGCCCCCTTGGCCTTGCCGTGACGCTGGTGACAGTGTTTGCGCCTTTTGCCGCGAAAGCGCATCCGCATGTCTTTGCCGATGCAAGGTTGGAACTGACGATTGCACCGGACGGCACCGTGGATAAACTCGCCCATATCTGGCGTTTCGATGACGTGTTTTCATCAACGGTTCTGATGGAATTTGACAAGAATGGTGATTTGCAGCTCGACAAAAACGAGCTGATCGACCTTGGCCATGTCATCAACAGCTCCATCGCCGAGTTCAAATATTTCCAGACCGTGCTTGCCGATGGCAAAGATGTCAAAATGGCACGTCCGAAAGATCTGGCAGCTGACTTTTCCGACAATCATCTGATGATCGTTTTCACCAGCAAGCCTGAAAAACCATTAAAGCTTGAACCCGGACATAAGGTCAGTTTCGGCGTTTACGATCCGACCTTTTATACGGCGATCGACTATGTGAGTGATAATGAGCTGGTCGTCAAAGGTCTGCCTGCGGGCTGCAAGTCCGAGGTCATTCGCCCTAACCCCGATGAAGCGCTTGCGCAAAATCAGGGCACACTGACCGAAGCCTTTTTCAATGATCCGGCAGGCACAGACATGTCGAAGATTTTCGCCACGCGCCTTGAGATAGACTGCGAGAAAAAAGGATAATCAGCCTTATGAAGAGAACGGTCCGTTTCATTCTCACCTTCAGCCTCGTGATGATCGCCGCCCAGGCATGGGCGCAATCGTCACTCGGCATCGGTGCCAATGAAGTCGCTATGAAACCGACCGGACCTTTTGCGCATATCATTCTCTGGATGAATGAACAGCAGCGTAGTTTCTATCTCGCGATGACAACTGCGCTCAAAGCCATGCGCGAAGACCCGTGGCAGGCATCGGTGCTTGTCGGCCTTTCATTTGTTTATGGTATCTTCCATGCCGCCGGCCCCGGCCATGGCAAGGCGGTCATTTCTTCTTACATGATCGCCAATGAATCGGCATTGAAACGCGGTATTTTCCTGTCTTTCGTCTCGTCGCTGCTACAGGCGATCATGGCAGTATTTGTGGTCGGACTCGCATGGTTTTTGCTGCGCGGCACCGGCATTTCGATGAACCAGACCGCCCGCTATATGGAAATTGCCAGTTTCGCGCTGGTGCTGTTCTTTGGCCTGTGGCTGCTGGCGCGCAAATTGCCGCTTCTGTTCAAGAAGCGTGACAGTGCTGAGCCTTCCCCGACAAGCGCGCTTTTTGCAGCAGCCCCTCAAACGGCGATAGCCAGCGGTCCAGCCTGGCAGGGCAGCGTTTCGCAAAGCACGCGAGCGCTCGGCACGACCAACACGGTCAAGCTCAATTACAGACCTGCCAACGCCGCCGCCGATCACGTCTTTATCGGTGAGGGTGATATCTGTGCCGATTGCGGCAACGCCCATATTGCCGATCCATCGACGCTCGGCGACGATTTCAACTGGAAGACGGCATGGTCGGCGATTTTCTCTGTCGGCCTACGCCCATGTTCCGGCGCGCTGATCGTACTCACCTTCGCGCTTCTCAATGGTCTGATGGTTGGTGGTCTGCTCTCGGTATTCGCAATGGCCTTTGGCACATTTCTGACCGTGGCATTTCTCGCAACCTTGGCCGTAACCGCCAAGAACACGGCATTGCGCTTTGCAGGCAGCAGCGCGATGTCCGGTCGCCTGAAGGCGGCGATTGAAGTGGGAGCAGCACTGTTTATTGCCTTGACCGGCGCTCTGCTGCTTAGTGCTGCACTCGTGGGTTAGTCCTTATTCTGGCGGCGCGAACGCAGCCAGAATATACCAAAGAAACTGAGTACGAAGAGTATCCCGAAAATCACCGCTGCGATATGCGAGCGTTCGCCAAGCGCGATCATAATGGTTGGCAAATAATAGGCGAGCACGCCAAAACCGACCAGAATAATAGCTGCAGCAATTGCCGGATTGCTCTTTTTCGGTTCAGCCGCCAATGCGAAAATCCTCTAATTTTCTGATCTGCTGCCCGTCACTACCAAAGTTTGCCGGCGCAAGCCATGCTTGATAAGCTTGTTTAAGCGCTGGCCATTCGCTGTCGATAATTGAAAACCAGGCGGTGTCGCGGTTTTTGCCCTTTGTCACCATATGCTGGCGGAAAATGCCTTCAAACTGGAACCCGAAACGTTCCGCTGCGCGCTTGGATGGCGCGTTGTTATCATTGCACTTCCACTCATAGCGGCGATAGCCAAGATCATCGAAAACATACTGCATAAACAGGAACTGCGCTTCGGTGGCAGCCGGTTTACGCGAGATGAGCGGTCCCCAATAGATGTTCCCGATCTCGATGGCACCATGAACCGGATCAATACGCATCAACGCCTGACGCCCGGCGACCTTGCCGCTGGCCTTGTCGATGACCGCAAAAAACAAAGGATCTTCGCTGCCCGACGCCTTTTCGAGCCACGGCTCAAAATCTTCGCGCGCTGCAGGCGGAAGCTCGAACAGCCAGGTAAACCGCTGATCCGCATCTTCAACGGAAGAGGCCGCAAACAGCTCGTCACCGTGCTTTTTCGCATCAAGCGGCTCAAGCCTGACATAATGGCCTTCCAGAACTTTACGTTCCGGCTTCGGGCGTGGTGTCCAATCTTGCAAATCAGTCATTTCAATGCTCCCATCTAATGGAGACAGGATCATAAAAGGTGAATTACGCAAACAGGAAAATTGTCACCCTCATTTCTCTCTGATTGCGGCACGATCCACGGAGACCGCTTTGACGAGCGCCACGACCTGATCGCCCACCGCAAGGCCCAGATCATCGACCGAACGTCGCGTCAGCCGCGCACCCAGACGCCGCCCCTGAAAGTCGAGCGCAACATGGGCGTTGGGCCCTTCTCCGGCTTCAATCGCCACAATGGAAACCGGCAGCACGTTGCGGATACTGATCGCATCAGGCGCCTTGCGCGCAATGGAGACATCGCGTGCGCGAACCCGGAGACGCACATGCATGCTCTGCTTAAGCCCGGCATCACTGAGCTGGAATATTGTCCCGCCAAGATCAATTTCCGCAAGCTTGTAGCGTTCATCAAAAGCTAAAACCGACCCTTCCAGCAGCACGCCAGCGCCCTCACCGTCGCCATCGATCAGCGGGAAAATCTCGGCAGCCTCGCCACTGGCTTTTACCTTGCCAGCCGACAGAAGAACGATTTCATCAGCAAGCCGCGCAACCTCGTCAATTTCGTGGCTGACATAGACAATCGGCACGTGGCTTTCATCGCGAAGCCGCTCGATAAAGGGCAAGATCTCCTGCCTGCGTGCATGATCCAGCGAGGAAAGCGGCTCATCCAGCAGCAAAAGCGCGGGGTCAGACAAAAGCGCACGACCAATGGCAACACGCTGGCGTTCGCCGCCCGAAAGGGTTGCCGGACGACGATCCAAGAGATGATCGATACCAAGCAGCGCCACAACCTCGTCGAAGCTGCGGCTGTTCTGGCGTTTTCCGGCCCACCGCGCATAATCAAGGTTTCGCTTGACGCTCATATGCGGAAACAACCGCGCTTCCTGAAACACATAGCCGATACGGCGCTTTTCAGGTGGCAGATTGATCCCCTTTTCGGCATCAAAAAGCGTAAAATCACCGACTGCGATGCGCCCGCTTTCCGGACGCAGCGTTCCGGCAATCATCTTGAGAAGCGTTGTTTTGCCAGCGCCCGAATGGCCAAACAGAGCCGTGACGCCCAAACGAGCGGAAAAATCTGCTTCGACCGCGAATTTGCCATTGCGGCCAGCGACGGAAACTTCAAGACCGTTCATTTTGCTTCTCCTGCAAGCCTGCGCTGCAACCATTCAGACAACACCACGGCAGCAATGGAAATGGCTGCAGAAATCGCAATCAGACGGAAAGCTTCGGCGTCGCCTGTTGGCGTCTGCAATAGGGCATAGATCGCCAGCGAAAGCGTTTGCGTTTCGCCTGGAATGTTGGAGACAAAGGTAATGGTGGCGCCGAACTCGCCCAGCGCCTTAGCAAAACCAAGCACCGCGCCCGCCAGAATTCCGGGCAGCAAGGGCGGCAAAATCACCGTGAAAAAAGCAATAAACCTGCTGGCGCCAAGCGTGCGCGCAGCTTCCTCAAGCCCACGATCAAGTCCTTCAATCGAAAGACGAATAGGGCGAACAAGCAATGGAAACGCCATGACGCCTGCAGCAAGGGCTGCACCGGTCCAGCGGAAAGAAAAGGAAAGGCCGAGCCATTCCTGCAAAGGCGCGCCAAGCGCGCCACGCGATCCAAACAGGATCAGCAGAAGATAACCCGTCACCACCGGCGGCAGAACCAGCGGCATGGTGACAATAGCCTGTACCAGAGACTTGCCCGGAAAATTGAACCGGGCAAGAATCCACGCAACAAGAAAGGCAATTGGCAAAGCAACAACAATAGCGATCCCGGCAACCCGGAGCGACAGAGCAACAATCTGCCAGACATTACTTTCCATTGCTTGGGCCTTCCATCATTACTGAGCGGCCTCGGCAGCGCCTACAAAGCCCTTGTCCTTGATGATCGACTGACCGGCAGCGCCTTCAAGAAACGCAAGAAATGCCTTGGCGGCATCGCTTTCGTTCTTTGCAATCAATGCGGCTGGATAAAGGATCGGGGCGTGGCTTGAAGCCGGGAAGCGATAGGCTTCAACGAGTTCTGGTGCTGCTGCGCGGTCCGATGCATAGACGATTGCAGCTTTCACTTCGGCGCGGCTCACATATTGCAGCGCAACGCGCACATTTTCGGTGAAAACGGCGTTCTTTTCAACGTCTTTCCAGATATCGAGCTTTTCAAGCGCTGCCTTGCCGTATTTGCCAGCCGGAACATTCGACGGATCACCCATGGCAAAACGACCAGCGCTCAAAAGTTCTTTGGCATCGCCTTTAGCTTCGTCTTTCTGCGTTGCAATCACCAGCGCGTTGCCCGCAATCACCTTGCGCGATGCCTTGTCGATCATGTCTACTTTCTCGACATAATCCATCCAGTCGAGATCGGCAGAAATGAAAATCTGTGCCGGAGCACCCTGCTCAATCTGTTTAGCCAGAACCGAAGACGAAGCAAAGGAAGCCACGACTTCCGTGCCGTCCTTGGCCTTGAACTGCTTGGCGGCTTCCTCGATCACATCCTTCATGCTGGCTGCAGCAAAAACCGTGACCTTCTCGGCAGCATGAGCAACCGACGCAGCACCGGCTGCAACCGAAATAAGAAACGCCGCGATAATTTTTTTCATTGTCACCTCCATAAAGCCCGTATTTCGGGCAAACACCATCACATGCCGGAAAAAATCCGCCGCCGTTTGTTCGAGCATCAAGACCTGTCGAGATGCTCAACTTGCGATGATGGGTATGATGGAGGCAAACGCGACCCGGATGCCGTCAGACCCTTTTCACACGGGCGTCCATGCAAAAGCCGCCCAGAATTTCCGTAACGAATTCATATCGTTCCGAAAACATGGCCACCTTAAAGGGGAGTATGAGCTTTGGCTAGTGCTGAGAAGAATGATGCGGCAAAAGAACCGCATCATCAAAGCGCATCCCGAAAAGTGTGAAGCGGTTTTCGGACTAAGATGCGCGTTCAAAAAAAATTAGCGTCCGATGTGCTTGTGGCTTGAGCCACGAAGCTTGGCGAGCTTGACCTGCTTTTCGCGCTCAGCGAAACGCGCGCGATCTTCCGGCGTGCGTTCGTCATAACAACCAGCGCAGGAAATGCCTTCCTCGAAGAACTGCGAAAGTTTGTCTTCTGCGGTAATCGGACGACGGCAGGCGCGGCAAAGCTCGATATCGCTTTCCGTCAGACCATGACCTATTGCCACGCGTTCATCAAACACGAAGCATTCACCGTTCCACATGCTTTCTTCACGTGGCACTTCTTCAAGATATTTCAGAATGCCGCCCTTGAGATGGAAAACATCATCAAAGCCGAGCCCCTTGACGAAGGCTGTCGCCTTCTCGCAACGGATGCCGCCCGTACAGAACATGGCAATCTTCTTGCCTTCAAGCTTGTCGCGGTTCTGCTCCACCCATTGCGGAAATTCGCGAAATGTCTTGGTGTTAGGATCAAGTGCGCCTTCGAAGGTGCCAATGGCATATTCGTAATCGTTGCGCGTATCGACAACGACCGTATCTTCATCGGCAATCAGCGCATTCCAATCCTTGGGGGCAACATAAGTGCCAACGCTTTTCAGCGGATCAATGCCATCTACCCCCATGGTGACGATTTCACGCTTCAATCGCACCTTCATGCGATAGAAGGGCATTTCTGTCGCATGGGAGTATTTGAGTTCAGGGTTGGCAAGACCGGGGACAGCGGTAATGTATTTTACGAGCTTTTCGATTGCGTCTGCTGAGCCCGCAACCGTGCCATTAATGCCTTCCGCCGCAAGCAACAGCGTCCCCTTGATCCCATTCGCACAGCAAAGTTCGGCCAGCGGCTCGCGCAGGCTTTCATATTGCGGCAGCGGCGCAAAGCAATAAAGGGCGGCAACAGTAAAAGGCAGATTGCTCATCGTTCGATCTCTTCCAAATTTCCTCCGAACTAGTCCTCGAACGCAGCAAATTCAAGTTATTTATCCCCAATCTCTCAAGACAAGCGAAAATCCGACGTCAGTAAACACGGTTTGCACGAGGAGAAACCTGATGTTCGATACGGAAACTTTTGCAGAAATTATTTCACTGGCGAGGCAAGCAGGAATTGATCCGGCGGCACTTCTGGCGGTAACCGAGGTGGAAAGTGGCGGTCGCGCACTTTTCGATGTCAACGGCGTAAAAGAACCGGCAATACGCTTTGAAGGCCATTATTTCGACCGCAGGCTCAAAGGCCGTATTCGCGATCAGGCGCGTAAAGCAGGATTATCAGCCCCGGAGGCAGGGCGTGTACGCAATCCCAAAACGCAGCGCGAGCGCTGGCTTTTGCTTAATCGGGCCATGTCTATTCATAAAAACGCAGCGCTTGAATCGACCTCATGGGGGCTTGGTCAGGTGATGGGTGCCCATTGGGAATGGCTGGGCTACAACAGCATTGATGAACTTGTGAGGGAAGTGCGCAGTTCCGTTGGTGGACAGGTCAGGCTGATGCTGAACTTCATCGATAAAGCCGGATTGAAGACCGAACTGGAGCGGAAAGACTGGCGCAGTTTTGCACGCCGCTATAACGGGCCAGCCTTCGCGCATAATCAATATCACACCCGCTTGGCTGCAGCCTTTGAACGCTGGAACCGAAGTGTTGGCGACTTAATCAAAGTGGCCTGAATGTAGTTCGCGCATCGCATCGGTTTTGATGTGAGCGGTAGACAAACAAGGCCATGCGCTTTAAATCGATTTTTACATTCACGTATCAGCAGAAGAGCAAGCCCATGCCGCAGAAAACCGATCTTCTCGTTCCCGTCCTGCAAGGCCAGCCAGTCATCCCCGTCTTGCTGATTGACAAGTTAGAACATGCGGTTCCTCTGGCACGTGCGTTGGCGAAGGGCGGATTGCCAGCAATCGAAATCACCCTGCGTACGGCTGCAGCACTCGACGCCATCCGCGCAGTCGCATCGGAAGTGCCCGAGGCAATCGTCGGTGCAGGCACCGTTCTCAATGCAAAGCAATATGAGGAAGCAGCAAAGGCCGGCTCGCGCTTTATCGTAAGCCCTGGTGCGACGAAGTATATTCTCGCTGCCGCCGATGACAGTGACGTGCCTCTGCTTCCTGCGGCCATCACGCCGAGCGAGATGCTTGCTCTTCGCGAAGAAGGCTATTCGCATCTCAAATTCTTCCCGGCAGAACAGGCAGGCGGCGCATCATTCCTCAAAGCCCTATCCTCGCCACTGGCCGGAACAATGTTCTGCCCCACTGGTGGCATCAGCCTTGCAAATGCGAAGACCTATCTTTCGTTGCCAAATGTGATCTGTGTCGGTGGATCATGGGTTGCACCGAAGGAACTGCTTGAAGCGGGCGACTGGGACGGCATCACCAAGCTTGCCACGGAAGCTGCAGCCTTGAAGGGATAGAGAGCCGGACGTCCTATTGGACGCCAAAAGTTCACTCTATTTTACCTTAAACTGATCCAAGCTAACGGAATTATGCTCTAAGCTTTAAACAGCCGAATAAAAAAGGGGCCTTGCAGGCCCCTTTTCTCTTATCTTGATGTCGCGGACGGTCAGTTCGTTTCAGTGAACTTCGCCACAGTCAGGAAGGTGACGGCGTTGCCGCTGAATTTATTTGCGCGTTCGCTTGGCAGATCGCCGCGCTGGAAGCCAGCGGTGTAAACCATAGCTGGCGCCGAGCGCATTGCGTCATTACGCAGTACAGCACTTGTTGCCGGTGCGGCCTGCGCAACAGAATCCGTCGACATAGCAACAGCAGAAGCGGGAATAGCAGCTGGCTGAACCACAGGTTTTGGACGCGAAGAAACGGCAGCAACACGCCTATCGCTTTTGCCAGTCGAACGAACGCCGGTTTTAGCCCCCTTGCCTACTGCTGCAATGTGCGAGCGCGATGGGGCAGTCTTTGCAACCGATGCAGTCTTGACTGGAGCGATTTTCACAGGCTGCGGCTTTGCAACAGCAACAGGCTGCGCGTCAAAATTGTCTTCCGGTGGAGCGATCAGCTCGCCAATCTCATCCCTTTTGGAAACCATTGCCAATTGCGTATTAGCACGGGGCGATTCTTTTGGCACCGGATAAGCGGCTGCGGCACCCTGTGCGATAGCATCAGCGGAATTTGTAACTGTCGCTGTTGAATGCGGGTTGTCATTTACGATCTGCGCGATCGCATCCTGTGGGTTTTGCTCAGGGCGCACACCTGGAACAATTGCAGCTGCAATCTGCTGTGAAGCTTCCTGCTGTGGACGCAAGGATGGGACGGGAACAAAACCCGTCAACATAGCGTTTGTACTCGCATCTGCAATTTGTTCTGCGGAATTAAGCTCAGGATTTGCAGCTGCCGCGAGAGCGATTGCGTCCTGTGCAGCATTGGCAGGTTTGCGGGAAGGAATTGGAACGTTAAATGCAACAGCAGGAGCAGGTACTTCTTCCACTTGTGGCGGCGTTTCAACAATTGCCGCAGGGCGCGGAGCCTGGATTGGGACAGGCGCATTGCGTGCTGGCAACGATGCAACCATGGCCTCGGGCTGCGGTGTTTGTACTGGTGCCGCTGGTGTAGGTGCCTGACGGACAGGAGCAGCGCGTGCCGGACGAGCAGCGGCGGGTGCTACATCACCATTATCTTCTTCTTCATCAGCGCCACCGCCACCGAATAGCGCGCCAAACAACGTTTTGCTTTTACGTGGTGTCGAGTTGCTCGCCATCATCACGTTACCGCCACTTGCCTTCTGCCGTTCAATCATAGCAAGAGCCTGCTCATAGCCCGGCAATGGCTTACCGTCAGCGGGGATGTGCGCCGTTTTTCCGTCCGGGAACAGAGCCAGCAGCTCACGACGGCTCATGCGTGGCCAAGAGCGGACATTACCGACGTCCATATGGGTAAAAGGCGACCCTGAACGAGGGTAATAGCCGACACCACCTATCTGATAGCGCATACCAATTGCGCGAAGTTTTGCAAGCGGGACGCCCGGAATGAAAAAGTCCATCGCACGGCCAAGTGTATGTTGGCTTTTTTTAGCAACGCCACTTGTCTTGGAGCGAAGCATATTGTTGGTCGCTGGCGAACGATAGGCCGAAACGACAGTGATATATTGGTTGGAGCCGGTAGAGCGATAAACCTGCCACACAAGATCAAAAAGGCGTGGGTCCATTCTTGTTGGCTCGTTGCGACGCCAATCACGAAGGAAGACGTTAAGCTTCTTCAAGCCATCGGGCAGAAACTTACCATTCTTCTTGAAGGTGATTTCTGCCTTTTCACCGGTGTGGACATAATAGAGCTTCAGTGTGCGGGTTTCAGCCGATGCCTGCGAAGGCGCCATTGCTGTTAGAACCGCCACTGCAACCAAAGCCGTCGAAGCCGACGCTCGAACCTGAGATACCGAATTAAACAATCCAGTCCAGACTTTCGCCAACCGCGCTTTTATGGTCGATATGCTGCTCATCGAATTATATCGCCTTACCGTGTTGTCCGCCCTAAGGGCCGTATCAAAGTTCCAAGAAACGAATATGCGTGAACCCTGATTGTCGGATTTAATGGTTAATGGACGCTTAGTGAACAACAAATGAGGAAACACCATGGCAAAAAAGACACAGCCTCGCATCTATTTTCAGCATGGTAAAAAAATTATTAACAATGTTTGATCATGCTAACATTCTTGCAACAGTGCGCGTTCTTTAGTAAAAATTCTTATAAATCAGTTACTTAATATAAAAATTCTAGATAATAGCGCGCTTTTTTGACGAAGGTTCCACAAAGGTTTCTTCGTCACGCATCCTACCCGCTATCGAAGCCACATCGATGCCATATTCCTTCAATTTGCGATACAATGTCGTTCGACCGATACCCAGGCGACGTGCAACTTCACTGATTTGCCCATCATAATGCGCTACGGCAAAGCGGATCATCTGCTCCTCAGTAGCAGCCAGAGTACGAACTTCACCTTCAGAATTAAGGCTATCCACCTGCCCTTGGCGCCCTTGAGCTATCACCCTTCCTTTCGATGAAAGGTCAACAAGATCACCTTGGTTGGAAGAGGAAACAGTTCGAAGCCCGATGTTGCGGAAATCGCTTACTGTCAATGCATTCTCATTGCTTAGAAGAACAGCTTGAAAGATTGCATTCTTAAGCTCACGAACATTACCCGGCCAATCATAGGCCTTTAAACATTCGATAGCGTAAGGGGTAATGCCAGTTATATGCCCAAGCCGCTCCTCGCTGGCAAATTGCATTAAAAACTCATGTGCAAGAATAGGAATATCTACGATTCGATTGCGCAATACGGGCATGCAAATCGAAAAAGATGCCAATAAATTATACAATCCGGGATGAAACTGACCCAGATGAACCAATTCAGCGACTGAATGACTATTCGAAGCGATCACTCGAGTATCAGAAAGTGGCATTTCCTGTCCGTCACAACCCGACGAATGTTCCAATTTCATGACCGAGAAGAGCCGCAACTGGGTACGATAAGGAAGAGATCTGATCTCATCGAAAAAAATGGTGCCGCCTTTCGCCTCACCTATTTTGCCCGCAATCTGAATAGGCGCGCTACCCACTTCATGAATATCGTTTTGGCCAAAAATAACCTTATCCGCGTTATCTTTGGATAACGCGCGACAATCGACCGTCACGAATGGCCCTTTCCACCGCGCTCCTCCGCTTGCGATGGCGCGCGCGAGTGTTTCCTTTCCAGTGCCGACATCGCCTTCAATAAGCAATGGGGTGTCCAAAGGGATCACACGCCGAGCAAGACCGATCACTTTTTCCATTTCGGTGCTTTTAGACACCATATCAGAAAGCAAGATATGGGGCTTTTGAGATGATCTCGTGCGCTCCAGCTCCTGAGTGAGAGAATCAAGTTTGAAAGCATTGGCCACTGATACTTGCATGCGTTCAAAAACAACAGGCTTCGTCATGAAATCGGCAGCGCCCAGCCGAATAGCTTGCATCGCCTTTTCAATCTCTTCAGCCTGCACAAGGGCAATAACAGGGATTTTGATATTTGCTTCTCGCATCCTCGCAATAACTGCACAACCGTCCAAGTCAGGCATGGAAAGATCAAGAAGTACCAGCGAAATATCCTTGCGGCTCGCAATAAAACCAAAAGCATTAATGCCACCATCCGCGAGAATGGTTCTATACCCCATACGCAGTACATTAGCCTCAAGGCTTCTGCGCTGTATCGGATCATCATCAACTATAAGAATACGCGTACTCATTAACTGCTTATCTATCAGTGGTTTTTATGACAATGTATCCCAATAACTAGTATATGTCTTATTTCAGGCACGCATTTGAAGCAGCGCTTCACGTGAATGCAACCCCTCCTAAAGCTGGAACACATTTCATCCTCAGAATAGTTCGGTGCCCCATGGGAGCGCCTTGCCTCTTGGCGTCTTGAAAAAGACATGCGAAAAGAGGGCAACAGGAGAATGCTATGACCTTTGCCATGAACCGTTTTTCAAAGTCTGTCACGCTCGACACCATGCCGCGCATACCAGCCGGTGATACGGGAGCTGCTGCGAAGGCCGACCTTGGAAAGCTGCCCGAGTGGAATCTGGCTGACCTTTACCCCTCTGCCGAGAGTGCTGAATTGAAAGCTGATCTCGAAAAGGCGGCAAAGGATGCAGCCGATTTTGAAACCCGCTGGAAGGGCAAACTCGGTGACGAGGCGGCAAAGGCCAAGGGCGGAAACTTTGCCGATGCGATCAAGGAATATGAAGGTCTGAGCGAACTCATGGGCCGCATCGCTTCCTTCGCGGGCCTTTATTATTACGGCGACACCACCGACCCGAAGCGCATGAAATTGTTCGGCGATGTGCAGCAGAAGCTGACTGACGCCAACACGCCACTTATTTTCTTCAGCCTCGAAATCAACCGCATCGACGATGACGTGCTCGAAGAGGCGATGGCCTCCAATCCGGCGATCGGTCACTACCGCCCATGGCTCGAAGATTTGCGCCTCGACAAACCATATGAGCTTGACGACAAGCTGGAACAGCTTTTCCATGAAAAGTCTATCACCGGCTATAGTGCGTGGAACCGCCTGTTCGATGAAACCATGTCGAGCCTGCGTTTTGAAATCAATGGCGAAGAACTGGCCATCGAACAGACGCTTAACATGTTGCAGGACGCGGATGGTGCCGTGCGCAAAAAGGCATCGGAAGCGCTTGCCAAGACTTTCGGCGCAAACCTGCGCACCTTCACGCTGATCACCAATACGCTGGCCAAGGATAAGGAAATCTCTGACCGCTGGCGCGGTTTTGAGGATATCGCCGACAGCCGCCATCTTGCAAATCGCGTAGAACGCGAAGTCGTTGATGCGCTGGCCAAAGCCGTTGAAGCAGCCTATCCGCGCCTTTCTCACCGCTATTATGCGTTGAAAGCCAAATGGCTTGGCCTCGAAAAGTTGGAAAATTGGGACCGTAATGCACCGCTTCCGGAAACCCCACAGGCATTGATCTCATGGGATGAAGCGCGCGAAACCGTGCTTTCAGCCTATGGCAATTTCGCACCTGAAATGGCCGAAATCGCCAAGAAGTTCTTTGACAAGAACTGGATCGACGCGCCGGTGCGTCCGGGCAAGGCCCCGGGTGCTTTTGCGCATCCAACCGTGCCTTCGGCCCATCCTTATGTGCTGCTCAACTATATGGGCAAACCGCGCGATGTGATGACGCTTGCGCACGAACTCGGCCATGGTGTGCATCAGGTGCTGGCTGGCGAACAGGGTGCGCTGATGGCATCCACGCCACTGACACTGGCTGAAACGGCCTCGGTCTTTGGTGAGATGCTCACGTTCCGCTCGCTGCTTGAACGCACCACCAACAAGCGCGAACGCAAGGCCATGCTGGCTCAAAAGGCCGAGGACATGATCAATACGGTTGTGCGGCAGATCGCTTTCTACCAGTTTGAACGTCGTGTTCACACCGAGCGCCGCGAAGGCGAACTGACATCAGAGCGTATCGGCGAAATCTGGATGGATGTGCAGCGCGAAAGCCTTGGCGATGCGGTCAATCTCAATCCGGGTTACGAAACCTTCTGGACCTATATTCCGCACTTCATCCATTCGCCGTTCTATGTCTATGCCTATGCTTTCGGCGATTGTCTGGTAAACTCGCTTTATGCCGTCTACCAGAACTCGGAAAAGGGCTTCCAGCAGAAGTATTTTGACATGCTGAAAGCGGGTGGCACCAAGCACCACAAGGAACTGCTGGCGCCATTTGGCCTTGATGCGACCGATCCGGATTTCTGGAGCAAGGGCCTGTCGGTGGTGGAAGGCATCATCGATGAACTTGAAGCCATGGAAGACTGAGCAAATTCGTGACCCACAAGGGTTTGAATAGGGGTTTGAACAGGCCGCAAATCCTTTTTCGGGATGACAAGGCGGGACGCGATGTTTTATTCGCGGCTCCGTCTTCGATTATCCGTGCCGACACGCCAGACACGTTTGAAGCAGCATGGAAGGCCATGCAACGCGCCCATGAAGCGGGAAAATGGCTTGCAGGCTACCTCTCCTATGAAGCGGGCTATCTGCTTGAACCCAAACTGAAAGAGCTTCTGCCGGAAGGTCGCAAAGCGCCGCTTCTATGCTTTGGTGTCTTCGACGGTCCATCAGATGAAGCCTTGCATAGCCGTAGTGATGACAACATCACGTACTTACGGGAACCGGTTGCCCAGTGGTCGCTTGAGGATTACCAGCCCAGGTTTGCACGCCTTCACCAGCATTTGCGCGAAGGGGATTGCTATCAGGGCAATCTGACCTTTCCGGTTCATGCGGAATGGGACGGCGATCCGCTCGTGCTGTTCAACACGCTCGCAAAGCGTCAGCCGGTTCGCTATGCGACCTATTGCGATCTCGGTGGGCCGATCATCCTGTCGCGCTCACCGGAACTCTTCTTTGAAGTGGATGGTGAAGGTTATATCGAAACCCACCCGATGAAGGGCACCATGCCCCGCGGCTCCACCTCTTTTGAGGATGAAGCCAATCGTCAGTTTCTGATGAATGATCCTAAAAATCAGGCGGAAAACCGCATGATTGTTGATCTGCTGCGTAACGACATTTCATTGATCAGCGAAGTCGGATCGCTTGATGTGCCGGAACTTTTCCGGGTCGAAACTTATCCAACCGTTCATCAGATGATTAGCCGCGTGCGTGCAAAGCTTAAAGACAAGCTGCCGCTGCGCGCGATTTTTGCAGCACTTTTCCCATGCGGTTCTATCACCGGTGCACCGAAAATCAGCGCGATGGAAATCCTGCGCAGGCTGGAAACGAGCCCGCGCGATATCTATTGCGGCTCGCTCGGCTGGATAGAGCCGGGTGGACGTATGCGGTTCAATGTTGCCATCCGCACGATCTCGCTTCTTGAGCAAAATCGTGCAATCTTCAATGTCGGGGGCGGCGTGGTCTTCGATTCCACAGCGCAAGCGGAGTATGAGGAATGTCTTCTGAAAGCACGGTTCGCGACGGGACAGCGACCAGCCATCCGGAACCAGACTATCAGCTGATCGAGACGATGCGCTGGGAGCCTCTTTCGGGAATCCTGCGTTGCGATCTTCATATGGCGCGGCTGGAAAACTCCGCGAGAGAGCTTGGCTTTCGCTATAATATGGAAACGGTGCATCAGAAGGTCGCCGAGATCAGTGCAGGCGACACACCGCTCAAACTGCGTCTGACCCTCGCCCCGGACGGACTCGTCCAGATTGCAGCCTTTCCCTATGAGCCATTGCAGCCGCAGACGGTGTGGCGCATCGCCTTGGCCGAAACGCGCCTCAAACATGATGATGTCTTGCTGCGCCACAAGACCACACGGCGTCAGGCCTATATTGCGGCTCGTGAAGAATATTCGACGGCGGAAGTGGATGAGGTCATTCTGCTTAATGATCGTGGCGAAGTGTGTGAAGGCACAATCACATCGATTTTCCTCGATATTGGCGGCACAACCTGCGTCACCCCTGCGCTCTCCTGCGGCCTGCTCGACGGCGTTTTGCGGCGCGAACTTTTAAACAATGGCGTGGTGCAGGAAGGCTCCGTCAGCGTCGATGATCTCAGCCGTGCGCGCAACATTCTTGTCGGCAATTCACTGCGTGGAATGATCCGCGCTCAGTTGGTTATGATATAAATTCGTTAAACACGTTTGCTGTCATAGGCTTGTGACGTTTCTTTCTTTCTATGAACCTGTGCTATCGTTGCGAAATCAGCAGTTCTTAAACAAAGGAATTGTGCAACGCTGTAGCATTACAGCAGGAGAGATAAAGAAAATGGCGAAAGCGAAATGGCCAGTCTATGGCGAAATTACCGGCTCTGTCATCATGATCGGGTTTGGCTCGATCGGGCGCGGTACCCTGCCACTGATCGAACGTCATTTCAAATTCGACAAATCCCGTCTGGTCGTCATTGACCCCTCTGAAAAAAACCGCCAGATCCTTGATGACAAGAATATCCGCTTTATCAAGGAAGCGATCACCAAGGATAATTACAAGAAAGTTCTTGGGCCGCTGATCAAGGAAGGCGAAGGACAGCCTTTCATCGTCAATCTGTCGGTTGACACCGGATCGCTCGATCTGATGCGCTACAGCCGTGAACAGGGTGCGCTCTACATTGATACGGTTGTCGAGCCATGGCTTGGTTTCTATTTTGACACCGAAGCAGACAATGCATCGCGCACCAATTATGCGCTGCGCGAGACCGTACGCGCTGAGAAGAGAAAGAATCCGGGTGGCCCGACCGCTGTTTCCTGCTGTGGCGCCAATCCCGGCATGGTGTCTTGGTTTGTGAAAAAAGCGCTCGTCGATCTCGCGACTGAACTCAAGCTTCAGTTTGAAGAACCGGCCGTCGATGACCGCCAAGGCTGGGCGAAGCTCATGAAGAAGGCCGGCGTGAAGGGGGTTCACATCGCCGAACGCGACACCCAGCGCGCCAAGGCGCCCAAGCCTTTCGACACATTCTGGAACACATGGTCGGTGGAAGGTTTTATTGCTGAAGGCTTGCAGCCTGCCGAGCTCGGCTGGGGGACTCATGAAAACTGGAAGCCTAAAAACGCCCGCAAGCAAAAGAAGGGCAACAAGGCTGCCATCTTCCTTGAACAACCCGGCGGCAATACCCGCATTCGCACCTGGTGCCCGACCCATGGTGCGCAATACGGCCTGCTGGTAACCCACAATGAAGCAATTTCGATTGCCGACTTCTTCACTGTGCGCAGCAAGAAGGGCAAGCTCGAATATCGCCCAACCTGCAACTATGCCTACCATCCGAGCAATGTCGCCATTCTCTCGCTTGATGAAATGTTTGGCGGCAGCGGGCGTGCGCAGGCGGTGCAGCATGTGCTTGAAGAAGACGAAATTCTTGACGGCTCGGATGAGTTGGGCGTGCTGCTCTATGGTCACGACAAGAACGCCTATTGGTATGGCTCGCAGCTGAGCGTCGAAGAAGCCCGCAAGCTCGCCCCTTACCAGAACGCGACAGGTCTGCAGGTTTCGTCTGCTGTTCTGGCGGGCATGGTTTGGGCATTGGAAAATCCGGAAAGCGGCATCGTCGAAACCGACGAAATGGATTATCGCCGCTGTCTCGAAGTGCAAATGCCATATTTGGGACCCGTCAAAGGTTATTATACTGACTGGAACCCGCTGGAAGGTCGTGGTGTCCTGTTCGAAGAAGACCTCGACACCAAAGACCCTTGGCAATTCCGCAACATTCTGGTGCGCTAAAACAAACGGAATTGCCCGGCCTTTGCCGGGCAATTTCGATTGCGGCAGTTTCGCAACAGTCTTGCAATCCTGTTAAAAGGGACTTGTATTCGCTTAGATTTCCATACATCACACCATAAACACTCTTATGGAGAAAATGGACATGAAACGCTTCCGTATCATTGGCTCTACGGCAATCGTATCGCTCGCCCTTGCAGGTTGTGTTGCAACCGGCCCCGGCGGTGGTGGCAATGTCCCTGTGGTCAATCGTGCACCATCCGGTATCGATGGTTCTTGGGTCGATCCGAACGGGATCGTCTCATCCTTCAATGGCGGTATTTTTGAAACGCGCGCCACCGATACAAACGAAAAGCTGGCAGAAGGTAGCTATCGTTATCAATCCCCGCAGCTCGTGGAGATCGATATGCGTTCGATCGTGCGTGGCACGTCGTCCCGCGTAAACTGCGCGCTCGTTTCGCAAAATCAGCTCAATTGTACCTCATCCGCCGGTTCGCGCTTCTCGCTTACCCGTCGCAGCTAAAATCTTTTGATTATCCGTTCCAGACGGCATACGCTTTGGCGTGTGCCGTTTTTTTATAAGATACTTTCGTAATCTTCAGACAATTCAACTGCCTTAGTGATTGTTAGGATTGTAATTTGCCTTTTTTTCTCTAGTTTTCCGGCAAAGCAGGAGTCGGAATATGAGTGAGACGAATAAAGTGATCGCCACCCCAGCCAACCATGCTGCAAAGCAACCCAAAGTCGGTGTCTTGCTGGTTAACCTCGGCACGCCAGATGGCACGAGTTATGCCCCGATGCGCCGTTATCTGGCCGAGTTTCTCTCGGATCGCCGCGTCATCGAATGGCCACGTCTTTTCTGGTATCCAATTCTTTACGGCATCGTGCTTACCGTGCGTCCAAAGCGCTCCGGCAAGCTCTATGATCGCATCTGGAACCGTGAGAAAAATGAATCGCCGCTTCGCACCTTTACCCGTGCGCAGGGTGAGAAGCTTGCGGTAGCGCTGAAAGATTATCCGAATGTAATCGTCGACTGGGCCATGCGCTATGGTCAGCCTTCGATTGAGGAAGTGACGGACCGGCTACTGAAACAAGGCTGCGAACGCATCGTGATGTTCCCGCTCTATCCGCAATATTCGGCAACCACCACCGCCACTGTGAATGACAAATTCTTTGAAGTGCTTATGAAAAAGCGCTTCATGCCAGCTGTGCGCACGATCCCCTCCTATGAGGTTGAGCCGGTGTATATCGAGGCGCTTGCACAGTCGATTGAGAAGCATCTGGCAACGCTTGATTTCAAGCCGGAAGTGATCCTCGCTTCTTATCACGGCATTCCGAAAAGCTATTCCGACAAGGGCGATCCATATCGCGCACAATGCCTTGAAACATCACGGCTTTTGCGCGCGCGCCTCGGCATGGACGACAAGCAGTTCCGTTCCACTTTCCAATCGCGCTTTGGTCCGGAAGAATGGTTGCAGCCATACACCGACGAAACAGTTGAAGAACTGGCAAAGCAGGGCGTAAAATCTGTTGCAGTTCTCAATCCGGGCTTTGTCGTCGACTGTCTGGAAACGGTCGATGAAATTGGCCATGAAGCCGCAGAGGCTTTCCATGAAGCTGGCGGAGAGAATTTCAGCCACATACCATGCCTCAACGATAGCGAAGAGGGCATGAAAGTTATTGAGACACTCGTTCGCCGCGAGTTGCAGGGTTGGGTTTAATTTAAGGGATTTGCGCAATGACTGGATTTGACATTACGCTGCTGATTTTAGCCGCACTTGTTCTTGCAACGCTTTTTGCGGGCATCAAGACTGTGCCACAAGGCTATAACTACACCGTCGAGCGCTTTGGCCGTTATACGCGTACGCTCATGCCGGGCCTCAATCTCATTGTGCCTTTCTTCGATCGGATTGGTGCAAAGCTCAACATGATGGAGCAGGTGCTTGACGTCCCAACGCAGGAAGTCATTACCCGTGATAACGCCATTGTTGGTGTCGATGGCGTGGCCTTCTATCAGGTACTGAACGCAGCACAGGCCGCCTATCAGGTTTCCAATCTGCAATATGCGATTCTCAATCTAACCATGACAAATATCCGTTCCGTCATGGGGTCGATGGATCTTGACGAGTTGCTGTCCAACCGTGATGCGATCAATGATCGTCTGTTGCGCATTGTCGATGATGCAGCACATCCTTGGGGCCTAAAAATGACCCGTGTAGAGATCAAGGATATCAACCCACCTGCCGACATCGTCACTTCGATGGCACGACAGATGAAGGCGGAACGCGACAAGCGTGCGCAAGTTCTGGAAGCTGAAGGCGACCGCAATGCGCAGATTTTGCGCGCTGAAGGCCAGAAGCAGTCGCAGATTCTTGAAGCGGAAGGCAAGCTGGAAGCCGCCAAGCGCGAAGCCGAAGCGCGTGAACGCCTTGCAGAAGCTGAAGCAAAGGCAACGACACTGGTTTCCGACGCCGTCGCAAGCGGTAATGTTCAAGCGCTCAATTACTTCGTCGCGCAGAAATACACCGAAGCACTGGGTAACATAGCAAGTGCGAAGAACCAGAAAGTCGTTCTAATGCCGCTTGAAGCAAGCTCAGTGATCGGCTCACTGGCAGGTATTGGTGCGATTGCGAAGGAAGTATTCGGCGATGGCAGCCATTCGGTTGAACCAACTCCGAGTGCACCTGCTCCACGCACGCGCAGCGTTCCCACAAATCGCAGCTAAATCAGGCAGGGCGTCATGATCATCAATTTCCTGTCACAACTTGGGCTCTGGGGCTGGTTCGTTTTAGGACTCGTCTTGCTCATTCTGGAAATTCTGGCGCCCGGCATCTTCTTTATCTGGTTCGGTCTTGCAGCCCTTGTAACCGGGATCTTTGCTTTTCTACTCGGCTCGATAATAAGCTTTGGCTGGCAATTGCAAATCGTTCTGTTTCTGGTGCTGGCCGTGATCTTCGTGCTGGTAGGACGCCGCGTTTTTGGCTTCAGCGATCGTCAGGATGAGCCTTTACTCAATCGTCGCGGCGATCAACTCGTCGGCCAGCGTGCCACTCTTGCGGAACCCATCGTCAACGGTCGCGGCCGTATCCGCATCAATGACACGACATGGCGCATCAAAGGCCCCGACTTACCCGCAGGAACAGAGGTGCATATCGTGTCATTTGATCCGATCACGCTTGAGATGGAAGTGGCGGAGTAAAGGAGTTTACGGGCCTTCTTGGAGCCCAAGCAAATTTTAGCACCAAGTTCTTGGCCCTATTCCCCTAACCTCAAGCCACCCCAATACGCAGCAGATCGTGAAAGTGCACGAGGCCAATCGGACGATTGTCTTCAACCACGATCAGTGCGCCGATGTGCTTTTCATTGATAAGGCTGAGCGCAGCGCTCGCCAACACGTTCTTATCAATCGTCCTTGGCTTACGCGTCATGATATCATCAACGGTCAGCTCCGAAAGATTGCGGCTCAGATTTCGCGAAATATCGCCATCAGAGATGAAACCTGCGAGCTGGCCGTCCTGATCGACAACGATCACACAGCCGAAACTCTTTTGCGCCTGCACCTTCATGGCGTCCGGCATCAATGTGCCCACGCTGACCAGCGGCAGTCGGTCGCCCTTATGCATCATCTCGCGAACATGGACGAGACTTGCACCGAGCGAACCGCCCGGATGGAAGGTTTTGAAGTCTGTCGGGCTGAAACCACGCGCTTCGAGAAGCGCGATTGCAAGCGCATCGCCGATGGCCAGCTGCATCATCGTTGATGTGGTCGGTGCAAGGCCATGCGGACAGGCTTCCTGCGCTTTTGGCAGCAACAGCACGACATTGGCCGCACGTCCAAGTGCCGACTCCTCGCCTGAAGTAATTGCGATCAGCGGAATGCGGAAGCGCTGCGAATAGTTGACAATACCCTTGAGTTCAGCCGTTTCGCCCGACCACGAAATTGCGAGAATGACATCATCCGCACCTATCATGCCGAGATCACCGTGATTGGCTTCCGCCGAGTGCACGAAGAACGCAGACGTGCCGGTTGACGCAAAAGTTGCTGCAAGCTTCGTGCCGATATGCCCACTTTTGCCCACGCCAGTCACCACGAGACGGCCCTTCGAGGCAACGACTGTCCTGACTGCTTCGGCAAAGGGTGCCGCGAGGCCGTTGTTCAACGCTTCTTCGAGCGCCACGAGGCCTGCATTTTCGGTCTTGATGGTGCGCAGAGCAGAGGCAATCGAATCCTCAGCATGCGCGGCTGCATGTGTCGTGTCGAGCTTTGTCATGACGCCAACGGTTAGCGCCTTCATTGCCGCTTGTCCAAGCATTTGTTGACGCACAATAACGAAGCTCAAAACGCAATCGTCAATAAATAATTAACCATGTCTCTTTACCGTTCACTTACCACGTTGCAACGGTTTGAAGATAATATGCTTTTTGCCAATATCCCATCGGGCGGACTATCGCCTTTTGCCCGCAGGCTGAGAAGCCTGTTGCTGGCTGGGTGCGCCTTGGCAATCAGCAATTCGATTGCATTTGCACAGGATACGCAGCTTCGCGGCGCTCTGGACGAAGACGGTAATCTTCCCATTTCCTCGTCAGAACAGAACGCCGATCGCGATATTGATCCTGCAAATCCGAATGCGCCTGCACAGGATAATCTTGCAGACGATTCCTACACGCCTCCCCCTCCTCCTCAGCCCGCTGAAACGGCGCAGGCAGCAACGATTACCGAAGAAGAAGCTCCACGCTTCCTTGCCACCGACAATATGCCCGTCAGCGCGGTCACAACTGAAGAGCAGAACGAAACCGCTCGTGCGCGCCGAGAAAACCTGCCCGCACTTCCAGAACAGGGCCGCCGTGTAACACAGGAAGCCGATCCGTTCGCGCCAATCGGCATTCGTGCGGGCACGTTTGTATTGCGTCCGACACTCGAACAAGGCATTCGCGCCACCACCAATGGCGACAACAGCTCGACCGGCTCCAGTGCCGTGCTGTCGGAAACAACTCTCCGTCTCAATGCTGAATCGGATTGGGGACGCCATCAGGCAAAAATCGATGCTTCCGGCACGATGAGCAAATCAATCTCCGGGCAGGACGTGTCAGAACCTCGTGTCGATGTTCAGGGTAATCTGCGATTTGATTTGAGCGACCAAATAACCGTTAATGCAGGCGCGGGTTATAAGCTGCGGCGTGAAAGCGCATCAAGCCCGAACGGCGTCACAGACGCTTTGAAGCGGCCCCTCGTTCATACCATCAACGGAAGCCTCGGCATCGAACGCGACACCGGGCTGCTTTTTGGTCGTGCCACGGGTCACCTCGAACATGAAATCTATGGCGATGCAGAATTGTCTTCAGGCGGCAACGTCAGTCAGAAGGACCGCGACAATACTTATGCCAGCGTCACGTTGCGTGGAGGTTTTGCAATTTCGCCAGCGCTCAAGCCTTTTGCTGAAGTTGAGCTTGGCAAGCGGATGTTCGACGAACGGGTGGACAGCAACGGCTATGAACGAAGCGGCTCACAATATGCCATACGCGGCGGTCTGATGTTTGATCGTGGCGAGAAGTTCAACGGTGAATTCTCGGCTGGCTTCATGCGTGCCAATAGCGATGATTCTCGCCTTGCTGATGTCAGCGGGCCTTCCTTGGCTGCCCGCATCAACTGGTCTCCATTACGCGGCACTGATGTGCAGCTTTATGCGCAAACCACAGTCGATACATCAACAACCCCGGGCGTGGCCGGAGCACTTTTACATTTCACAAGTATCGAAGTGAAACGTCAGATGAGGTCCGATCTGAGCTTGAACGGAAAGCTTGATCTCAATGTCCGCGACAACAATGATGGTACCGGCACCGACTACACGGTCGGTGCGCAGGTTGGCGCGACCTACTGGATCAATCGCTTTGTCGGCATTGATGCGCGACTAAGACATGAGTTTCAGACCAGCAAAATCTCCTATCGCGAATATCATGCCAACAGCATTTATGTTGGCATGAAAGTGCAGCGATAAAGCATGTCACGAAAAAAGGACGGCTTGTGCCGTCCTTACACTTTGGGAGTGCCGGAGCGAATTCAAACAGCGGTTGCGACGCGGGTTTCTGTGCGGCGATCAAGCACGCCGCTCAAAACTGTCAGGCCAAGAGCACCCGCGACGAGAATTGCCCCAACCCAAGGGGTTGAGATGAGACCGAGCTGACTTTCGACCACGATGCCTCCAAGCCACGCGCCAAGCGCAATGCCCAGATTGAACGCTGCAATATTCAGCGCCGAAGCGACATCGACAGCCCCCGGACGGTGTTCCTTGGCAAGCTGCACCACATAGAGTTGCAAGCCGGGAACACTTGCGAATTGCAGAAAGCCCAGGGCCGCAAGCGTGATCAGCGTGAAGAGCGGCGACACAGCACTAAAGCTGAACAGCACCAGCACAATCGCCTGCAACACGAACAGAACAGTCAGGGTGCGCACCGGATCGGCGTTTGAAATGCGTCCGCCGACGATATTGCCGATGGCAATGGCAATGCCATAAAGCACGAGAATGTAGCTGACGGAATCTGCGGAAAAGCCGCTAATATCCTGCAGGATCGGGGAGAGATAGGTGAAGGCAACAAATGTGCCGCCATAACCAAGTGCTGTCATACCATAAACAATCAGCAAGCGACCGGAGCCCAGAACACGCAGCTGATCCATGAGCGATGCTGGTTCAGCCTTCGGCAATGCACGCGGCAGAAGTGCTGCAATACCGACGAGAGCCACAAGGCCGATGGCCGAAACAGCCCAGAAGGTTGCACGCCAGCCAAAGTTCTGTCCAATCCATGTGCCGAGCGGCACGCCGGTAACGATTGCAACTGTCAGGCCCATGAACATCATGGCGATAGCCGAAGCACGTTTGTTCTCCGGCACGAGATCAGCCGCAATGGTGGCACCGACAGAGAAGAAAACGCCGTGCGCAAAGGCAGACAGCACGCGCCCGACCATGAGGATTTCATAGCTTGGGGCGGAGGCTGCAACCATATTGGCAGCGATGAACAGCGTCATCAGGCCGAGCAGCAATGGCTTGCGTTCAAGACGACCGGTCAGGGCTGTGAGGATTGGAGCGCCGAAGGTGACGCCAAGCGCATAAACGCTGACGATCAATCCGGCGAGCGGCAAAGTGATATTCAGATCCGATGCGACCGTCGGCAGCAAGCCAACGATCACAAATTCGGTCGTCCCGATCGCGTAGGCAGCGATCGTAAGAGCAATGAGAGCGACAGGCATGGGAGGAGTTCCTGTTGTTTAACTTTGTCTCCATATCGCGCTCTGGATATCAAATGATAAGAGTGATAATCCTGCATATAACTGTTCATCAAATTCACAGGTGATGTTTTGGATAACCGCTTCGGTGAAATGGAGGTCTTTGCGCGCGCAGTGGCAACAGGCAGTTTTTCCGCTGCCGCCCGTCAGCTCAACATGACACCGTCAGCGATCAGCCGCCTTGTTTCGCGGCTGGAAGATCGCTTGCAGGTGCGTTTGCTGGTGCGGTCAACCCGCAGTCTGACGCCGACACCGGAAGGTGAAATCTATCTGGCGGAAGCGCGCAGCCTGCTCGACCGGCTGACCGAAATGGAGGCGCGCATCACCGAGGGCGCACAGGCGGCAGTGCGCGGTCCATTACGTGTCAGTTCGACGGTCGGCTTTGGTGCAACGGTCATCATGCCACTGGTGCCTGAATTTCTGAAACTATATCCGGAGGTAGAACTCGACATTACCTTGAACGACAGCATTATCGATCTCTGGCAGGAGCGAACCGATCTTGCGATCCGCTCCGGCATATTGAAGGATTCGGCGTTGAAAGCCCGCCCCATCACGCTGATGCGTCGGCTGGTGGTTGCTTCTCCACTTTATCTGGAAAAACATGGCACTCCGCAAAGACCGGAAGACCTTAAAACGCATAATTGTCTGCGCTATAATTTCCAGCCGAGCGAATGGGAATTTGCCGATCCTGAAACGGGCCGCACCATTCGGCAGGTCGTTTCCGGCAATTTTCTTGGCAGCGACGGCACGATCCTAAGACGCATCTGCATCGAAGGCGGCGGACTGATGAAGACCGGAGAACATACTGTTGCCGATGATTTGGCAAGCGGGCGACTTTTGGAAGTGCTGGCTGCATGGTCGCCTGCGGAGCCCGAGAAAATCCATGCGGTTTTCCCCGGCCACCCTCACCTCGCCGCGCGTATCCGTGCCTTTATCGACTTCCTTGCGGCAAAACTCTGAATTTAGAGCGCATCGGGCCAGCCATGCGTGAAAGAATGCCGTCTTTAAGAACCAGTCGATGAAACAGCACGGCCAGTATGTGGGCGACAATCAACCCGCACAGAACCCATGAAAGCAGGCTGTGCAGCGCATTTGCGGGTGCCATCATCCATTCCACCTTCTCGCCCGTTGCAGGGACAATATTGATTCCCCATTGTTCGCGTCCCTTGCCGCTGCCATAGGCACGAAACAGTGCCAGAGCCGGAATGGCAAACAGCAACACGTAGAAGGCAATATGTACAATGCGCGCCAGTTTGCCCATCAGCCCTGCTTGATGCGGCGGGCGTTGATTGCGATTGATGAATGCCCAGATGCCACGCACGACAACCAGCACAATCGTCAGAAACCCGACAGTTCCATGTGCAGGGCCTAAAACCCTGACGGTGTCAAGCACCGGTGAAGGGCCGACTATTTTCCACGAAAGGATCATCACAAACTGCCAGAGCAGAATATAGGCCATTGCCCAATGCAGAATCCGGCTCACAAGCCCGTATCTCTCCGGAGAATCCATCCAGAGCGGCGTGTTCGTCTTCATCACATTATCCTTTTTTACTCAATGCCCAGGCAAGGTAGGGCGCACCGACCAAGGCTGCGAAAAGGCCCAGCGGCAACTCATAGGGGAAGGCTGCATTGCGCGACCCAAGATCGGCAATCACCATCAGAAGCGCGCCGAGCACGGCTGATGCAATGACATGCGACTGTACCTGATAAAAGCCCATACGACGCGTCATATGCGGCGCCATCAGTCCCACAAAGCTCAAAGGGCCGACGAGAAGCGATGCGGCGGCACTGGCAATCGCGGCAAGCAGGATCGTCAATATCCGCGCAGACCGCACGGGCAAACCAAGCGAAATTGGAATTGTCTGCCCCAGCGGCAGTATGGTCAACCAGCGCGATGCGAGCAATGCCAGCCCAATCACTGTGAATGTCAGCACGACGAGGAAAAGCGAACTTTCCGGCGTTGCCGTTGCGGACGAGCCGCTGAGCCAGGCAAGAATCTGCCACGACCGTTGATCGCCGATCGAAAGGAAGATGCTCAATATGGCCGATGCCAGCGAACCGACCGAAATTCCTGCCAGCAGCAAGCGTGCGGATGAGAGCCTTCTGCGGCTCGCAAAGCTCAACACGACCAGCATGGCAATCAGCGCACCGATGGAGGCGCAAAGCAGCAATTGCGCATTGTTGGGTGCCGCGAAAATTGTAAGGGCTACAGCAAAACCAATGCCTGCGCCGCCACTCACACCGATGACTTCCGGGCTTGCCAGCGGGTTGCCAGTGAGGCGCTGAAGGACGGCGCCCGCCATTGCAAGCAGACTGCCTGCAGCAGCGGCAGCCAGAAGGCGCGGCCAGCGCAAAGGCAAGATATCGCGAAGATTTTCGCCTGTCAGAAGCAACCAGCCTTCTGGCGTACGCGCAAGCGCTAGCGCGAGAAAAGCTGCGACCAGCAGAGCGATGAGCAGCAAGCCAAGTTTGGCATTTGAAGCACGTTTGAAAACCTGTGCAGGCGAGGATTGCTGGGAAGCCGTCGAACGCACACGCGGAATGAGCCAGAGCAGCAAAGGCCCGCCGATCAGCGCGGTAACTGCCCCTGTCGGGAAAGTCTCGCCAAGATTTGCGCCAAAAACTTGCACCGCTCCGTCGCAAATCCAGAGAAGAACGGCACCAGCAAAAGGCGACGCCAGCAAGATTGAACCCGGCTTTCTGACGCCGAAGCCACGGACGACTGCAGGAGCCGCCAGACCAATGAAACTGACAAGCCCGACACTGGCCGCAACGCCTGCGCTCAGCACCACCGCAACAGCCACGACCGCAACACGCAACCATGAAAGCGATACACCCAGCGAGCGCGCACTGCTATCGCCAAGGCCTGCGAGCGTCAGCGGACGGCTCAGCATGATTGCGGCAATGAGACAGACAAGGAATTGCAAAGCAAGGGCCATCGTCGATGACCAGTCCTGCTGGCTCAGCGAACCGCCATTCCACGTCACAAGCGACATGAGATACTGGCCCTGCGATAATGTCATTGCGGCAGAAATCGCACTGCACGTCACACCGATCAGAAGACCGGACACAACCATCGTCACCGGCTCAAGCCGACTGCGCCAGCCAAGCAGAAACACGATTGCGGTCGCAACACCAGAACCAGAAAGCGCGACCGCCCAGCGAAACTGGTCAAGCACAGTCGGGAAGAACAGCGTTGCCGTAACAATTGCGAGCTGTGCGCCCGATGACACGCCAAGCGTCGAAGGATCGGCAATCGGGTTGTTGAGCAACCGCTGCAGCAAAGCACCCGCCAGTCCCAGTGCTGCACCGGCGAAAATCGCAACGGAAGCGCGCGGAAACAGCGCATAGGCCAGAATAACCTGCTCGGTGCTCATGTTTTGCGGGTTAAACGGCAGCGAAGGCCATTGCGCAAAAGGTAAGAACGCATTGGCGTTCCAGAGAAACAGCCCAAGGGCAGTCATAACGCCGATTACAGCGCTTGAAATCAGTCCACCACGGGTCACAGGAATGCCTCGCCGCTTGCCTGCAACGCCTGGCTCAGAAGCCGGGCAAACCGCAATCCGGCCGTCAGTCCGCCATAGGGACTAATGTTATCTACCATATAGACACGACCATCGCGGACAGGTTTGAGCGACTGCCAGATCACGCTGTTGCGCAGGCTGTTGCGCGATTCAACTGGAATATCCGATATAATGATGATGCGCGCATCAGGATTTGCCGCCAGATTTTCCAGCGGAACGGGAGCCGCAAATGTAAAGCGGGAACGATCAGTCCAAGCGTTTGGCAGACCAAGCCGTTCCAGCACATCACCAAACATGCTGTCATTGCCGAAAGCGCGGAAATGGCGCGCGTCACCGATATTGATGAGATAGGTCGGGCGCGATGCAAAAGGCTTCAACACCTGTTTTGCTTCAGCGATAAACTTCGCCTGGGCCTCAATAACACCTGATGCTCTGGCGCTGAGTTCAAGCTTATCGCCAAGCGCCGTTACAGCTTGCAGCGCTTTCTCATAGGGGCTCTCGCCGCGCACATAAAACGGCAACGACATGATCGGCGCTATCGATTTCATCGCCTCTTCATACCGGGTATAGAAAGGGGAACTCAGGATCAGATCAGGTTTGAGCAGATAGAGCAGCTCGAAATTCGGTGAACCCCGCAGACCGAGATCAACGACGGAAGCAGGCAATTGCGGCTCAACCGCATCTTCACGAAATCGGATCAACTCTGTTGCCGCGATCGGCGTGACACCCAAAGCCACCAGACATTCGAGCATGGCCCAATCGATTGCCGCAATGCGCGGAAATGGATTGGCGCGCGCCACATTTGGCAAAGCCAAAGCCGCCAGAAGGCCAAGGGCTTTCCGGCGGCTGATTTGAGATGCAGAAAATATCGATCCGCGCTGCGGGTCTGTTACCATGTAAATGTCAGCTTGCTCAGATAGGTTCTGCCGTCACCATAGTTACATCCGAACGAACTGCAACTTGCGACATAATTCTTGTCCGCAATATTCTTGATATTGAGCGACGCCCTGATGTGATCCTTCTGATAGTGAATTGCAGCATCTGTAAGAGTGATTGCATCAAGATTATAATTGTTATCAAGATCGCCGTAACGTTGACCAACATAGCGTACACCGCCGCCTATGCCAAAACCTTCAAGCGCTGAATCTTCTTGGAAAGTATAGTCGAGCCAGAGGCTTGCGGCATGTTTGGGCACATTGGCAGGACGCTTGCCATTATAATTTCCCTCAATATTTTCAGCATCCATGTAGGTGTAAGCGGCGCGCAGATCGAGGCCTTGTGCTAGACTTGCAACGCCCTCAAGTTCCAAACCCCGAACGCGTACTTCACCAATCTGCTTTGTAACAGTTTTGTCATTCTCAAGGACCGAGACAGCAACATTCTGCTGGCGCAAATCGTAAATGGCCGCTGTGAAATAGCCGTCCCAGCCATTCGGCTGATATTTAATGCCTGCTTCCCACTGTTTGCCAGTGGTCGGCTCCAGTACTGGGCCAGTTGCAGGCACAGCAAGCGGTTCGAACGAGGTGGAATAGCTGATGTAAGGCGCAATGCCGTTATCAAACACGTAACCTAGGCCAGCACGGCCTGTCAGTTTATGATCATCCTTGTCGAGCGGACGCGTTATCCCTGAATTCAGATTGCTCGATGTGCCCTTCGTGCTCGCCCAGTCCTGACGCAGACCAAAAGTGGCTCGCCAGTTTTCATAGGCCAGTTCGTCCTGCGCATATATGCCAAGCTGTGTCAGGCTTGAATCAACCTTAGTCGCCAGATTTCTTTCGGTCAGATTGATAGGCTGACCATAGATCGGGTTAAAAATATCCAGCGGCGCCCAACGCCAGAACTGCGTTTCGACATTGTTGTCGAAGTAACGATAATCGAGGCCAGCGAGAAACTTATGCTCAAACGGGCCGGTATTAAATTCAGCAACCAGATTGTTATCGATGTTGTAAGTGTTCAATCGCTCATCCTGAAAGGTTGCGATACGCCTCAGCGTTCGGCCGTCAGTGATGCGACCAGAATTAGAATAACCGAGCGCCTGATATTGCCAGCTCTGATTGGAAAAGCGTGCATTCTGGCGGAAGGTCCACGTATCATTGATACGATGCTCCAGTTCATAGCCAAGATTGATGACGTCACGGCTTGAGCGATCAAAATCAGGATCACCCAGCGAAAAATCACGCGGCAGGGTGTAGCCGGTTGAATTGAGCGTGAATTCCGGCGGCAGGCCCGACGGTGAACTTGGATTGTCGTGCTGGAAGCTGGTGAGAATGGTCAGCTTGGTATCTTCATCCGGCTTCCATGTGAAAGCGGGCGCGATGAAATAGCGGTCATTGTCGAGAAAGTCGGTCTGTGTACCAGCTTTGCGCACCATACCAGTCAGGCGATAGGTAAACTGATCGCTTTCCGCAACAGGACCACCAAAGTCGAAATAGGTGCCATAGGTCTCATAGCTGCCAGCCTGAACACCAATTTCTCCGAACTTCTCAAAGGTCGGACGTTTGTTGATCATATTGATCAGTCCGCCGGGGTTACCCTGACCGAACATCACCGAAGCAGGTCCGCGCACCACTTCGATACGCTCTAGCATATAGGGATCAACCGCCGAGGCACCTGCAGTGCGCATCAGGCGAAGACCGTTTAAGAACTGTACCTGACGGCCATCAAAACCACGGATCAGCGGTGAATCAAAGCGCGGATCGGAACCATAAGGCTCGGAAACAACACCGGGCGTATAACCAAGCGCCTGCCCCAGTGTCTGTGCACCCTGTGCCGCCATTTCGTTTGCTGTGACGACCGATATTGACTGGGGAGTTTCAACGAGCGGTGTGCCGGTCTTCGTCGCGCTGATACTGGTTTTAGCCACATATCCCTTGATCGGCGCTGTGGGATCCTCCGAACCACTATTGACGACAATCGGTGCAAGCACGGTGTGGCTTGCTGCTTCCTGCGCATGCGCTGCAACGATAGAAGCAAATGTTGTACCGGAAAGAACGACGACCAATAATGCTTGGCGGTTTCGGGCCAGGATTTTCACTTTGATCCCCTCAAGGTTTAAACTGGACCCCATTAATCATCTTTTCGTAATCTATCCAATAATTCAAGGGCATATTTTTCATAAGTTTGAGTTATGTTAATCAAAATCGCCATAGTTTTGAATTATTCAAAGAAACAGTCATGCCGGAACAGCGCAGCAATCTCATCAAGTCAAAATCCTTTGAACTGCGCCATTTGCGTTATTTCTGTGCGCTTGTTGAAGAGAAAAACTTTGAACGGGCGGCCGCGAGACTTGGTATTGCCCAACCTGGCCTCAGCCAGCAGATTATGGCGTTGGAGACCATTCTCGGTGCGCCGCTTCTTGATCGCTCACGACGTGCCGTTCAACTGACGCAATCAGGCGAAGTGCTTTATCGCGAGGCCGTCAAAATACTCACGCAAGTCGATGCGACGATGATTGCGGTCAACCGTGCCGGGCGTGGTGAAATCGGTCAGATTTCCATCGGCTATGTCGCCTCTGCCGCCTATTCGGGCGTGGTGTTCGAGACCATTCGCAAGTTCAAACAGGAATATCCGGACGTTTCGGTCAATCTGGTCGAGATGGAGTTGCGGATGCAGTTGACCCGCATTTCTGAAGGACTTCTCGACATGGGATTCGTGCGCTGGCCTGCTCTTCTTTTGCCGGGCCTGACGAGCCTCGTGGTAAGAAAGGAGCCGCTTGTTGCAGTGCTCAGCGAAACGCACCCGCTGGCACATCAGGCTGCCATTGGTCTGTCATCGCTAAAGGATGAAGTTTTCATCACCCCGCGTCAGCCAGCTGATATCGGCTTTCACGGTACAACAATCGAAGCCTGTCACAGCGCAGGCTTTGAACCCAACATCAGCGCGCAGGCGCTTGATTTCACCGAAATTGTGAGCCGCGCATCAATCGGAATGGGCGTGGCACTTGCGCCGAAATCGCTGAGTGCGGTAGGACTGCCCGGCATTCGCTATATTGATGTGACAGGCATTACCACCACATCCGACGTGGCGCTCGCATTCCGTAAAAGCGAGCCATCGCAGGCGGTTAAAAGCTTCATCGCCATGTGCCGACGCATGGAGCTGTAAGTTAAATTATAATTCCCTAAACTTTGGATCAGTTTAAGACAAAATTATGCTCTTATTAAAAAGGGTTAGAGCACAGATCTTATTCAAACAGATCGGTGCTCTAAAACAATACCCCGCTTTCAGAAATGAAAGCGGGGTATTGTTGGAATGCAACTCAATTCAACTTATTGCGGCTGAATAGTCTTGAGCAGGTCGGCAATCGAAACTTCGACCGTTGGACGGATATCCTTGCGCCAAAGCGCAAAGGCCACGTTTGCTTCAATAAAGCCGGATTTCGAGCCGCAGTCGAACGTCCGCCCATGGTAATTGAAACCGAAGAACTGCTGCTGATTTGCAAGCTTGAGCATGGCGTCGGTCAGCTGGATTTCATTGCCCGCGCCTTTTTCCTGCTTGCTTAGCAGCTCAAAGATTTCCGGCTGAAGAATGTAGCGGCCATTGATGTAGAGATTGGAAGGTGCGGTGCCCTTGGCAGGCTTTTCAACCATCTGATTGATCTCAAAGCCGTTGCCGATTGCCTTGCCCTTGCCAACAATGCCGTATTTATGGGCTTCCTCGGGATCGCATTCCTGCACGGCAATCACATTGCCGCCAGTCTGCTCATAAAGCTCGACCATTTCCTTTAAGCAACCCTTCTTCGACTGCATGACCATATCTGGCAAAAGCAGTGCGAAAGGCTCATCGCCAACCAGTTCACGTGCGCACCAGACCGCATGGCCAAGGCCGAGTGGAACCTGCTGGCGGGTGAAGCTGGTGGTTCCGGGCTGCGGCTGCAATTCTTGTAGGTGCTCAAGCTCGGCCTTCTTGCCGCGTTCGGCTAGCGTGGAATAAAGCTCGACCTGTGCATCGAAGTAGTCTTCAATGACAGCCTTGTTGCGTCCGGTGACGAAAATCAGATGTTCGATACCGGCTTCACGAGCCTCGTCCACCACATACTGGATGACTGGCTTGTCGACGACGGTAAGCATTTCCTTGGGGATGGACTTTGTCGCTGGAAGAAAGCGAGTCCCAAGACCGGCGACCGGGAAAACTGCCTTACGGATTTTGCGGATCGAACTCATTCGTCTCCTCGATTTGTTACAAACAGCGTTGTGCTATCAAAGCATTGAAAACATTGTATTTCAAATAGGGCGTTTTCATTAAGGAATGGCGAATTTCCATCTTTTCCCTTATCACATTCGATGACCTCATCTTAATGTTAATTGATTCAAGTCTTTCATAAAAGTTCAGGCAATTTTTTCGCAAAACGCGCGATGGTAAACCAAATGCTAACCTGAAGCCTATAATTTTAAGCCTCATCAGGGTCGGCCCCAAATTCAACACTGGATAGTATTAACGACTTAATGCAATCTAAATGAAACAGGCTCGGCATGAAAGGCAACTCGCCGTTTGAGGCGGCAAAACATGATTGCAGAAGGGAAACACAGAATGCTGCGATTTCCATTCACTCTGGGACGAGGAATGTGCGCCAAGATTACAGCAACCGTTGCGGTGGCAATGCTTGCATCTGGGCTGACGGCTGGCAGCGCTTTCGCTGACGCCAATTTCCGAAAATGGGTTTCCAGTTTCCGTGCCACGGCTATTCAGAATGGCGTATCGCCATCAACTTTTGATCGCGCATTTCGAGGTGTTGATTCCCCCGATCCAGAAGTGCTGCGTAAAGCGCGCTTTCAGCCGGAATTCAACGAACCTGTCTGGAACTATATCGACAACCGCGTGAATGAACATTCCGTGGCTGTGGGCCAGAGTATGGCGAAAAAATGGGGTCCGTGGCTCCAGCGCATCGAACAGCGCTTCTCGGTTGATCGTAACATCCTGCTGGCCATCTGGTCGATGGAAAGCAATTACGGCGAAATCCTCAAGCGCGACGACGTCATGATGGACACGATCCGCTCACTGGCGACACTGGCCTATGCCGATCAGCGCCGCGCCAAATTTGGTCGCACGCAGCTGATCGCTGCCATGAAAATTCTCCAGACGGGCGATATTGACCGCGGACATCTGACCGGCTCCTGGGCAGGCGCGATGGGTCACACCCAGTTCATCCCGACAAGCTATCAGGCCTATGCGGTCGATATGGATGGCAACGGCAAGCGCGACATCTGGAATTCGGTTCCAGATGCTCTTGGAACGGCCGCCAACCTTCTGCACCGCAATGGCTGGCAGCCAGGTCGCACATGGGGCTATGAAGTTGTGCTTCCGGCAGGCCGCAAGTTCCCATCCGGCTCACTTTCGGCTGCAGAATGGCAGAAGCTCGGTGTCGTCCGCGCCAATGGCCGTCCATTCCCGGATGCCAATGAGAAGGTAACTTTGAAAGTTCTCGATGGCCGTGAGGGTCCAGCGTTCCTGATGGGCAAGAACTTCTCTGTCATCAAACGTTATAACAATGCCGATAAATATGCACTCGCTGTTGGCCTACTTGCAGATCGCATCGGTGGCTATCAGGGTTTGCGTCAGGATTGGAACCGTCCTTTCACGCCAATCACTATGAACGAGCGCGAAGAACTGCAGACACATCTTAAAGCGCTCGGTTATTACGATGGCAAGATCGATGGCAAGATCGGTTCCACTTCACGCAAGGCGATTGAAGCGTTCCAGCAGCGCAATGGCTTGCAGCCAGACGGCCATCCAAGCGCGGAAGTGCTTTCGGTTCTCCGTCGCCGTTAGAGCCGCTTTAAAGCAATGGAGCGTTCATTATGTGCGCTCCTTTTTCTTTTAGCGGTGGGCGCTACTATTCCGGAAGCAGGAAGGTGAGACCAATGCAGGCAAAGCGGTGCAAAAAAACGGCTTTCAGCGCTTTAGCGGCGATGCTCGTTGCCTTCGCGATGGTTCTCTCCGCCTCGTCATCTGTATCGGCACAGGAACGTCCACGCACAATTTTCGACCTGCTGTTCGGTCCCAAGAAAGCACAGCCACAGCAGCAATATGAGCAGCCAAAGCCCCAGCGTGTGCGCCCGACCAAACCCAAACGCGTGCCAAAAACAACACCCGCAGCTCGCTCCGCACCCACACCCGCACCTCAGCCCGAAGTCAATTTCATCGAAAAGAAGCCTGACGCCAAAAAGGTTCTGGTGGTAGGTGACTTTATCGGCAACGGTCTTGCGGAAGGACTCGACGTTGCCTTTGCGTCCAACCCGGACATACGCATCGTCAGCCGTATCAACGGCTCCTCCGGCTTTGTCCGCGACGACCATTTTGATTGGCCTGCCAGCATTGGCAAGATTCTTGATGAGGAAAAGCCCGCTGCTGTGATTGTGATGATTGGCTCAAACGATCGACAAGCGATCACCGCCAAAGGTCAAAGTCTTGCGGCCCGCTCGCCCGAATGGACGGCAGAATATCAAAGCCGCGTTTCCAGATTCATGAAAGAAATCACCGATAAGAATTATCCGCTGATATGGGTTGGCCAACCACCGTTTCGGCCGCGCGGCATGTCGCAGGATATGCTTGCGCTCAATGAAATCTATCAAACCACATCCGAAAAGGCGGGCGCAAAGTTTGTCGATGTTTGGGACGGCTTTGTTGATGATGACGGCAATTTCAGCCAGACAGGCTTTGACATCAATGGTCAGACGGCGCGTCTGCGCGGCAATGACGGGATCAACACCACCACGGCTGGCAAACGCAAACTTGCTTTCTACGCAGAAAAACCTCTGAAGGCACTTTTCGGAGACATTCGCGACAATGAACAATTGCTGCCCACGACCGGAAAACAAGACCCTTCCAAGCCGGTGGACCGCATCGCTCCGATGAGTCTTCGTGAAATCGACCGCGACAACAGCGGTGTTTTGCTGGGCGGAGCGCTGGCTTCGCGCGAGAAGGATGAGAAAAAGCCGTTCGCGGAGCACAAAATGGCCCCCGGTCGGGCTGATGACTTCAGTTGGCCGCAGAAAAGCGTAAATCACTGAAACTTAAGTATAATAAAGACCAAGCTGACCCTGTTTTATTGAAAATGCCGTGAAATACCCGGCATTTCTCAGTCTAAATGCTATGTTTCTCATAGTTTCTTTTGCTTCATTCCTCGTCTATCAGAAACCTGTTGTCCGTTTCGGGCATGATTTTGAGGGTGCGTCCCCGACGCGACCGCAATGCATAAGAGGCATCTGAATGAATATTGCATCGAAGCCTCCCGTTGAAACCAACCGGGAGGAGGAACCCCATCTTGCACGCAATCTGTCCAATCGACATCTCCAGCTGATCGCCATTGGTGGCGCCATCGGCACGGGCCTTTTCATGGGTTCGGGCAAGACCATCTCGCTCGCAGGACCATCCATTCTGCTGGTTTACGCGATCATCGGCTTCATGCTGTTCTTTGTGATGCGAGCGCTGGGCGAAATCCTGCTATCCAATCTCGAATATCGCTCATTCGCTGATTTCGCAGGCGACTATCTCGGACCATGGGCACAGTTCTTCACTGGCTGGACCTATTGGCTCTGCTGGATTGTAACCGGTATTGCCGATGTGGTGGCCGTTTCCGGCTATGTATCGTTCTGGTATCCGGAACTGGCTCTGTGGATTCCAGCGCTTGGCCTAATCGCTGTCTTGCTGCTGCTAAACCTTCCAAACGTACGCAATTTCGGTGAAATCGAGTTCTGGTTTGCGCTAATCAAGATCATCGCAATCGTAGCGCTTATTCTGGCTGGCGCCTATATGCTGATCACGAATTTCACGCTGCCAAATGGCACTCAGGCCTCGGTCACGCATCTGTGGGCGAACGGCGGCTTTTTCCCGACAGGCTTCTTTGGTTTTGTGGCAGGCTTCCAGATCGCGGTTTTCGCATTTGTTGGCATTGAGCTTGTTGGTACGGCAGCGGCTGAAACCGAAAACCCAACGCGCAATCTGCCAAAGGCGATCAACTCGATCCCGATCCGCGTCGTGCTTTTCTATGTGGGTGCACTGTTCGTCATCATTACCGTCATTCCGTGGGATCAGGTTGACCCGGGTTCAAGCCCATTCGTGGCCATGTTCTCGCTGGCAGGTCTTGGTATTGCTGCTCATGTCGTCAACTTCGTGGTGCTGACGTCGGCAGCATCGAGCGCCAATTCCGGCATCTACTCGACCTCGCGCATGATCTATGGTCTGGCAACCTCCCGCCTCGCACCGCAGACACTCGGCAAACTTAACAGCCGCAAGGTGCCGGTGAATGCGCTGTTCTTCTCCTGCATCTTCCTGCTTGCAGGCGTCGTACTGCTTTATGCAGGTCAGAGCATCATTGAAGCCTTTACCATCGTCACGACGATTTCAGCGCTTCTGTTCATCTTCATCTGGTCGATCATTCTTGCGTCTTATCTTCAGTATCGCCGCAAGCGTCCTGATCTGCATGAAAAATCGACCTTCAAGCTGCCGGGCGGACGCGCTTCCGTCATTATGGTGCTTGCCTTCTTCGCCTTCATTCTCTGGGCGCTGGCACAGGAGCCGGATACGGCGGTTGCCCTGAAAGTAACACCTGTCTGGTTCGTGCTTCTGGGCATAATCTATCTGGCAATTCGCAAAAGTCGCCAGCAGAACTAACACGACGACAAAAAGCCCGGCTACAAGCCGGGCTTTTTTTAATGGATGCAGTCCGAATTAACGAGGGAGGACGGATGATCCCATCAGATCTGCGTCGATTGCATGGGCTGCCTGACGGCCTTCACGAATTGCCCATACAACCAGCGACTGACCGCGGCGCACGTCGCCCGCTGCATAGAGTTTATCGACATTGGTGCGATAGTCTTGCTCATTGGCCTTCACGGAAGTTCCACCGCGACGATCCGTTGCGATTTCGAGCTTATCGCCGAGTTCCTTCAACACGCTGTTTTCCGCCGGACCGAAGAAGCCGATGGCGATAAAAGCAAGATCCGCCTTGATAAAGAATTCAGAGCCAGCAATCGGCTTGCGCTTCTCGTCAACCTGACAGCACTTCACATGAGTGAGCTTGCCGTCTTCACCGATGAACTCAAGCGTTGCCACCTGAAACTCGCGATTAGCCCCCTCGGCCTGACTGGAAGATGTACGCATCTTGGTTGCCCAATAAGGCCAGACGCTCAGCTTGTCTTCTTTTTCAGGTGGTTGCGGGCGAATATCGAGTTGCGTGACATTGACCGCGCCCTGACGGAAAGCTGTGCCAACGCAGTCAGAAGCCGTATCACCACCGCCAACAACGACAATATGCTTGCCACCGGCAAGGATTGGCGCTTCGTGCCAGGCGACAGATTCAATGTTTTCGCGGCCAACACGACGGTTCTGCTGAACGAGGTAAGGCATGGCATCATGCACGCCTTCAAGGTCTGCACCCGGAATACCGGCTGGACGCGGCTTTTCCGAACCACCCGAATAAAGCACCGCATCATAGGTATCGAGCAAGCCGCGCAGCGGCTTATCGACACCGATATTGACGCCACAAAGGAAGCGGACACCTTCGCCTTCCATCTGGGCGACGCGACGGTCGATCAGGTGCTTTTCCATCTTGAAGTCAGGAATGCCATAACGCAGCAGACCACCCGGCCGGCTTTCGCGTTCATAGACATCAACCATGTGACCGGCGCGTGCGAGCTGCTGTGCGGCAGCAAGACCTGCCGGACCCGAACCGATGATCGCGACCGACTTGCCGGTCTTTTGCGCTGCCGGCTGCGGAACGATATAGCCAAGCTCATAGGCCTTGTCGCCCAGTGCCTGTTCAACGGTCTTGATCGCAACTGGCGCATCTTCAAGGTTCAGCGTGCAGGCTTCCTCGCAAGGCGCCGGACAAACACGACCGGTGAATTCCGGAAAGTTGTTGGTCAGATGCAGGTTGCGGATCGCCTGATCCCAGTTGTTGTTATAGACGAGATCGTTCCAGTCAGGAATCTGATTGTGCACAGGGCAGCCCGTTGGACCGTGGCAGAACGGGATGCCGCAATCCATGCAGCGTGCTGCCTGCTTCTGCACTTCACCATCCGTCATCGGCAGCGTGAATTCGCGGAAGTGACGAATGCGATCCGATGCTGGCTGGTATTTTGCTACCTGCCGATCAACCTCAAGAAAACCAGTAACCTTACCCATTATTCCATGCTCCTCTCACCACGTGAGATTCGGGGGCTATTCGCCATTTCAGGCGCACGAGCACCCCGTTATGATATTAGTTTACTCAGCTGCGACGCCGATCTGCATGCGTTCCATTTCTTCCAGAGCGCGGCGATATTCGACCGGCATGACCTTCACGAATTTCGGGCGATAGCTCTCCCAATTATCGAGAATATCCTTGGCACGCGTAGAGCCGGTGTAGTGCAAATGGTTGGCAATCAGCTGCACCAGACGTTCTTCGTCGTGGCGCGTCATGTTTGCTGATACATCCACACGACCCTTATGCATCAGGTCGCCGCCGTGATGGTGCAGCTTTTCGAGGATATCATCCTCTTCCGGCACCGGTTCCAGCTCGACCATCGCCATGTTGCAGCGCTGTGCGAAGTCACCTTCTTCGTCCAGCACATAGGCGACACCGCCCGACATGCCGGCTGCAAAGTTACGGCCGGTCTGACCGATAACGACAACCACACCGCCCGTCATATATTCGCAGCCGTGGTCACCCACGCCTTCGACAACCGTGACGGCACCGGAGTTACGCACGGCGAAGCGTTCGCCTGCCACACCGCGGAAATAGCACTCGCCTTCAAGCGCACCGTAAAGCACGGTATTGCCTGCGATGATCGAGTTTTCAGCCACAATACGCGTGTCTTCTGGCGGACGTATGACAATGCGACCACCCGAAAGACCCTTGCCGATATAGTCGTTGCCGTCGCCGATCAGCTCAAACGAGACGCCGCGTGCAAGGAAGGCACCGAAAGACTGGCCAGCCGTACCGCGTAGGGTAACAGCAATGGTGTCTTCCGGCAGGCCCTTGTGGCGGAAACGCTTGGCCACTTCGCCCGAAAGCATCGCACCTGCCGAACGGTCAACGTTCTTTATCGCGACATCAATCTTGACCGGGGTCTTGTTTTCCAGCGCTGGCATGGCTTCGGCAATCAACTTGCGATCCAGAATATCTTCAATCGGATGATGCTGACGCTCGGTCCAGAAGATTTCGTGCTTCTCGGCTTCCGGCTTGTAGAAGATACGGCTGAAGTCGAGACCCTTGGCCTTCCAGTGATCGATCATGGTCTGCTTTTCGAGCAGTTCCGTTTCACCGATAATCTGCTCAAGTTTGGTGAAGCCCATAGCTGCCAGCAATGCGCGCACTTCTTCTGCCAGATAGAAGAAGAAGTTGATCACATGCTCAGGCGTGCCCTTGAAGCGCTTGCGCAGAACAGGGTCCTGTGTGGCAACGCCAACAGGGCAGGTGTTGAGATGGCACTTGCGCATCATAATGCAGCCAGCGGCAATCAGCGGAGCGGTTGAGAAACCGAACTCGTCAGCACCGAGCAGCGCACCAATCACCACGTCGCGACCGGTCCGAAGACCGCCATCGACCTGCAGCGCAATGCGCGAACGAAGACCGTTCAACACCAGCGTCTGATGGGTTTCGGCAAGGCCAATTTCCCACGGCGAACCAGCGTGCTTGAGCGATGTCAGCGGCGATGCACCGGTGCCGCCATCATAGCCTGAAATGGTGATGTGATCGGCGCGCGCCTTGGCGACACCGGCCGCAACCGTACCGACACCCACTTCCGACACCAGCTTGACCGAAATATCGGCGGCTGGATTGACGTTCTTCAGATCATAGATCAGCTGTGCCAGATCTTCGATCGAGTAGATGTCATGGTGTGGCGGAGGCGAAATGAGGCCCACACCCTGTGTCGAGTGACGTGTCTTGGCGATGGTCGCGTCAACCTTATGACCCGGCAGCTGACCGCCTTCACCCGGCTTTGCACCCTGCGCAACCTTGATCTGGATGAGATCGGAATTGACCAGATATTCCGTCGTCACACCAAAGCGGCCCGATGCCACCTGCTTGATCGCAGAGCGTTCAGGGTTTGGCGTGCCATCCGGCAGAGGATAGAAACGATCCGGCTCTTCACCACCCTCACCCGTGTTCGATTTGCCGCCAATGGTGTTCATCGCGCGCGCAAGCGTCGTATGGGCTTCACGCGAGATCGAACCAAACGACATGGCGCCCGTCGAGAAGCGCTTGACGATATCGGCAGCCGATTCCACCTCATCAATCGAAACCGGCTTGCGACCGCTTGCTTCTGCAAAGCGGATATCGAACAGGCCACGAATTGTCTTTGCCTGAGCCGCCTTAGAGTCGAGCATGGACGTATATTCGGTGAATGTATCCGGGTTTGAAGTGCGGACGGCGTGCTGGAGTTTCGCAACCGCATCCGGCGACCAGAGATGTGCTTCACCACGCATACGATAGGCATATTCGCCACCGACTTCGAGTGCTGTCAGCAGAACCGGGTCGTTGCCGAACGCATCGGTATGACGACGCACGGTTTCTTCTGCGATTTCGTCAAGGCCAACACCTTCGATGCTCGTTGCGGTGCCAAAGAAGAACTGATCGACAAAGCGCGTCTGCAAGCCAACCGCATCGAAAATCTGCGCGCCGCAATAGGACTGGTAGGTCGAAATGCCCATCTTGGACATGACCTTGAGAATGCCCTTGCCAATCGACTTGATGTAACGCTTGACCACTTCATTCTCGTCAACTTCCGGCGGAAATTCGCGACGGCGATGCATGTCGAGCAGGGTGTCGAAAGCGAGATACGGGTTGATTGCTTCCGCACCATAACCTGCGAGGCAGGCGAAATGATGCACTTCGCGCGGCTCACCCGATTCAACAACCAGACCCACCGAAGTGCGCAGACCCTTGCGGATCAGGTGATGGTGGACAGCCGCTGTTGCAAGGAGTGCCGGGATCGGAATGCGATCGGGACCAACCTGACGATCCGACAGGATGACAATGTTATAACCGCCATGAACCGCTGCTTCCGCACGGTCGCACAGACGCTCAAGCGCACCATGCATACCCGCCGCGCCTTCACCGACATTATAGGTAATGTCGAGCGTCTTGGTATCAAAGCGATCTTCCGTGTGGCCAATGGAGCGGATCTTTTCGAGATCGCCATTGGTCAGGATCGGCTGGCGCACTTCCAGACGCTTGCGGCGCGAGGTACCAACCAGATCGAAGATATTCGGGCGCGGTCCGATGAAGGAGACAAGACTCATCACCAGCTCTTCCCGGATCGGATCAATCGGCGGGTTCGTCACCTGCGCGAAGTTCTGCTTGAAATAGGTGTAGAGCAGCTTCGACTTGTCGGACATGGCGGAAATCGGCGTATCCGTCCCCATCGAACCGATGGCTTCCTGACCGGTGGTGGCCATTGGCGACATCAGAAGCTTGGTATCTTCCTGACTGTAACCAAATGACTGCTGACGGTCGAGAAGACTTACGTCCTTGCGCAGCGCGCGAGGCTCAACCGGGTTCAGGTCTTCCAGAATGAGCTGCGTGTTGGAAAGCCACTGCTTGTAAGGATGCTTCTGCGCGATCTGCGACTTGATTTCCTCATCCGAAACGATGCGGCCTTCTTCCATATCGATGAGCAGCATACGACCTGGCTGAAGACGCCACTTCTTGACGACCTTCTTTTCCTCAACAGGCAACACGCCTGCTTCCGAAGCCAGAATGACAAAATCATCGTCAGTCACAAGATAACGGGCCGGACGCAGACCGTTACGGTCGAGCGTCGCACCGATCTGGCGACCATCGGTGAAGGCAACAGCCGCAGGACCATCCCATGGCTCCATCAGGGCTGCATGATATTCGTAGAACGCACGGCGTTCGTCCGACATCAGCTTGTTGCCCGACCATGCTTCCGGGATCAGCATCATCATCGCATGTGCGAGGCTGTAGCCACCCTGATGCAGGAATTCGAGCGCATTATCGAAGCACGCCGTGTCCGACTGACCTTCGTAGGAAATCGGCCATAGCTTCGAAATGTCGTTGCCAAACAACTCCGAATCCACCGATGCCTGACGAGCAGCCATCCAGTTGACGTTGCCGCGCAGCGTGTTGATTTCGCCATTATGCGCAACCATGCGATATGGATGCGCGAGGCGCCATGACGGGAAAGTGTTGGTCGAAAAGCGCTGGTGAACGAGTGCCACAGCGCTTTCAAAGCGCGGGTCTTTCAGGTCGTTGTAATAGGCGCCAACCTGATAGGCCAGAAACATGCCCTTGTAGACGACAGTGCGTGCCGACATGGAGACGATATAGAAGCCCTTATCGTCGCCGTCGTTTTCCTGATAGATGCGATTGGAGATGACTTTGCGCAGCACAAACAAGCGGCGTTCAAACTCATCGTCGGTTGCAATGGTCGCGCTGCGGCCAATGAAAACCTGAACGTGGAAGGGTTCGGTCGCGGCAATTTCCGGCGCCTTTGACAGCGAAGAGTTGTCAACAGGGACCTGACGGAAACCGATGAAGGTCTGTCCTTCCGCAGCGATGACTTCCTTGATGATATCTTCGATATGTGCGCGCAATTCCGCATCGCGCGGCATGAAGATATAGCCTACGGCGTAATGCCCCGGCTGCGGCAGATCGATAGCCTGACGAGCCATTTCCTCGCGAAAGAAGCGATCTGGAATCTGCACCAGAATGCCGGCACCGTCGCCCATCAGAGGGTCGGCGCCAACCGCACCACGATGCGTGAGGTTTTCAAGCATCTTGAGGCCGTTTTCGACAACCTGATGGGACTTCTGACCCTTCATATGCGCAATGAAGCCAACGCCGCAGGCGTCGCGTTCGTTGCGCGGGTCATAGAGGCCTTGGGCGGGGGGAGTACCCGCCGAAGTTCGCGTTTTTCGGGTGGCGTTGGTGGAATTGGTCGCAGCTTTGACCGTTCCGTTCTGACCGTTGTGTAAATCCACATGCGATACAGATGGCGTCAAATGCGGCATCGTCATTCCCTCCAGTGAGCGCGCAACCCTGCGCGATACGATAATGAACCGGAACGGCTATTCGTTCCGAACTGTTTTAGTCGCGCATCTGATCCGAAAACCGCTTCGCACTTTTCGGGATGCGCTGTGTCTCGCCGTGCGTCTGATCCAAAAACCGCTTCGCACTTTTTGGGACGCACTTTAGTCTGTGTATGGAAAGCCTTATCGAAAAGGCGTTGGACGACGTTCCGGGGCCGATGGCATAGCCATCGAAAGGAATATTGTTTTGGCGCCTTAGTCTTTCAGGCTCGACAAGCGACCTCAGCCCACCATGGCGGTGCGCTAAACTCCCCTGTCTCATTAAGTGCCGCATTCTGCCGGATTAACCCGATCTGCGCGACACTTTCTTTCTGTAACTGACGGAAGCTTTGAAAAGAAACCTGACGATCACAGTGATGAATTGGACAGCAAGGGTGAATTAGTCAGCATTACTGTCCTAATCACGTATGACAGAATTCAAATTCGCTCACAAGATGGAAACATGATTTTTTCGAGCCAATTGCGAAACAAAGTGTCGCAGATATAAGCCACAGCATTATTTAATTACGTTTAGCATTGGTTGCGTCAGTTTGGCGCGGCACATATCTGGCATAGGGCACATCGAAAAGTGACATTTTCGGCCAGAATTTTAGCACATGTACACCTTACACCTGTTAACGAGTCCGGTTATAGACCTTTGCTCTAGAGCGCATCCCGAAAAGTGTGAAACGGTTTTCGGATAAAGATGCGCGATGAAACAAAAGCTTGGAGCGCCGATCTGATCCAGTCAGATCGAAATGCGCTCTCAGGTCATACCGCCAGCGGAGAACATCGTGCATTTTGCTTCAGACAATTGGGCAGGCGCCCACCCGAAAATCGCTGAAAGTCTTTCCCTCCATGCAAATGGATTTGCTGCTGCCTATGGTGCCAGCGAGCTCGACAAGCGCGTGGAACAGCGTTTCAACGAATTGTTCGAGCGGGAAGTGGCGGTCTTCTTTGTCGGCACTGGTACGGCGGCCAACTCGCTGGCCCTTGCCAGCGTCAACCGTCCGGGCGGTGTCTCGCTCGTGCATCGCGAAGCGCATGTGATTGAAGATGAATGCGGTGCGCCTGAATATTTCACCGGCGGCGCACGGCTGCATCCGATTGATGGCGCAATGGGTCGTATCGATCCTGAATTACTCAAGCGCGAGCTCAAACGTTTCAATCCGGCCTTCGTTCATGCTGGTCAACCGATGGCAGTCAGCATCACGCAAGCCACAGAAGTCGGCACGCTATATCAGCCTGAACATATTGCGACGATCTCACAGATTTGCCGTGATGCAGGCCTGCCGCTGCATATGGATGGCGCACGTTTTGCCAACGCGTTGGTATCACTTGGTTTGACGCCAGCGGAAATGACGTGGAAGCAGGGCGTCGACATCGTATCCTTTGGCGGCACCAAGAATGGTTGCTGGTGTGCGGAAGCGCTTGTCTTCATGGACCCCGCCCGCGCGCGCGACCTGCCTTTCATCCGCAAACGCGCAGCGCAACTTTTCTCCAAGACTCGCTTCATCGCGGCACAGTTTGATGCCTATCTCGCAGATGATCTCTGGATCGAACTTGCGAAACACTCCAATGCGCTCTCTGCGCGGCTCGCCCGTCACATCGACGCATCCAGCCAAATGCGACTTGCATGGAAGCCCGAGGCCAATGAGGTTTTCGCAATCATGAAGCAGTCAGTCTATGACCGGCTGCGCGATGCTGGTGCAATGTTCTATGACTGGAACCCGCCGCATTCGGAAGTCAACCGCATCAGCGAAGGCGAAATCTTTGCACGCTTCGTCACAAGCTTTGCAAATACCGAAGAAGAAGTTGATCAATTCGGCAAGCTTATCGCTTAACGGGTTTCGATCTGCTTGGATCAGATCGGTACCCGGACTTATGCTCTAAAGCCGATATTTCAAAAGCCAAAAAAGCGGCGCTTAATGCGCCGCTTTCTTTATACATAGTCTTCAGCAGAGATTAGTGGGCAGTTTTCGTTTCGATCTGCTGGGCTTCCCCAACCGATGCTTTGCTGACTTCAATCTTGCGCGGCTTCATCTGTTCAGGGATTTCGCGCTTGAGATCGATGTGGAGCAGACCGTTCTTGAGGCTGGCGCCAGCGACTTCAACAAAGTCTGCAAGCTGGAAGCGGCGCTCGAAAGCACGCGAAGCAATGCCGCGATAAAGCACTTCACCGGTTTCAGAATCATCGTTCTCGGCCTTCTGGCCTTTCACGGTCAGCTGATTGCGATGGGCTTCGATTTCAAGTTCGCTTTCCGAAAAGCCTGCAACGGCCATGGTGATGCGATAGGTGTTCTCACCGGTCCGCTCAATATTGTATGGCGGATAAGACTGCGAACCTTCTGGCGATGCGAGCGTGTCGAGCATCGACGAGAAAAGACGGTCGAAACCTACCGTGGAACGATAGAGCGGGGAAAAATCAACGTGACGCATGTGTAAGCCCTCCTTAAGAGCGACATAATGCATTGGTTTGGCGGCAGAACTCCCATTCTGGCGAATTCTTCATGCCGGCGATCCCGTTATCGGCGACCGCAAAACTTAATTGGGAATGCTGCTTTTTCATTTCAAGACCGATTTTACTGTGTCTTGCATAAAACGCTGCCACGGCCGCGCACGAGCACTGAGAATATCGTTACACGGCTTATCACTTGGCGTAACAACTCCTGATCGCCTGCCCCCCGGAAATTGGCGGGTACGCCATGCAATGAACCCAAAATGAACATCATCTTCGGTGAGCGTTCAGATGCTTGGGGCTATTGTCCCACTATGCCTGCTGAGAGGCGGGTTCATCAAAGGATTACGGTTATGAAAAAAGCTTATCTTGCTTTTGCCGCACTTGCCACCGTCGCAACCGGAATTGCGACTACGTCCCATGCAGCTGATAACGGCCTGCGTGTTCAGGTCCAGTATTACGACGACGATGGCTATCGTCCTCCGATGCCGCCACGCGGAGGACCACGTCCGGGTTGGGACGGTCCAGATCGTGGATATGATAGAGGCCCGGGACGCGGACCAGGCTGGGGTGACGGCTATGGTCGCCGGGAAACACTAAGCCCACGCCAGATTTCGCGTTCACTGCAGCGCCGCGGCTATGACGTTGGCGACATGCGCCGCGAACGCGGAGCTTACCTCGTCAAGGCAACCCGCCCGAATGGCCGCCGCGTAATCGTTGTGGTCGATGCATTCAGCGGTCGCATCATTGATGAACGTCGCGTTGGTCGCGGCTGGTAATATTCTCTGATTTGGAAAGATCAGCCAGTGTAACGTCCCTTGCACTGGTTGTTTCCTGAACCGGAAGTTTGCTTGCAAACTTCCGGTTACTTTTTATCATTCTTTATCCGATTATACTGGTGCATGATTTAAATTGGGGCCGCAGCCTTACAGCGGATCCAGTTTAGACTTAATCGTTGGAGCCGCTGTAACTGTTTGTTTTCACGCATTATCCGACGCAAAGCCGCTTCGCACTTTTGCTGGAAATGCTATCATGTCAGAACTTCTTTTTGAAACCGACGCGAACCCCATTCCCGCAGGGACGACATCGGGACAGCTTACGTCGAAGGATGGCATAAATCTGCGCTACGCCATCATGAGGCCCGAAACAAAACCGTCGCGCGGCACCATCATTCTGCTGCAGGGCCGCAATGAGTTTATCGAAAAATACTTTGAAACCATCTCGGATCTGGCCACACGCGGGTTCACGGTCGCAACGCTCGACTGGCGGGGCCAAGGTGGTTCGCAACGGCTGCTCAAAGACCGACTGCGCGGCTATGTTCGGAATTTCGGTGACTATACCGACGATCTCGATCAGTTTCTGACCGAGATTGTGCTGCCTGATTGTCCGCCCCCCTTCTATGTGCTGGCGCATTCGGCAGGCGCTCTGATTACCTATTCTTCGATTCACAAACTGGCATCGCGCGTGACCCGTATCGTGCTGTGCGCGCCGTTGATGGGATTACGTCCATCACAATCCGGCGACAACAAAATGCGCCGCATAGCAACCGCCTTGCGCTGGCTGGGAATGGGCCGAAATTATGCCGCCGGTGGACGCGTACGCGGTGAAAGGCCCTTTGAAAACAACCCGCTCACCAATGATCCGGCACGATTTGAACGCAATATGGCGGTGGTCCGAAAACATCCGGAACTGGCGCTTGGCGGGCCGACAATCAACTGGATCGGCAATGCGCTTGCTGCGGCTGCGCGTATTTACCAGCCCGGCTTCTATGATGGGCCGACGGTGCCTGTACTGGTTATCGCTGCAGGTGCGGACAAGGTCGTCTCGACCACAGCCATAGAACGTTTTGCTGCCAGCGCGCGCAACGTCTCCCTCGTCGTCATCGACGGGGCGCGCCATGAATTGCTTCAGGAAGCCGATTTCTACCGGGAGCAGGCTCTTGCCGCCTTTGATGCGTTCATTCCCGGTACGTCGGAAATTGAAGCGCTTCCAGAGAGCATAGAGCCTGCAAATCCAGACAAAGCCTGACGATCAGCTGTTCAGCAAATCAAGAGCGGCCTTGTGCAGCGCCGGTGAAGCTGCGGCAACAACATCACCGCCTTTTTCTGCCGGGCCACCATCGCGCTGTGTTATAACACCACCCGCCTGCTCGATGATTGGAATAAGCGCCACGATATCATAAGGCTGAAGGCCCGCTTCCACGACGATATCGGCAAAGCCGCTGGCCAGCATCGCAAAGGCATAGCAATCAACGCCGTAACGCGACAGACGCACCGCATTTTCCAGCCGGTCAAAGCTATGGCGCAAATCGCCCTTGAAAAGCGCTGGGGTGGTGGTGAACATTGTCGCATCTTCAAGTTTTGCCTGAGCGCGCACAGAAAGCCGACGTGGTTCCGCACCTTCGCGGACCAGATATGAACCATTGGCGTCACCGTAAAACAGCTCACCCGTGAAAGGCTGAGACATCATACCAGCCTTTGCATCGCCATCGACGGTCAGACCGACCAGCGTTCCCCATACAGGCAGGCCGGAAATGAAAGCGCGGGTGCCATCAACGGGATCGATCACCCAGACATGACTGCGGTCGATATTTTCCGGGCCATATTCTTCGCCAAGAATGCCGTGATCTGGAAACTCGCGCCCGATCACGGCACGAATCGCACGTTCAGCAGCGCGGTCGGCTTCCGTGACCGGATCAAATCCCGAAGTATATTTGTTGTCGATCTCGTTGAACTGGCGAAACCGTGGCAAGGTTTCAGCAGCGGCGACCGAAGCGACTTCGGAAAAAAATGCCTTATCGATCAGCAATCCCAATCTCCCGTTTTCATAAAATGATGCATTGATGTGCATCTCATGCTAATATTGCTCATAATTTGAGCTGACTATTTTTTAGCACAAAAAATATGCGTAAATCCTTGACGCATAAGGCTTTGACGCGTAGCTTAAAGGTCAGACAGGCTGTCCTGTCGGTGCCTTTCGGGGCATTTCCTCCCTAGTCTTTGGCCGCGCTTTCTTCTTGGAGCGCGGCTCTTTTTTATGCAGTTGATGATGGATTTTCTGTCCTGAGCAGCACCAGACGGCTACTCTGCTGCGAGCGGCGGTACGACCAGAAGTTCATCCGGCAAGGACGTGAGATCGCTCAGGAACTGATAGAGATCGGCACATAGCGCATCGAAGCCGACAAGCTTCTGCAACGTCTCCTCATTCATATAAAGACTGCGGTTGATCTCAATCTGCAGCGCATAGCAGGCAGCTGCGGGCCTGCCATAATGCTCGGTGATAAAACCACCCGCATAGGGCTTGTTGTGCGCCACTGTATAACCGAGACTCCTCAGTAACTCTATTGCCGCCTGTGTCAGCTGCTCACTGCAGGATCTGCCGAAACGATCGCCAATGATGAAATCAGGCCGGCCGCCAACATCGCCGGAGCGCGTGCCGCCCGGCATTGAGTGGCAATCAATCAGAACCGAATAGCCGAACCGCTCATGCGTCGACTGGAGCAGACCATCCAGCGCACGATGATAGGGCTTATAGAGCTCCTCAATACGATAATAAGCCTCTCCAAGTGATATACGGCCAGGATAAATCAGCTGTCCTTCGCCGACCAGACGCGGCACAGTGCCCAGCCCACCCGCAACACGGGCCGACTGGCTGTTCACATATGGCGGCAGAGGCTCCGCAAACATGCGCGGATCAAGCTCGTATGGCTCACGGTTCACGTCGAGAAAGGCGCGCGGAAAGTGCGCCTTGAGCAGCGGCGCGCCAAGGCGCGGCACGGCTGCAAAAAGCTCATCGACGTAGCAATCTTCGGAATAGCGAATGGCGAGCGAATTTAGCCGTGATTCTTCGAGAAACGACTTGGGATAGACTCGACCGCTATGGGGAGAATTGAAAACGAAAGGAATGCGCTGCTGCGCTGGTGCGCAGACCTCGAAAGGGGGCATCAGATGAAAATCACGTTCCAGACTCATACTTCAACCCGTCTCGACTGCCTTTGGACGACCGATCATAAGATAATTACGCTTTCAAAGCAGTATCTTATAATAGTCCGGCGAGGTACAATATCCAATATTTGAAAACCAGCCTTCCTCCCCTTGGCAGACTGTTCAAACGATGCAAAGCTGTAACACATAACAGCTTGTTGCCAAACAGTGGCCATAACAATTAACATTTGCGAGAGCATTCATTTCATATTTACCAAAAAAGCGTTTTCTAGTGTGAAAACTGAGTCGCCATCTGTGCCTGGAGGCACAAATCGACGGCGCGAAATTCGGACGGACCCATGAAAAGAATTCTGCTAGCTGAAGACGACAATGATATGCGTCGTTTCCTCGTGAAGGCGCTGGAAAAGGCAGGCTATCACGTTACTCATTTTGATAACGGTGCCAGCGCCTATGAGAGGCTGCGTGAGGAGCCATTCTCGCTGCTGCTAACCGATATCGTCATGCCAGAAATGGATGGCATCGAGCTTGCGCGGCGCGCAACCGAAATCGATCCTGACCTGAAGATAATGTTCATTACGGGCTTTGCCGCAGTCGCCCTTAATCCAGATTCGGACGCCCCGCGCGATGCGAAAGTGCTTTCCAAGCCTTTCCACCTGCGCGATCTCGTAAACGAAATTGAAAAAATGCTGATCGCCGCCTAAGGCGACCAGCGGCTTTGCCGGCCTTTAGTAAGGTATTCAACAAAAAGAATAAAAAACTTGGAAAAAGGGCATTGACGGGCGCAACGCTATATGGTGTATGCGCCACATCGAATGGGCGTATAGCTCAGCGGGAGAGCACTACATTGACATTGTAGGGGTCACAGGTTCAATCCCTGTTACGCCCACCATTCGAACTCCTTAAAATTGCGTATTTTGTTTAATATAATCAAATACATAACAACAATATGAGGGTCCTTAAATCCCCTCACCTACGACCCAAAAACGATATTGAAACCATTCAGTAATCCCGTTCCTCGCCCTCACCTTTCACCCCGTCATCAACGCCCAAATCTTCTTTCCAAAGGTGGCAAATAATCCGCCGAGTGATGCGGCTGCGAATGACACAAGCATGATCGCTCCAACGCCACGCTCCCTCCAGCGATTGAAGTCGGCAACTGGTTCCTCGACCTTTTCAAGACGATGGTTCATGCCTTTCATCTGCCTGCTCATTTCCTCAAGCAGACGTTCGGTTTTCTCTTGGCGCTCATATTGCTGCTTCCGGTCTGATCTGGCTTGCTCCTGATCCCTGATGATATGATCAAGCTTGCCCTCGACACGGCCTAATGCCCGCTCCTGCCCTGCATCAGTCATTACCAGCACCCCCGCGACTTCCCGAACGCATTATGCCCTGCAATACCCTGCCCGGCTTTCAAATCATTGGCGGACAGGTAGAGAGCCGTGTCAGGCTTAACGCTTACTGGCTTCCAGCCCGCGCAGTTGGTCGCATTGCTCGCGCACCCCGCCAAGCTCAAGGCAAAGCCTGTAAGCATCCATATTGATAACTTCCTCATCTATATCCGCCCTCTTTTGGATTGCCTTTGCGGTTGCTTCTGCTGCGGCCAATGCTGACCGGTGACGCTCTTTGATGGTTCCAGCGACGTATCCAACCGCCAGACACAAAAAAACCGCCAGAACAGCGGCGGCGACGATCTTCAACCAGTTGGGGATTACGGCCCAGATTGCGCTCATATCGCATCCACCAGCTTTTCAAGCTTGGCCTTGGCCTGTGGCATCGTGAAGATCGCATATGCTGCGATAAGAATGATTGCGGCCACAATGACGAGCTGCACCTTCCAGTCCACAAACGGCATTACAGCAGCACCGCCACCGGTACTGAACCAAGTCCAAAAGCGTGAAGACTTGGACACTGGCTTTTCAACAGCCGGCTCAGGCAACACATCGTTCGGCTTGGCTTCGATGATGGTATCAACGCCATAGCCCTCTGCCAGCAATGCCTTGTCGTACTCACGCGCATAGCCTGCAATCAGATCGGCCTTGTCGGTTCCATTGACGATCCGTCGAGCGCCTTTGAAGTCGGACTTCTGCAGGGTAATGTAATCGGAAAGCTTCTTGCCAGTGAACCAGCCTTCGGCCATGCCAGCGATGATGATGGGCGCGGCATATTCAGGCTTGAGCAACAATTCAGGCTTTGACACAAAGTCCACGCCCAGAACCTTACCAGCCTTTTCGTAGTTCACCTTCCAAGTGATTTGAACATAGCCACGACCGATGTAAGGCCAGTACTTCTTCGATCGAAGATACTTCTCGCCGCCCATTTCGTTGATCGGCTTCATTGTCTTAGCCGTTTCATGGTAAGCAGTCGCAAGCACATACGCCATTTGATTGCGCAATAGTCCGCGTTCTCGACCAACCTCAATCAAGAGACGGGTATCGCCAAGGTTCATATTCACGGTGTTTCCTTTCGGCAAAAGAAAAGGCCCCGCGATTGCAGGGCCTCAGATTATTAGTACTGTCACCCCACCACATTACCCTGCGCCAGCGTGACGGGGATAATGTGTGGCAATAAAAAACCGCCCTTAGGGCGGTGCGACAAGGTGAAATTGTTTGCGGCGGGGTTTAAGCTTCAGGCCACTCAAAAACCGGCAACTCAGCTAAGAATTCCGCAACGTTGGGCTGATCGCGTTCGCCATTCTGCACTTTGTCCAATTCCGCCAGTGCATAGAGCCAAACCGCGTCACGCCACGCGACAAAGGCCTTAGCTTCGGCAGACCATTCGGGAATTGTCGAGTTGACGTAACTTGCCAAGGTCGCGCCGCTGTCATACTGGCGTTCACTCGCTTTCTCATCTATCAGTTGCTGGATAACAATCCGAAAGCCAGTGATAGCCGAGCTGACCGCATCAGCCTGCTTCATTTCCGCAGTGATAAGAAGGGCTTTATTAATCGGCATTTTGGACCTCAGCAGCTAAGCCTTCCGGCAATGCAATTGCGCCGTCCTGATCCACGATTAGAGGTGCAGGGAAAGCAACCGAATGCGGCGGGTTAGGATTAGTATAAGGAAGGCGGATGGTGATATTTACCTTGCCATCCACGCGCTTAACTCCGCCGATGATAAATTCATTGTCGATAGCCTCAGCTGGATATTCGCCGCCTTCAGGTAAATCGGAGAAATCGAGAGCGTCCCCGTTGACCGTTAGAACATCACCGTTCTTTGACAGGGTGATACTGCCATCTGACATCGCGGGAGAGAAATGAATGATCATGCGAACCACCTTCCTATCGCAAAAGAATAAAGCCCTGATACAGCAGCGTTGTTCATGCTAAATAAGTAAAAAACGACGCTTGTAGTGCCACCACCGAAACCCGGAACAACGAACGGAAATGCACTGCCAGCTGCTCCGGGGACGGCACCGTTGTTAAGGGCCAAAAGACCCGGTTGGGCGATAAAGGAAGCAGGGTAAGCCCAATTTACCGCATCCGACCTAAATCCGCCGCCTGTTTGCCCTGTTATCATCGCATAAGCAGTTGAATTTACGCGCCAGCAAATTTGAGTTCCGTCTGCAAATCTCACAAACGTACCGTTGGCGTTTGTACCTGACTGCACAATACCGCCAGTAGGAACGCCGCCCGATTGTGAAACCGTTCCAACAATGGGCCGACTAGCTACCGCTCCCGAACCCGTCATGACAGGAATATTCCCGTTGGTTCCGGTTAGAGCCAAAAGAGCGCGGCCTAGTTCCGTCAGATCAAAAGTCCCAGCTGTTCCGGCACCAGTGAAATAAATTCCTTTGTTGGCGGCACCTGTCAGACCTGCGATGGATTGAAGATTGCCGTTGCCAAGAAGCTCAATCATTGTGGTCGTCTGCGCGGTCACACGAGCGCCGTCTGGGAGATAACGAGCACGGTATGGTGCATTCGTCAGTGTTGTTCCTGTCCACGGTGCTGTTAACGTCAGTGACGTGTCGCTGTTCACACTAGCGATGACCGCAGTCAGGTTCTGGATTTGAAGTGTGTCACCAGACTTGAAAGCTGCGAGTTGAAACGCCGTCCCTGACCCGGTCACATTTGTTGAGCCATTGGCGAGTGTAATGGTGCCACTGACATAATCAGGCAATACAGCCATGAGTTACCTCCCCGCGTATTCATGCGGTGCGAATGATTGGATTTTGATGATTAGCGGTTCCAGATCAGGGCTTTCAAAGCGCCCGATGCGTTAATGCTGCCGGTTCCTGTGCCATTCCATACAAACATTAGTCTGTAGACATTTTGACCAACCACGGCAGAGCTATCGATAGCCATTGAGTTTCCGTTAAAGGACTGCCCCCCATTTCCATACTGTTGAGTGAATGAACGAAGCACAGTGTTTGTGGTTAGGTTTTCCAGTCTGATCGTAACGGTATTGCTACCGCCAGTCGTCGTGAAGGAAGTGGTAAATTGACAATCTATGAGAGCTGTATTTCCCTGGCCACTTGTCGTGTTCAATGTGACGAAAGCACCGGCAGCTGAGGCGGAACCAGAATTGGAATAGGAACGCGTGACGGCGTTGAAGTCGAGGTTGCTCGTTCCGACGATCAGATTATTGACAACAGCCGTACCAATCTGCGCCCACGTGATTTCAACATTCTGGATTTTTGCCCAATCCATAACAAAGGCATCGCCATACATGATGCCATTTTGAATGACGAACGGCCTGAAATACTCATCACCGTTTGAGAACACCAGTTGAGCGGCGATCATCGCGATACGAGCGCCTGATGCATTGGCATCAAGAAACAACCCTGCACTTTTCCAGTCGCCGACCGTTCCGCCTTCAACCTGCATACCAATACGAGAATTCCAGCCAGTCGGAGCGACAGAACTTGCCATTCGGAAAGTAGCATTCGCGCTGACGGCGTTAACGCGGGTTGTTAAAGTGCCGATCAAGTTCGACTGCGCGCTAACATCTCCCTCGATATCTTCGACACGATCTTGAAGTAAGACGACCGTACTTGCATCTGCTTTAGTGCCAACTGCTGCATTCGTCTGTGTCAACTGCTGAGAAAGTGACGATATAGAACCTTCGTTTTCACTAACTCGACTGGTAACAGCATTAAGAGCTGAAGCTGATGCCTTGCTGTCTATTTCAGCTTTCTGTTGCGTCAGTTGCTGAACTATGACGCTATTTGGGCCAGTTGCGACCAGAATTTCCTCTTCCCACTGCGCCTTTGCATCAGCGAATGTGCTTGTAAGCTGGCGGCTGAGACGCTGAATATCCGAATAATTGGCATTGTGGTTATCAGACGTTCTTGTCGCCAGTTCTTCCGCCTGACGGATGATTTCGCGCATCTGTGGACCAATCCATCCCAGATAGCCTTTGAGGTCTTCAGCAAGCCCCTTATAATCAATCGGGTTCTGTTCACTTTGTGCATTTAAAGTGTGGAAAGGCTTAGGTGTGGACCATGCAACGTTGCGACCGTTATCAACACGAAGTCGGGTGCGAACAAACCAATCCGTGAGCGATGTCAGCCCTTCAACAAGGATGACGTTAGTAACATCCCAGGTAACAAACGGCTTAAACACCTGCGTCGGGTCATTGGCTGGCCAATACTCGATATCGACACCAACAACGGAAATGTCATCAATCGTGTCCCAAAGGAGCCGCGCACCGGGTAACTGGCCACCGCCGTCTGCCTTGACAAGGATCGGGATAACGTCGAAGTTCTGGACCTCAGCAAGATACTGAGGCGGAGGAACAACCACGATATTCGGAGGGTTGGTTTCATACGCAGTCGGATCGAATACGCCGTTGCTGATCTGCTGCAACGCAATTGAGATATCACGCGCACCATCCGTATTAACTCCGCCGAGCTGGCGCGTGAGAACCTGAAACGTCCTGTCGCCATACTTCGCACTGTTCCAACGAAGCCACCGCCCTTCCTTGATCATATCAAGAAACTTAGGATGAACGGTGATTTCGGCGGATGCCTGATAGCGAGCGCCCCGAATTGCAATATCTGCCAGACGGTCAACCTGCTTAGGATCGGTGACAGCACCATACGGGATAGCACTGGCAAGCGTCTCGCGGTCTTCTGCTAAAGCGCCTGTGTCGATGCGGGTCGCGGCGTCTTTCGTTTCATAGAAATCATCTGCCGAGATATAAGACGCAGCGACGGTGTTAATCAGTTCAGACCGCTTGCGCTTGGTACTCACCCGAAGCGGAGCACCCTTCTTGATATCATCATCGGTTATTGTGGCGACAATAGCCTGTGGCGCACCGGCAATCGGAAATTCTCCATCAACACGCTCAACCCACGATCCGCACATTGCCTCAAGAATAGGCGTGAGGTTCGCATCGTGGTTTGCACCTGGGCCATCCTTCACAATTGCGCTTGAGCGATAGCGCTTTGTGTTGTCAATCATCAACTCATCGCAAATGTTTGCGGCTTGCGTATATTCAGCGAGTGGAAGCCTGCTTGCACGGACTGCTTTACCAACCATACGTTGAGCGCCGTTGAAGAAGCCACGTTCCAGATTGTAGAGTTGCACGGCGGGATTATCGCTGTATTCCCATGTGTTTTGATTATCCCAACGATGAGGCCCAGATCCACCGACTGTGCTGTCCTTACGCCAATCATAAAGAGGAGCGCCAACGACCTCAAAGAGGAGTTTTGCCGGAGATGTTAGGCCATCACCGTTTTTGCGCAATTCAGAGAACACAATCGCATAAGCAACGCCTGCGCCACGGTGGTTTGCGGTCCAGCGGCCAGCGGGACGCGCACGATTGATCAGTGTCGCATCGGCCTGCTGATCCATAGTTCCGTAGTAGAATTTGACGCGTACGTTGTCATGGTCATCGCCACTCGTGCCCTCGTTCGGAACCAGCCAATAACCATCAGCATCTTGCTCAGCCAGCACGCGCCATGCGCCGTTGTATCGAACACGCGGAACGGCTGTGATACGAAAGCTCGCAAGAGCAAACACGTCTTGGATAAGCCGGCCACCAGAGCCATAACTATTCCGGTAGATATGATGCCCTTCAATGCCGCACGTACCGAGAATGACCGAGCGCGGAATGTTTGCGCCATATTGCGTTTCCAGCTCAGATGCACGGCTCTGGGTCTTGGGTGGGAAAAGCGCGTTGACCGCATATTTCAGCGCAATGCCGAAAGCCGTTTGTGCAATACCGGCCAAAATTGGGCTTGCTGCGGCCCATGCCGCAACGCTCGAAACAATTCCGCCTATAGCGGTAAAGATTGGCGCTAGAAATGGCATTGATTAGCCTCATTTTGGCACAACAAAAAAAGCCCAGAGAACCGGGCTTCTAAGCGTGCAAATTGTCGGTCCTGCTATTAGCCAATCTTGTAGGCTTGTTCGATTTCCGTCACAGGAAAGAATGCCAGGCCAATAGGCTGTTTGACTGCAAAGCCAGATCCGCAAATGAACCCAGCAACGTATTCACCGTTGATTTTCATCACACCAACGTCTCCACGACGCGCCGAGAGGCGATTAACACGCTCAAGACCAAGATAGGTCTCGAACACATCTTTGACGTTCTCACAGCCATGCTGTCGCATCTTGCGCGCTGCCCCGACTTCAGTCTGATACTTCCCACGAAACTTTGAGAGTGGATCGATGCTGGTCACAGCTTTTATTGCATCGGCAGCACACATCAGGCAGTCAGATACACCCCATTCTGGAGGAGTGTGGATGTGCAGGGTGGCCACATCCTCCAGCGCCCTGTCCCACTGAGCGACCCTATCCAAACTTAATTTTGAAGAATTCATTTTTAATCCTTGCAGCATATTCAAAGAACATATCACCAGGCGAAACAAGCTGTTGATCCTCATGGGATGCGTAGCGATACCCCTCTCGGAAGTTATCAATCGCTCCTGTCTCGATATGCCCTTCCAGCCAAATATCATCTCCCTCTTCCCGATGATCAATGACGTCCATGTAACCATAGAACGTCTGTTCGGCGTGTAAGAACGCATTGTTGTCAGGATCAAAATAGAAGTCGTAAAATGTGACAGGTCGATTTTTGTAATCTTCCTGCTCGATCAAGCCGAGCTTGTCAGGCGTCAATCCAAAATCAGACTTTGCCGGAAGCTTCATTGTTATTGGCTGGGCGGCTGTACCAAGCGCGTAGGTTGGCTCTTCGACGTCAATAAGTGTATTCCCGTTATAGGTCAGGCCACCATATTCGACGCTGCCCTTACCAGAAAAAAAGCCATAGGTTCCGGTACCAAACTCAAACTTGACGGCAGAAGCAATCTTACCTCTGCCCTCGTTTAAGAGTTGCTGTAGACGGGTTGGGAAAGCCATGAAGCCTCCGAATTGTAGGAAAGTGTAATCGACTATTGGTTGAGACTCGGTTTTGATGCCACCCGTTAACAACGGGAGTTTGGGAATGATTGATACTAAAGCCTCACCTAATGGCGATGTTCAAATCCATATCGACGGTAAAACTGAAACTATTCAATCTGCTACAGTAGCAGCATTCATCTCACGAGTTCTCTGGCAGACGTCTGAACAGGCTGCGCAAAGTGGCAATGTAGTTCCCGAAGGCGGCGCCGTGCTATATCCAACCGGCGCTGCTGTGGAATTTGATCGTGAAAGCGGTGAACCACGCCTTCAGTTAACGTTTGGCAAAGCACTTTTTTCGATTGCAATGCCTGCCGGGGAAATGGCTAATATAGCCGAAACCGTCACGCGGATGCTTGCGAAGAAACCTGCCTAACAAAAGCAGCGTAATCATCTTCGCGTGGGTCGAAAAGCGGTGCATTTTTCATCGCAGATCGCAAAAAAGCAACTGGCGGAGATAACTCCGCCTTTTCTTTCTTTTCCATATTTATCTCCATTATTATGAGCCCAAAGCTCTTCACACATTGACCTTTCATCCGGGGTCATTACCGGCGAACATACAACTGTTGTGATTGGTTTTTTTGCATTCGGCCTTCAGCATCGAAATAACTGCTGGGTCTCTCAGGTCAAGTGAAGCACTCACTTCGGCACCTCGATAAGCTGGAACTTCACTGTCGGCATGACCCCTTCTCCAACCTCAGTTGAACCAGGAACGACGCGAGTATTTATCTTTGCGTCTTTGAGACGAACCGTTGAACCGATTGTTATGTACGATGGCAGAAACGGCTCAACCACAACTTGAAGCAAAGTACTTGATGCGGTTGCGTCAGCGATGATGCGTGTAAAAAAGTTATACTCCCCATTTGAAAACCCAATTAGATCGCCAGACTTCATTTTAAGCCCGACCACAACCGGGCTAATTGTTAAAATACTACCATTGATCACTGTGAGCATTGGGTTCCCCGTTATCGCAGCGTTATTGGGATCTGACCAATACGCCAAGGGAACAGACTGTCTGCCAAGCACTGTATATACTACGGTTTCCAGTCCGTTCTTTGCCTGCGCTAGCCAACCTTCAAAGGCAGCTAGTTGCTCATCATAAAGTGGTTGTGTTTCAATATTAACCGTCCACCACTCGTCACCATTTTGGATCATTGAGATTGCGCGATTTCCATAACGAGACATGGAAACCGGCTTATTTAGGCGTGGTCGACCAGCTTGGTAGCCTAAGTTAGTTGGGAGGTAGATACTCACTTTGCCATCCCTCTCATGCTAACCTGTCTCAAATTTGAAGCAGTGCGAACTGCGCCACCCTTTTCGTACTGTTGCATGCCCTGCTTAAAGGTTTGCTGCGAAACGTCCTTGATGATTGGCGCAATGTTTCCATCTGACCCTTTTGCCCAGCCAATTGTTACGTGAACGCCCTGCCCGCGCTCATTTGCAGAGCTGCTTGGACCTGACAGGGTGACGGGTATTGATCTGCCGTCTGGAAGAGGCACTGCCGCTTCCGGCCCTGCCTCACCAAAAATCGCCGGACGGTCAGAAATGCCACCTTTTGCAAACAGGCCTATACCTCCGCTGGATGGCGCTGCAGGGAAAAAGTTCATCCCAAAACCGCTACCGCCAGTTATGCCAAGGAGGTTCCCAAAAAGAGAATTTATGGCCTGATCCAAAGCCATGCTAATGAGTTTATCGGCCAATTGAGACAAAGCATTCACAAGGGCCTCAAGCGCTGACTTCCCTTGCAGAAGGTCTGATACAAATGTCCCGGCAAAATCCCGAACAGCATCTTTAGCAATGCCGATCTGTTCAGTGGTCCGAACGAAGGTCGCGTAGGCTTGACCGCCTGCGCTGTCCATCTCGATGCCGGCTTGTTTCAAGTCGGCTGCAATGCGCTGATCAATAGGCGATCGGAACATCTGCTGCCGCTCGAATGCGGCATCTTCCATCAGCTGATATTCGGCTACTTTCCTTGCCAGTTCGCCGTACTTGTCCGCCAATGCGTCAAGCTGGGCGATCTGTTCAGGCTTAAGCTTCAGCCCCTTCTTTTCAGCCTCTTGCAAGGCTTCAAGCTTCATTCTCAGGACATCGGCTTCAATCGCATTCTTGCCGACCAGTTGAGCCTCAAGCTCCATCTGGGCGACACGGTCTTTTGCAGTCCGGAGAAGATCATCCCACGCCTTTTTGAGACGTTTTGCAGCCTTATCGTTGTCGTTTGAGGCTACGTTCAGGCGGGTGAGTTTGTCGTTTAAGTCAACAACATCACCTGTCGGCATCTCAAAAGACGCCATTCCGTCCTTGAACAACTGGAAAGAGTTAGCGAAGGCGTCAGAAGCATATTTCCCTGCCGTCTCCCCCATAACTGCATATTGCATTCCAAGCGCTTCCGCCGTCCCCGCATCAATACCGAACAAACGAAGCATGCCCTTAACCACGCCATCGGTTGACGTGTAGAGCTTTTGCATCAGACCGTACCAAAGACTTTCCATGTAAAGCGTCAGTCCACGGAAGCCCTCTTTTACGCCTTCCCATAGCGTGTTCAGGCGACCGCCGAGCACTTCAAAAGCCGCTCCCCATGAACCTGTCGCCTCACGAGCCTTGACAAGCATGTAGACCATTTGTCCAAGAGCTACGACGAACGCACCAACCAATGTTTTTAAAAGCGCTCCGCGAAGCAGTTCAACCGCTCCAGTCAAACCATTAGTTGCTAAGAATGCTGCGGCCATAGATGCAACAAACACTCCTCCGTAAACGGCAGCAGCAGTTCCCCCGACTATGGCTATCTGCTCCATATTGTCGGCAACAAATATCAAACCCGCCGCAAAACTTTCTGATACGGTTCCAGCTTGATCGTAAATACCAATAACTTGAAGCAACGAGTTGCCAATCAATGTGAACCCATCAGCAATCGTTGCTGGCATGCTTGCCGCTTTTTGCTCCAAGTCGAGCATCGCTTTCAGAAGGGTGTCTACAAGAACATCGCCGGTCAGTTTTCCTTCTGCACCAAGCTTGCGTAACCCGCCTTGCGTTGTATTGAACCTTGCAGCTAGTAGCTCTGCGACAACACCGCCGCGTTCGATTACCGTGTTCAGGTCCTGTCCGCTAAGCTTCCCCGATGCCATGGCTTTCGCAAGTGCATCTTGAACCTGTGCTGCACGTTCTCCCTTAGCGCCAGAGACAACAAACGCATTGTTCAAAGCCGAGGTGTAATCGAGCACCTGTTGTGTTGAATAGCCAAGTTCTCGCATGGTAGATGCGTTGGCGAGATAGCCTTCAGCTGTCTGCGATAGACTGGAATATGTATTACGTGCGATTTCCGAAAGACGGTCCATCACCGCCCCGCCCTTTTCCACTGATCCAGCGGCTAGGTTAACGCGTGAAGAAATATCGGAGAAAGCATCAGCTGTATCCATCAGCAACTTGACAGATAATCCACCAAACAAAGCACCCGCTGCGGTCTTGAGTAACCCAATTTCAGCGGTTGCTCCTCTTGATGCTTTGCCTATACCTTCTATTGCTCGCTCGACTTTCGGGCCACGTTCTGCGAGTTGGTCCAAGGCAGCAACAGCCCCCTGCACATCGGCGTAGGAGACTTTGATGCCTAGTGTTGCGAGATCATCCATGGCTTTGCCTTTCATAGAGACGTGAGCTATCTTCCCGCCGCTATCTTTGTGCGGAGGGTTGAATGAAGGTGCTCGCGGGTGACTGGAAAGAGGGGATCAACGTTTTAGTTGGCCCCAAAGGAGTTGTTTTTCAGAAAGGCATATTCAGTAATGAACGTGTGCCACTCTCTGAGATCGCTAACTTCGATATGGTCACAGAAGAAAACAAAGCTTCCATATTAGGAAAAGTCGGCTGGGGCGCAGCTGGCGCTATCGTACTTGGTCCTCTCGGCCTTCTTGCCGGCGTTCTGGGCGGCGGCAACAAGAAAGATCGAGTTATGGCGGTTCGCTTCAAAGACGGTCGAAAAGCTCTGATAAAGGGCGGTCCAAAAGACGTTGAAGCGTTTACTAAGTATACATTTGCATAACAGGATCACACGATGATCAAGAAAACGATTGGCATATTCCTCTTACTTGCCACTTCCGCTTGCCAGACCCCGCCTCCGAGCAATACCGCAAGCTCCAACAACAAACCGCAGGACTTCTATCAAATCGTTTCTGCTACCTCGTCAAAGTGGACTTATGCCTGCTATAAGGGAGGAAGCGATGCGTTCGGCGAGAACAAGAAGTCACCGTACTGCATCGTTTCTGTAGACAATCTAGGCAAAACTCTGATCGGTAACAGTTACACCATCAAGCTATCCGACATAGTTAGATACTCCGGCGGAAAGCCAAAAATAATACGCCCTACAGCTGACAGCCCTTGCGAAAACTCCCCGCGGAGAATTGCGGTAGATGGGCAGCGTATCGATAGCATGTCGGACGAAACACAGATCGATAGAATGAAGGCCGGTACGCTATATACACGGGAAGAACAGGCAAGCTGGCCATATTGTGGGGTAGCCCCTCATGCAGCCTATCTATCTGGTTTCTCAGAGGTATACGATGCCATGGTTGCTGATTTTAGGTCAGGTAAATTCCGATGATATCGGCTACCGGACCTGTGTTTGGTCAATCATCTACCAAGACGGCACAAAGGAAGAATTCAAATGAACCGCTTCCTCGCTGAAACACTATCAGTCCTGAACATTTCCATTGCGTTCGTCATCGTCGCTTGTGGCGTTTACCTAGGCTATTCAAATCCGTATGGCGGCGTTTTGAGCCTGATTATAGGAACCGCACTTGGCGTACTGGTTGCCGCTCTCGCCTGCGGATTAATCGCATACCTCGCATTGATTGAAGGGCATCTTGCGAAGATTGCAGGCGAAACGCGAAACGACGGTTTCGCAAACCCTACACGACGAGAACCAAGCTTATGAAAAAGGGCGCCTAGCGCCCTTCTTCAATTCGTTACGCCATAAATATAGCATTAGACTAAAAGCGGCATTGCCCCTATCGACTCTTCTCAGTCTTTTTGCTTATCTACCCTCGGGGAATTTGAGGGGCGAGAATGAGCAAGTTTGCTTTTACTTTTGCATGTCTAATACTAGCTGGCTGCGGAACCTATACGACACCCGCTGCCGTCAAGCTTGATGACGGCACAGCTTTAATGGGAACTACGACCGCCGCCGTATCTGGCGGACATTTCCAATTGGCGACTGCCGACAAATCCCTGTCATGCAGCGGCAATTACGACGCCCTTGATTTGAAGCCGACCATATCCATTCCTGTAACGTGTAGCGATGGGCGCTATGGAACGGCAGTGGTCACGCGAAATCCTGACGGGCTTGGGGGCCGAGGATACGTTACAACTTCGGACGGCAAGCATGGTGTGGTGGCATTCGGTAATAATGCTGGAGATATACTAATCCAACAACCATCCTACGCTTTCAATTCTCCATCCACGCTATCGGCATCTGCATACGACACCTCCTCGCCAAGTTATTCAACCAGAACTTATACTGGCAATTGCCCTACTCCCGACAGCTTAGATGCTGCGGGGCGCAGATGTGGTGCCAGAAGCGCAGCGTCTCGCTCTGGAGGCTACGATGGCTACAGCGGGTGGGCTCCAACGTATCGGCGCGGCTATAGTTCGTTCGGAGGGTCCACATACGTTCGCGGACACTACCGCAAGAATGGATCATACGTTCGCCCACATTACAGAAGCTCACGTAGACGCTGAAGCACCTTGCGCGAATAAGTCAGCGATGATCATGGCATCAAAGGCGGCTTCGGCCCCACTACTTGTCCTAGACGCCCCAGCACGACTCGGATTGTTTTGCCGGGTTAACAACGGGGGTGGCAACATTGCTTGATCGAAAAATACAGCTGGGAATTCTAAACAAACTGTCTGAAACATACCCATCCGATATCAGCCCCGAAGTTCTCTTCAGATCTTTTGGCGAAGCAGAAGTCGCCTATAATCTGGCTTATTTAGATGACCACGGTCTGACGAGATCGAACTAGACAGCGTTAATCAACCGTCCAACCACTCCGATCATGACGAACATCACAGCGAAGGGCCTTGATTTCCTCCAAGACGATGGAGGACTTTCTGCAATTCTTGGCGTCGTCACCGTCAAGCTGCATGAAGACACAATCAAAGAGTTGCTGATCAAGAAGGTAGAGCAATCGTCGGCTGAACCGACCGTAAAGAAAAAGCTCATCGATCAGATCAAGTCGTTACCAGCTGAGATGACGAAAGTGGCAACAGTGGAAGGCTTGAAAGCTGGGATCGATAGTTTGCCGGATGTAATTCAGTGGCTTCATAAATCGCTCGGCCTTTCATGAAAGCTAAGAACCGCATTCTGGCGAACCCGATACAAACCCCTGACGCTGCTATTTCAATGTAAAATTCTTCATGCTTAGGAGCGTGTTTCGGCGCCATGGCGACCCGCAACGATGATTGGTCCACTTCGACTAAATCAATCCAAAGTTCTTCGATGACTGCCAACTGGCGTGGGATTGCCACTATATTCTCCTACTTCCCAAACATGGCCCCGAATATTTCCGGGGTCATGACGTGGCCTTCAACGACGGGCTGAGGCTCAGGCTCTCCAGCCTTTTGCCGTTCAGCTTTCTCCCGCACCGCAATGATCACAGCCTTATCAATGTCCCGCAGCACCCGATATTCCCAAGGATAGATCGCCAGACCCATCATGTCGGAATAGTTCTTCATGTCTGACCATGAAATCGGGGATACTGCGAAGCCTGACGCATGCCGACCGTCTGACAGGTCCATGTACCAACGCCAGAGATACTGAAACGCGGAAGGCAGTTCGGGCAGGTCTTCGATATCGGCACCCGGCCTTGTGAATGCAGCTTCCGCGAATGCTATTAGCTCTCCGGCGATTTCGGCAAAAAATTGGAACGATCCGCGATGAAGGTTTCGACCTGTTCACGTAGCCAACTGTATTCACCGTTCGAATAGAGCTTACGGGCTTCATCCGCCGAGTATTCGAGTGGCTTTTTCGCCCAATAGAGATTTTTCCACCCGACAGTGAGGGAGACAAGCTGGTCAAGTGCTTCGCGCTCGATGTCTTCGACACGCATCTTCTTCTTGCCAGCGTTCATCCGCGCATTGAGAAGCTTACGAGCGTGATTCTTGTATATCTCGCTGTCCTGACCGTGCAGAAGGATGACAAACGGGCCATCTTTGCCCTTAAGCACTTCGCCGGTCGCTGGATGACGGATTTCACATTCCATTGCATCCAGATTGATTTTGATCTCCGATAGATCGAACATGATAGCCTTTCCCACAAAAGAAAAGCGGAGCCGAAGCCCCGCTGCTGATTTGGTTACTGATCCCGACTGTTACGGGAGAGTGACGACGTTCGAATTGACTTCGATAGTCATCTGACTGAGGTCAACCGTGTTTGCCTGACCGCCCTGTCGCTGATTGGTCATAGCAAGACCAACGAATGCATTCTTGACACCTGATGACCATTCGATCTTGAACGCATAGTTCTTGTTCGTTGCTGCCGCTGCAATGAAGGCAGTCTGACCAGCATCACCGGGGATAACCGCGAAGTTGTTCTGCATGGAACCGGCGTTCTTGGTTCCCTTCTGCTTCACGTCGCGACCACGGTTAATGAGTGCTGTAGTGATAACGGCAGCGTTGTCACCGATCTGACCGCAGGTTTCCCAACCGTCGATTTCAACCCAGTCTTCAGGATCGATTGATGCGAAGTCCGCTGGAACGAAGTCAGTTGCCTGATCATCCTTCTGCGGACCAATGAAAATCTTACTATCTGCAACTGCAAAGAGTGCCATGGTTAGCCTCGTTTTCTGTTAGTCAAAAATCCGCCAGCCTATGGAAACTGGCACTTGCACCCTGTCAGCCGAGATGGAGATCGCTCCGATTTCCGGCCTTCGCGGGATTTCAATCCGCTTCCCACTGACAGGGATTGTCGTGCCGGATTTGAAATATTCGATAAGGCTTCCCGCGTGAGCCATCATGACAGGCTCTGCCACGGTCTTCGCATTCACTGGATAGACGAAGTTAGCCTGCAAGATGCCTTGGAGCTGATGGATGCCGCCATTGTTGATCGTCAGCCGCGCCGGTGTGTTCCGAAGCAATGTGATCCTGATGTAAGGCGACTGTCCCGGCTCGAACTTTTGGAGTGGGTAGACGATTGTCTGTCCACCTGGCGGCGTCCACTGGCTTAGATGGGTGTAAAGAGCCCGCATGACATTTGCGTCGATATCTGGCGTTGTCATGCTGCGTTTGCCTTCTGTGCTTTCTCGCTGGCCGTCTGGCCCTTCCAACTGCTTCGTGTCTGCGCTGCTGCCTTAGCGACGTGTTGGGGCCAGTTCTGCCATGCAAGGCGAACCATTCCTGCCCCATCCTGATAGTAATAGCGGCCCAGACTGTCCTCACCGTCGAAGCCGTATTCAATGCGCATCGCGTAGACGGCACCAAAGCCAAGATAGATGGTGTCAGTCGCCTTGGCTGAACCAATGGCGCCAAGACCTAGCCCGGCATCGCCAACGCTAATAGGTCCAGATATAGACGCTGAAAACGATCCTCTGAGGTATCCGGTATCGACCGGCGTTCTCTCAAGAATGTCTTCAGCCAAGAAATGAACGGCTGTCTGAAACACGACTTGCTGTCGGCGCTTAGTCCGCTCCACCCAAGCGAGAAGTTCAGATGAAAAGCTCACGCTGCCCTCGCCATGTAATTAAGCCGCACCGAGAACGTGCAACGACAACCAACCGTTTGACTTGCGCCAGCCCCTAGTGAGCTGTCGCATGGGTGCATCATCTGTGAGCCGTCTGGCATGGTGAAAGGCGTATCCAAGCCTGTTATCTCCATGCCGTTCATTGCTGCATGCTGATCACGCGTCCGGTTGTCCCGTGTGGCGATCCATTTTTTAGTCGCTTCGTTCGGGTCCATGCCGGTTTCATCAGCCATCTGTGCATATGAAGACCGCTTGCCACTGTTCAAAGCTTCTGTTGTCTCGGTTCGGGCGACCATTTCAGCGCGAGACCGTAAGAGCCTGTCCGAATAGCGGTTGAGTATCTTCTCGATTTGCTCCTGTGCGAGCGATTGCTTCCCGCTTATGGCTTTATCTACTGCGCGGTCGAAACGCCTGTCCCTGCGCGTCCTTGTGAGAAAGCGACGTAGTGCTGCGGCGTCTCCGCTCTCAAGTTCGGCTCTGGCGCGATCTACCCAATCAACCTGATTGCTTGCGAGAGTTAGCAAGCCGCCTTCCCGCTTGCCTGTGGCTGGGTTAATCACGCCCATCAATCGAGATGCCGTCCGGCGTGGGTTGCGCCCCTCTGCCAGCCCTTGAGTAAGCACACCCCGCGCCACGCCTTCCATTTCAGAGGTCATTCCCTGAATGCGCCCTGTTATCTGGCTCTGTAGACGGCGTTCAACGACCGGGTGACGCACATCAAAGCGGAATGCGATTTTGGCGCCTGATGGTCCTCTAATGATCGGCATATCTGATACGGCAGAACGTCCAGCCGCTTCGAATGCTTCCGTGACAGATACATCGAACGGACGGAATGCAGCCGAACTGATGTTCAGCGCTCGCATGGCGGCTTCGATGTCATTCGCAATCAACGCCCGCACGACTGCCTGATAATCAGCGCCATCGGTCACGTTATCCATTGCCTGACAGAATGCATCCCGAAGCTTTGGCTCGTATGTTTCCGTCAGATCATGAAACTTGCGGGTCAGTGATCGAGACGGGCGACGTGCCATGGCTAAACCTTCCCAGCTACCGCGTGATAGACCGGCACACCAGCCGGGCTGAGTGTGTTCGACCCAAGGAGAGTGAATACCTCCCCGGCGAACTCCAGAACGTCTGTAGGCCCCGGAATGATGCTCTCAGGGCCGTCATCACTGATCCGCGTCATCTGCACCGACATGTAGCCGAAGCGCATTTTCTGCATGACGAGGTTTTCATCGATCTGAATACCGAAGTTGTCTGTCTTCGATGAAGATGCAGGCAGGCGAGCAAACCGGACTGAATACTTGGCTTCAAACGGCGGCGCCGGTTCCCAATCTGTCCCGCCTTGACCTGGCATCGCACGGATAAGCGTTGCTTCCGCCCCGAACTTATCAATGAGCCTTAGAGCGGTCTGGGCTGATTTCGTGTAGTTGAAGCCTGCCATGTCATCCAACCGATCTGATGAAGACGCATGAGGCGTTCAGATCACGCAGGTAAGGCGCAAGCATCCCATCCACCGTTGAAATCAGCGGCGTGAGCGATACAGCACCATCGGCCTGCGGCCCCGCGTACTGAACTTCGAGTTCCCCAACCTTCTCACGAGTTACCGTGCCCGAGACTGACCCGACGACACTTAGGCTGCCGGGGTTTGTTGCATCCTCATACGCTGCGATGAAAGAGGCGTAGATGACCGCCTGCGGCACGACATCGGTCGGTATAGCTGTACCCCGCAAAGATGCACCAATGCGCGGCCACGCCCGTTCCTGATCGAATGTGGCTATGCGACCGATAAACCGATCCCCATACACCGCATCGATATACTGACTTCCACGCTGGCGAAGGACGGCGGGAGACGGCGCGTCAGTTGGCAGCGTATAGCCATTATCGAGCAGCCATTGTGTGAACTGTTCGTCCGTTCCGTATCCCGCCATGTTCTTATTCCGCCAGTTTAGCGTCAATCAGTTCCTGAAGCTTTTCATCGGTGATGTTTCGGGCATACTCAATGCCAAGATCATCGGCCTGTTTCTTCAGTTCTTCACGATTGGTGATTTCGGTCTTGCCTGCGCCATCACCTTCGATGACTTCATAACGGCCTTCCCAACCCTTCGGCTCAGACTTGAGCGTCAGTTCGGTGCCAACAGCAATTTCGCCCTGAGCACCATAAATGCCGGGTTTCGTGATTTTCACACGCATGATTTGATCCTTTCCGGATGAGAGCGCCCCGCACGATGGCGGGGCAACTTCATCAGTTGACAACAGTGCTGTAGAACACGCCTGACTTGCCGTTGTAGTCCGCACGGATTTCAAGGCCCATCGCGCCCATGACCAAGAACTGGTAGTTGTCGGTCGGGTTGAGACGAACCTTTGCCGTGGTGTTCACAGCCATGCCGATTAGCGGACGGATATAGTCAGCGTTCGGCACGAAGCCGAAGAACTGGTTGCCGGTCAGTTCATACGTGACCGCGATCTTGTTGATGCGGCGGTTCGTGAGCAGGTAGGAAAGCAGTGTGCCGCCCTTGAAGCCTGTCGAGCCCGAATAAGACTTGTCCAGGTTGCGACCGATTTCCGGCGAGACGTACAGATTGACCTCGCCGGTTATCAGATTGGCGTCCAGCATCGCGCCGAGTGTCTGAGTGATGAGGTTATCGATTTCATCACTGCCAGCCGTGGTCAGATCGATATTCGCACCGCCAGCAGCCGAACCGAGGTTGATTGCCTTGGAGTATGGCGACGTGCGGATGCCGTAACCCGAATAACCCTGCACGGTAATCGAAGCATCGCCGTCAAGCGCATAGAGCGCCATATCGCGACGGATTTTTGCGGTGTGTGCTTCCTGATCGTCCGACAGAGCGTCGAAGTTTTCAGACTGCAGGGTATTCCACTCACGCCATTCACGGCCATAAGCGGTCGAGAAAATAGGCACAGGCGAACCGCGATAGTCATAAACTACCTTGTCGAGCGGGACAGGAACCTGACCGGAGAGCGAGCGAACGACCGTACCAGCATCAGACGACACACGGTTGAGGTGGACAAGCTTGCCGATGTTCACCGGCTTAGCCAACGGCATCAGATCAGCCATATAGACCTGACCTTCATCGTTGCGCATTACGCGGCGGGTGATGCCGTCGAGTTCAAGCCATGCATCACGCGGCAGGATAGCTGCCTGATTACGCACTGCTGCAAGCTGATCTTCGGAGTTGTGGAACCATTCACGGTCCGCCGATACCTCATCCCACCATCCGGCGTGAATACGCGACGTGTTGAGGAGCTGTGAAGAAAAATAGCGCATGTGGTGTTGCTCCCTTACGCTGCTGCCAGATGGCCCTTAGCCGCACGGACACGTACGAGCTGATCAGAGCCAGAGGTATTGTTGAATGCTTCTTCCGCAATCGCGATGATGCGGCTGTCAGCGGCGGCCACGATAAAGCGCCCTGTGGCGTTCGTGGTGAGCTTGGCGCCCTTGGCGATGTTCTGACCAGTTGGTACACGGACGTTGAAGAACTGCTCATCGAGCATTTCCATACCGATCATGCGATCACCTGCGGCCCAAGCATCATCTACGCCCTTGAGCGTGAGATAGTTGTCCTGAGCGATCAGAACTTTTTCATTGGTCGAAGCGCCTGCGATGGCAAAGCCGCCCGTACCGTTGAACACGACAGCAAGGCCTGGAAGCGTTGCAGCGGCTGCAATACCCTCCTGAACCTGTGGCGTGGCCTCAGTGAATGGGCCAGCGAAAATCTTGTTGTAACGGGCCATGGGTTTATTCTCCTTCCGGAACCTTGAAGCCTGGCTTTTCAGCAGATGGCTTGAACTGGCTGTTGAGCGGAGCGGCCTTGCCCGGTTCTGCCTTTGGGGCGAGTTCCTTCAGAGCATCCAGTGATAGGCTGTTTGCAACGGCTTCGGTCAGGAGGTTGGCTTTAACCACCTTCTCAACCAGACCGGCCTTTTCTGCCTGTTCCTGTGCTTGCTGATTGGCGACCAGTGCGGCTTGCGCATCGACCAGTGGCTTGACCGCATTAGCGACCGCATCACCGATAGTTGCTCCGATATTCGAGAAGCCTTCCGAGAGGGTATCAACCTTCGCGGAAAGTGCGTCGAACTGTTCTTTCGAAACAGTCATCTGTTTTTCCTTTCTGTTTGCAGATGGTTCCCGCTCGGAAATGCCGATGGCCTCCAATATCGCGGTCTTAAATCGCTCAAGTACCGACGCTTTCTCACGTCGCTCCAAGGCTCGGGCGAGATGTTCAACCGCCCAATCCATTTCCCGGTCAGCATCTTCGATGATCGAGTTGATAACCTCGACCTCTTCCTGCTCACCCTTGGCATTCACGAGCATCCCGACACCTTGTTCAGGGGTAGCGGCACCGGGCTCATCCAAGAGGATGGCGTCATGATCAAACTCAAGGGACCGGGCGATGTGTTTGTAATCAACGTCGCCATTTGCGGCATCCAGCATGGCGAGCAAGCCGGTTGATGTGTGGATAGGACCACCTTTCACAATCGCTTCCAGCACCCGCTTTCCGCCTTCTGAGCGGTTGGCGGTTTCAACGTCGATCACCTTGTCGAGAAACACGCGGCCATTCTCGCGACGCACATTCTCATTCCATGCGCCGATCCACCCGAGATTGATCCCTTCCGGGTCTCTGGCAGATACGAACTTGCCGTTAATGGTCGGGTGGCCGAGTGGCGCCGGTGTGCGTTCAAGCCCTGCAAAGCTCTTTTCGATCTCGTCTGCCGGATACATGATGCTGTTCATCACAACGTTGTCAGGCAGAGTTGCAGATGGCACGATCACAACGTCTCGACCATTCCTCTTCTCGTGTCTAATCGCACCGGCGTTAGCCAGTGATCGGATATTCACCCGAACTGTTTTCATTGATTAGTCCTCGGTTTTAGGATCGTTTGGCCCCGGGATGACGATTGGCGGTTTATCAAATTCATCATCGCCAAGCGGTTCAGGGAACCGTTGATCCTCTGAGAGTGGCTCTTTGCCCACGACCTCACGCATTTCCTCGGGTGTAAACAACCATTCAGAGCCGCCCATCTTCTGATTGGCATCCGCCATCTTGGTCACACGGTCGATCTTCTCAGACATTGAAGCCTCAGTGAGATCAGACCAGTCGAGATACCAATCCTTTTCAGGCAGTATCTTGAAGCGCTCCAAACGGTTCACAAAGTCCATGATGTTCGGGCGAACTGTGTTGTTCCGCCGAGACATGTTGGTCTGAGCCCACTCGTTCGCGTCCTCGGTGCTTGCCCGCTCACCTGTCTGCGAACCAACAAGGATCTTCACTGGCATAGAGATAGACGCAGCAAAGGACTGTAGTGCGATGGCGAAGAAGTGCTCAGGACTTGGCAGGGTGACGCTTAGGCTCTTGGCCTGCATGCCTTGGATCATCAGGAGCTTATCGAATCCCTTCTGCCAGTCCTCAACCTGCTCATTCATCTTGTCGGCCAGTTCCTCGACCGGGATACCCATGGCCTTAGCCATTTCTTCGATCTTAGCCTCTGGATCAACTTCAAGAACCGGAGCTGACTTGGCGTTCTTCCAGAAGCCCTCACCGCCTGCACCGCTGATCTTTTCCAGTGTAAGCAGATCGTTATAGCCAGGCTCAAGCAGCGACTTACAGTCCATCGTGCCATCGCGTGACCAGATCACTACCCGGTCAGGGTGAAGCTGGAACTGTCGTGGCTGATTGTTGGTGTTGTCGCCTACGCTGGCTTCGTTGAACTGAAACATGAGCGGCTGACCGTAGGTCTGGCTCGTCTCATCCGTATCCCACTGAGAAACTTGAAGCTGTCCTTCCCAAGCTGGGACGACTTCAACAAGGCCGAGGATGCCCCCCGGCACAGTATCGACCGGTTCGGAGAATGTCTTGCTATCGCCCAGACGAAGGATCAAACCGCCGTATCTGCCAACCAATGAGCGTCTATCGGCCTCTGCAATGCGGGACCATACCCGAAGATCGGTAAAGCGCTCGCGGATTTCCTTCTCGACTTTGGTTTCTTCCGTTGACTGTCCTTGTGAACCGTCCCGCTGCTTCTCTTGCAGAAAGGGCGCATCCTGCCATGTCTTGAGAATGGTCTTATCTACACCGGCTGCCGCTACACCATTCCGGCAATACATCCCATACAGCATGTCGAAGCTGATGAACTCAGGATAGCCAAAGTCAGCATAGTGATTATGCTTTGCCGTCGCGAAGAAGCCCGGAAACATAACGTCGAGCCGACGCGCCGCAGCATTAGCCAAGGCTCGAATAGGGTTCATCTGTGCCTCTTTGTAAGGAAAATCGATGCGCTTGGCCCTCGCTTAATCATTGGCGAAACGGCATATCTCAGCGCATCAATGTAGTGATTGTTTGCATCTACAAGCGTCGGCAGCACATCACCTGTCAGACGATCCACCTTGTAGCTGTATAGGCGCATTTCCTTGATTGTCTCGACGCAGCGCGGGTGCACTACAATTTCACGAAATGAACGGAGGAACGCAATACCGTCCTCTACGCTACCCTTCCATTTATCAACCGGCTCAGATCGAGGAAGGCCGTGCCGCTTTAAGTGGCTGATACTTTCAGGCCGCGCATTATCCCATCGAGTGGCGTATTGATCAAAGCCACTGATGTGTCGCAAAATGAAAGGCGACGTGTCATCGAGTTCTAAGCCAACCCGCCCAGCTTCGTGACTAATGTAGAGAACATCATCATTGATCCAGCAACGAATTGCGGCTGTAGGGTCTTGCGCAAAGCCAAAGTCGCCACCTTGATACGGTCCATCCCAATTAGTTTTTAGTTCAAACTCTGCAATCCGATACTTTCCTGCAAAGACCTGCGCATTCGAATTTTCGAGATATGCGCCTTCCCATACGTGGGCATAGGTATTCGGGTCTAATCGTTCCTGTTCGCGTTTACGGAGCGTTTCCAAACCCACAGGAAAGAACGGATTGTCGTTCCAGTTCATTTCCGTGACGATTGCATTGGCTGGCGCGTTCTTGCGGAAACGCAAATCAACCGGTGAGCCGTCTAGCCGCGGGTTCCAGATCGGCCATAGTTCTGATCTGGGCTGACGAAAGACAGTCGCCTCCAGTGCCAGCCACGAAACCTCCGGCACGTCTTCAGCTTCTTCGACAATCGTCAGGTCGATTTTTGCCAGCGATTTGATGCTGCTCACACCATGACGAAGACCGCGAAAGATGAACTCTGTACCGTTCGACCCTCGCAGATAATCAATGCCAACGTCATAATGCGCCTCAAGCCAAGGCTCGGATGCTATCGCCGCTTTTAACTCAGCGTGAAAGCTTTCCTTGATGGATGCTTGAAACTCGCGGGTGCAAAGAACGCGCAGAGGCTCAGCATAACCCCATACCGCAGCCATTTTTGCAAAGTTAAATGACTTCCCCGAACCACGACCACCATATGCGCCACGATATTGAACAGCTCCACGCGGCTTACTGAATATCGGCACCAGTTTCGGCGGCAACCGTATCATTGCTTCCGTCATCTGCTGCCACGATCCTGATTGTTGTCGGCTTTGGTGTCATACTGCCATCGCTTGAAGTGTGATCCACTTTGGCTTTCACAGGCGCCTCCAACCCGAATAGCTTCACCTTGCCATTGACGGCAGAAACTACCGCGCTTGGATTGCCGGTTTTAAAAGCTAGCTGTCGAGCCGTTTCGTATTCGTCTAATGCCTGCTGGCGCGTGTAAATCGAATGCCGTTCTGCATGCTCACGGAGTTCCTGGAGCCTCAGGGTAATCTTAGGGTTGTCGAGAAGCTGGCATGCTTCGACATATATCCACTGATCCTTGGCATTCTCGCTCACATCATATGACCGGCGATAAGCTTCTGCTGCATTTCCTGTTTCAAAGAATGTGAGAGCGAATGCCTCTTGTTTTGGTGTGAGACTCACGGTTGTATTCCTGATGGGTAATGGAGGAGCGTTGATTCAATTGATATTAAGGACATATTGAATGCCATTTCGTACAGACCAGTTTGTTGGAACATACAAGCCAGAGCAGCTTAGAGCCCTGCAACGCGCATATGTCGAAACCTGTGTGCTGCTTAATATTTCTTCGCCTACAGCGGCAGAAACCCTGAAGATCGCGAAACAAGTTTACAAGATATACGATAGCGGTATTGAAGACCCTTATGAGATTGCTCGGATAATTCGACACGCTGATAGCATAGATTAGAAACTATTCACTAAATGTATAAAACCTGCTCGTTGGCAGGGTTAAATGGTGGGTTCATTTCTATGATGATCGTTGTATTATTATAGCATATTACATGTCGGAGACGCAGTATGAGTGACAACAGTTTCGTTGACCTTATTGGCAGTGACGGCCAAATCTACCGGGGTATACGATTATCCGTTGACATAAACTCTCCGGATCAAACTTGGGGTCGCATGAGCAAAAGCCAATCCGCACATTACTACTACGAGTTGGATGACGGAAGATCGACAGAACTTAACAGGTTTGGGGAACATGTTATAATGGGAACTTCTATCATTCTTAAGCCAGTCTAGGGCTTTGCATACAAACACTATAAACGCTGAGAGCGAGAAGCTTGGTGGTCATCTTTATCCCCTTACCTTCATCCCATCCGCCACAAGATTTCTTGTGCTTTCGTTGATCCAGCGTAATACACCTTCTAGATCACGGTTCAGCGCGTCATAATCGATCACGATCTTGCTTGGACCTGCTTGAGACGCATCGAGAAACATCTCACTTTGCGACCATGCTCGATCACCCATTGTCACACTGCCCTTGACCGTCTCTCTGACGTTCTCCGGCCTTGGCAGCGCCATTGCAGGAACGGCAGCGGCTACAGGCGCGAGGCTAAGCATTCGCAGGAATGTGCGTCTAAGCATGTCAGATCCTCAGTTGTTCAAAGGAAAAGGAATGATCCATTCGGTACGCACTTGAACTTTCCGTTCGATCCGGGAACGAACTTCACGCGATGCCGATACGTGTACACAACGAACAGAACTGCCATGACCTTCAGCATTCCATCCTCCTGATTAGCGTTTAACCGGGCTTGCCCACTTCACACTGCTTAATGCAAGGCATTGCCTCGGAGCGGCCAGTGTTGCTTCTTCTGCACGAGTGTAGCTATTGCCTCATCGCCCGGCGGGATGATTGAAGGAGTGCCGCTCCCAGAATTAGAAAAGCCCCGCGTGAGCGAGGCCGTTCCCGATAATTTATCTTGCATTTTTTGCCGCTTCGTTGTTCTCCCTATACGGGAGGAGAAGAATAATGCCATTTAAAAGTGCATTGTATAAAGGTATTTTCACACCCGAAGATTTAGCGGCTGTGCAGGAGGCCTATAACCTATGCTGCGAAATACTCGGGCGGTGCCCCACAACCCATGACGACAAAGACCAATTGGCTCGCTACATAATTCGTATCTTCGACCAAAGCGACGGGAATATCGAACTAACCGCCAAACGAGCTGCCGATATCATTAGGATGTTTGACTAAGTCAGGCAGACCAGACGCTATCCCGGCTCTTTGGCTTTCACCAAAGCAAGCTGACCTATCTATCCAAGTGCGTTTTGCGCCCCTGCTTTCAGCGCCGCCGTTCTGATTGAGAACCGCCGCGTACCTTGCGCTATCTGGATGCAAAGCAGTGGCGGCGGTCATGTCATGTTTGCGAGCCTATCCGTAGACAGGGCGGGAATGAATGTCTCCCTCTCGCATTCCGTGTGCGCCGAGCGCCAAATCTCTCGGTAACTCTACACCCTTACGGGGAGGACGGCCTTGGCATTCACCGCGTCTCGCACATTCCGTTGAGGCGTTGCCTCGAATTCTACAGGTGGGGTAGCAGCCCCACACTGTCGTTCTATGCCGAGTAGCCGCTCGAGATAGAAATTAGGCAGTCAGGAACCCTTGCGAGTTCTCCCCATCATGCGGCGTACCGCGTGATACTTTGGCGCTGTGGGAGGATTTGCACCTCCCGGCAATCAGGTGGAAGCTGATAGCCTGCTACTTGCACCCGCTTATCCGTACACCTTCGACCAGTCACGCTGTAGGCGCTGCCAGTCATCAGCCATATTCTCAGCTATGGTCTTTTGCTTCCACCACTTCCGAGGATTGCCACACATGAAGCATGAGCAGCTTTTCAAGTGGTCGGCATGTCGCGCCTTATCGTCACGTGGATAGACGCGCTTTGCTTTGGCTTTCATTCTCAGCTTGTCAGCTATCCGGCGCGCACGTTTTGCAATCATCGCAGCACTCGAATCAAAAAGCGGCTCGAAAGCCGCTGTAAATCACTGGGCGCAGTATTGCACCATACACGAATCATGCCTTTCCCATGCGCACATGTCAAGTAGATAAGAAAGCGGCCCGTAGGCCGCTCTGTTATGCTGCGATTTGCTGAGAGGTTATTGAACTTGCTATCGACCGTAAGACGTCAATCATTTGATCTTGTTCAATGTAACTGTGGCCGGTTTCGAGAGCGTCAATCACGAACAAGGACTGCAAAGCGGCGTCACGCAATGAAGAAGGCTTGAAATTGAGGATTTTCATCTCAATCTCTTTTGTCTCCGCACTGCACTTTTCCGCGTATCTACAAGCTTTGTTCCGGCCTATCTTGTCCTCAACAGACCTTCTGATGGATTCCTGTTGAGCCAATTCGGCTTTTTTCTCCGCACGATACGCTTCTGTTTTCGAGAGCAAACTCTCTTTAACCAGTGGCTTGCTGATAAACATCAACTGAGTTTCGAGGTTCCGATCGATATATTCATCTATCGCCAAGTCGCTATGAACATACAATGGCAACAATTCGTATTCTCCATCGTCCTTCTTTTTCCCGCGCTGCCTACCGATTTGCACCTCTGGGGTAGATAATTTGCGCAGTTCAGGGTGGTCATCGAGAGTGTCGACAACTCGCCAAGCCGCATCATCGCGGCTCCAAGCAAACTCATGCTGTTTAATCAATGCCTCAATTTCACTCACAACGGGAATCGCCGCAGCAACAGGTGAAGAAACGACAAGTGCAGCTGCGCGGAAGAACGTTCTCCTGTTCATTAGACCGCCCTCGCCGCTTGCGGAAAAGCCTTAGCAAGAACGGTCAGACCTTTCGGAGTGACGCGAACCTGCGTTTCAATCCATTCCGTGCCGTCTGGCTTCGGCCCTGTGCGCACTTTATGCTCCAGATAACCAGCTAAAATCTTCGACTGATAGGCAATATCGCTCTTTGTGCCAGCGCGACGGTAAGTCCAGCCGTTTGTTGTCATCCACTTGCACAGCATATGCGGGGCTACACCGAGGTGTTTTGCCGCTTCTGTTCGTGTGAAACTGCCGTGGGCTTCCGCGATCTGCTCCAGCGCCTGAACTGCTGGCTGCATCGCTTCAACCTGACCTTCAAGTTGAATAACCTTCTCGCTGTACGTAAGCAGATAATTGCGCAATGCAGCCGGATCATTCGCAAAAGCAAGGGACGGCTCCGAAGCTAACTTTTTCAGTTCCTGTTCCATGGCATTGAACTGGGCCACGTACTTGAGCTTGAACTTAAGTGCCTTCTTGCCAGTAAAGCCCATTGCCAGCAAAGCGAAGCCGTCGCGGTCAATATCATACGATCGGTATGTCTGACCGTTGGAAGGCTCAACATATGGGGTCTGCTCAAAATTGAGCACACCCAGATTCGGCTCGCTCTTGATCAGGTTGTCGATATCACGAATTACGTTTCGGTGTTCTTTGCCAAAATAGGCAGCAACATCACGGCTATTTGTGAATACGCCGCCATCGCGCTCGAAGACAACTGGATCAGTCTCGATCTCGACATTCATCGCAACTGTTGATACGGAATTGGTATGTGTGCTATTGTGCATGACATATTCCTATTTTGCTTGGGATGGAGAAAGGTCGAGGATCACGCTCTGCAAAGCGCCTCGGCCTTTTTGTTTTCTTGGACATAGAGCGGCAAAGCTCTGTCCAAATGGAAAATCAATTCCGCATTCATTGAGCGTTTATTCAATTCTGCCGAGGCCTTAAGCCTTTCTCTTAAACCGTCCGGCATCCTGACATTGAAGCGCTCGGCTATTTGGCTTGGGTACATCTACAACTCCTTTGTGTCACCGTGACACCTATATATATGTCACAGTGACACATAACCTGCAAGCGTAAAGATGTCACCGTGCCACGATTTTCACAATTGGCCTTTCGTGCTTATGAATATGTCACCATGACAGTATCAACAGGACGAGAAAGCGATAAGTTTATGCTCCGTTTCCCAGAAGGGATGCGGGACCGCATCCGTGCGGAAGCTGAACAGAATAATCGCTCAATGAACGCCGAGATTATTCACCGTCTTCAAACTACGCTTGAAATGGACACTTACGAGCCACAGGTGAATGCCCATGCGGAAACAGAGGATGATGCCTTTAATCGCGCACGCAGTTTGTTGAATGAGGTTGATGCATTACTCGCAAATGCGAACAAGCTCCGTAAGAGCAAAAACAAGTAGCCCTCGACTCCCGGTTGCGACTCGGCTTGATTGGTTGAGTTAACAACGGAGGGGCGGTCACTATGGTAAAAGATGGGCATTTAGCAGCTCACAATGCGCATCAGTTTTTGGATCGGTCGATCCTTGTCATGCTGATAAAGTCAGGAGTTCTTTCAAAAGACGTCGCTGTTTCTTTTTTGAGAGATCAAGTGAAACAGTTGTACGACAGCGGCCAGACTGAAGAAGCGAAACTGATCCATAATTTCGTTGACGTTCTGGAGGCTTCTCTGACTGAAATAGAGAGCGGAGTGAAGCATTAAGCTGCTCTGCTGCCCACGCTGCGGCGCTATCCATCATCATTATTTCCTTTCCATTATCTTACTGCTATTCATTCGCTGTGCCGGGTGGCACTGAGGGGGATTCATGAGTTACGTTACTGCTTTGCTTATTGGCGCTGCGCTCGGCATTATCCAATTTGCTATCCGCTGGCTAAAGCAACCAGTCTTCGGAGGCCACCCGATCCAAGCAATGGTGTTTATGGTATTCGTGGGCGGGCTAATTTATGGAACTGTTATCTGGCTCGTAGCGAAGCTATTCTAATCGCCCTCTGCGGCAGGACGGGCTAAGCCGCCCACCCTCTTATCTTTGCGTTAGAATATCCCCACCGGACAGCCAGCACATCTAAACAACCTCGCAGGCTATCGGTGGCGTGGTCTCGGCGTCGGCGTTCTTTTCCTGCTATGTCTTCAATGGTCATTCCCATGCCTGCTGTACGGACTACCAGCTCGTAGCCGAGAATGCCTAGAAGATCGGAGCATTTTTTCAATTCAACGCCTGCCTGCAGCTGTCTGTCTGAAATATCTTGCGCGTTCTTACCGCCGTCAACTTTGGCCCTGGAATAATCGATTGCCTTGGCTCCTGCGCCACCGATGGCCTCCCATAGTGAACAAAAAGTCTTAGCAGCTCGGATCTGAGCCACGCTTAGATGACCACGTGCCGCCATGCTGGAAATTGCGCTTTCCTTCGCATTCAAAGCGGCCCTTATCTTTGGCGGGTTTGTACTGCTTGCATTGTGCGCCCTGCTATAAAAAGGATTATCAACGTCCATGAAGACGATATCCTCTTTAGGCTTCCACTGATTGGCTCTTGCTTGAGCCTGTTCCAGAAGCCTTAACTTTCTGCGTTCTGTTTTGGTCTTCGCCGCCATAGTGTTTCCTCATCGCCTGGGGTTATGCTTAGATGCGCTTCACGTTCACAACGAAGTTTCCAACCTCGTCGCCTCCGGTAGTCACGCCATGAAGTTCGATTTCGGCTCTATCTCCCACTTGCAAGTTTGAATGCAGAGCGCAGCACATGGAGATTGAGGCCACGGTCATAGGGGTTGACTTCCCATCCTTTTGAGAAGCGATGTCTACGAGCTTCTCGTTTATGCGCACTGGCCACGACTTCGCGTAGTAGGTCACGTTCGGCGTCAAATTTGCTGCACGACTGATTAGCCATCTGACCATTCGCTTAATTCGTCCCATCGCCTTCTCCTATGCCGCTTGATCGCCGGGGCGTTCAAACCGTGCTTTCTTTCTTGTTTCATGGCTGCGCACGATGTGAATGCGGCGCTCAACTTCGGATTCGTTAATCCTGAGAATGGCGGCTATTTCGTAAGTGTCCTTGCCTGATCGGAATAGCCAAAGCGGACAGGTGTGGGGGCTGTAAGCCGTCATGATGGAGCCTCCCCGCGAGCTTTGGCGAGGGCCTTGTTAGCCATGTTGATCCAGCAATCGAAACCGGCTTGCTCTTGAAGACCTGCGATTTCACAATCCCTGACGAGACGGTAGAGCGCCTCATAAAGCTCTGGCGCTGCGGAGATTAGGTGGGCTGTAGCATCCATCTCTGCTAACTCAGATTGATCGCTCTCATTCCATCCAATATCGATACTACAAACATCGTAATCACCATCTCTAACAATGTGCCTACGATCTTCATCGTAAACCCACGGCCCCGGCGTAAACTTTGTATCGGCCATTATGCTGCCCTCCCTGCTTGCTTGAATGTGTCGCTTGGCGCGTTCTTGAGATTGTCGAGATTGAATTCCTTGCCGTTGGCTTCCGCTGCTTGCTTGAGACGAGCCATGGAAGCCTCTGGGCTTGTGTCGTACTGGTCGCTGCGGGTTTCTTCTGCCGCGTTGTCGAGGCGCTGCTTTGCCTTTGTGGCTTCCCACTTTGCAGTTACGCGGGCGCGGCTTTCTGGCGTCCATTTTGCCCGAGTATTATCTGCTGCCATTTCCTTGAGAATACGGCGCTCGTAGCTGTCTCTGGCACGGGCTTCGAGGATCGGCTTCATCACCTTGTCACATTCCTGACGAAGCTCTGGCGGGCTTGGGAGAAAGGCGTGGCCGAGCGAACCCTGCATGATTTGCTTCGTTGCTGTCTGGAGGCCGTGGCGTGTCACACCTTCGAGAGCCATGTAGAAACCAGCAATGTTGACCTGATCGTCAGCCGAAGCCCTTGAGGGCAGGCTTGAAAGCAAGGTCAAGCACTCGAACATTTCCTGCTGGCTGGCCTTCGCTGTGAAATCCTCGGTTTTCGCTATCTGGTTCATTTCTCAAAACTCCAAGTCGCCTTGCTTCGTCGCGTATTGCATCCCCGATATTTCGAGGCTTTGGAGGCGGTTCGTTTCGGGCTGTGGTGAACTTCGGATCGGCTTCATCGAGCCAGCACTGGCCGTTGAGCCACGTCGAAGCGTGTTTCGTGAATTCAGGGTTTTCGCCTTGGCGGCTGGCGGAATAGCGCCGAACGCCTGCCATGATCGTTTCCAGATCGTTTTGCTTTCGAGCAGCACGGAATGCCTTGAGAGCCTGCCCCTTGCCGACACGGCGGGGATAAGCTGGCCAAAACTGCTGTTCAAATTCGCTTTCGAAATCTGGCTTGATCGTTACATCTGAACGAAGTGAAGATGTATTATCTGTATCTGTATCTGTATCTGTATGGTTGAACGCCTGTTGAACGTCCGTTGAACTCAATCGTTGATTTTGTTGCCTTTTTTCGGCACTTGCTTTTCCTGCCTTGGAATTAATTTTCAACTTGTGCGCACGACTTGAAATTTCGGCTTCGGCGCGATGGTTGGAAATCATGCCGTCAACAAGATCCAGCTTGCCAAGCTCAATGAGCTTTTCGACTGTCCTAACGAACGTTGCTTCACGCATGCCGCAATAGGTTGCGAGGCGCATGACGTGATATTCTACCGGCCCGTTTTCTTCATAGATGCGGCAAAGCATCATAGTATAGACGCCGACTTCCTGAGCCGACAGGCCTCGAACGCCGTGCATGAAGTCAGACGGGTAGAAATCAAAATACGGGATGCGGTCTTTGCTCATTTTGCCAACTCCACATCAATGCCGAGATAAGCTTTAACGAGCTTGCGCTTGAGCTTGAAAACCTGTGTTTCCACGCCCTTCACATCGATCACGCGAAAGCGGTCTTCTTTGAAATCCCAAAAGGCAAAGTCTGCCTTGTATGTCGTGATAAGCTCGCCCTTCGGGCCGAGGATGGCGAATGGTCGCTGTAGCTCTACGCCACCGACTTCACCGGCTTTCTCACGCTGTTTGAGTTTGGCATAATAGGCGGCTTCTGCCTTGCTATCGAAGCGGATGCCGTCGATGACAGTTTTCTTAGCTCCGTACTTGTTGGGCTTGGACGTCTGGCGAAATTCTGCTGCTGACATTCTCATGCTGCCGCCTCGCCTTCTGCCTTGCGGGCGTCAATCTGCTGTTCGAGAACTTTAACGACCTGCTTGCGATGCTGGAGGATGCGCTGATGCTGCGCGATCCAATTCTCAGGACGCGGCGGCTTTGAGCGCTGGCCTTTGCGAATAAGGCCTTCCATAGAAGACACTTCGCCTCTGGCAATATCGTGCATCTCGCGCAGGGTAAGCATCATTACCTCACGCAAGACGATAGGTTTGAGGACACTCTGGCAATAAGCCAACGCTGTCTGGCGCTATGAAGCCCTGCTCTTTGAGCCAGCGAAACGTTGCCCCCCCTACCGGACGAGCATCTCGCGACATGAAATAGAGATAGCCTTCGATGGCTTCTTTGCTCTCTGAAATCTGGCAAACGATAACGTCACCTGAGTTCAGGCGTCCAAGCGTAGGCTTCACGTAATGCGGGATTTTCTGCGCTTCCATTACATTCTCCATAGGAAATAGAAGCCGATCGAACCGATCAGCAAGATTGTCAGGGCGGTTGAAAGGGCTGAGACGAGTGCGGCGTGAAAGAGGTTCATTTCTTATCGGCCTCCATTCGCTCGAAGATTTGTTTTCTTCGCTTCTTTCGCTTCACGAAGAGACGCCAGAAGCTGCGAAGCCTCGCCGACCAGATCTTCCATATCAGCATCGCCGCTCACCGCTTTTTCGAGTTCAAGATCATGTTGGAGTTGCGCTATCTGGCGCTCGCAGTAATCAAAGTATGCGGACTGGACGCGCTTGAAGATTGATGCTTCAACCGTCTTTGACCGGCCAATGCGCAGGTTATTTAAGGTCCAGTAAGACATGCCGTAGCGACGGCTTAAGCGCTTGAGGGCATTACTATGATCACCCCACCCTTTCGCCTCTCTGTCTGTCATTTCGCGGACATAACGGCCCGCCATCTCGCAGCTACTCATCTCGCGCTCCGAAACCATTTGATGTTGCTGTGACTGAAATTTTGAGTCCGTCATGCACAAAGCCTCTCGCTATGTTCCTGATCAGAGACGACAGGGACACAACAGAAGGACGGACATGGTTGAACACATCGGCTTCGCAGCGTGGCGCGTTTTGCAGAACGCACGAAAGGCCGCGATAGCCCGAAGAAATGGCGCGGATGCTGAAATGCGTGAACCTGCTTTGTTCAAGGTTAAGAGGGAAACCCCGGTCACGCGCCGCCAAGAAGCACCCGCTACAGCCGAAGAACTTGGCGGACAGGCATTCGCGCCCAAAAGATCGCGCACTAAACGCTCGGCTGATTTGTGAATTTGAATTGGACAGGGTGTTCCTCATCGCCGCCTAATCCTGTCCTGAAAGGAGAGCCTCACCGGTACTCGTTACATGTCCGGTGAGGCTTTCTTCGTCTGCCGCTTGGGAGGCGGGAGAAGCAGACGAAAGAGAAACAGTTGCGGGGCTTTCACCCGCTCCGGCATGGTTCGCGCTACCGTCTTCCGGCTCTACCGGGATACCTACACGGGCGTTTTCCGCTGCCGCACTTCCAGTCTCAAAAGAGCTTTCCGTGGCGCGGTCCATTACTGTCGCCTTTTCAGGCGAATAGGAGTTCTCATGCGTGTGCGTAGCAAGCGCCGTGCCATTTTCGTATTCATTCAAATACAAATCGAAAACAGTGTTGGCGGCTTCAATTTCCTCGCGGCCTTTTTTCTCGACCTTGCGCAGATAGGCGACGAGCTGACCGGCGGCGGTCTTGTCGTACCCCTCGCCTTTCATTTCCGCGTAGACTTCGCGAATGTCAGCTTTGATTGTGTCTTCTTCCTCTTTGAGGCGAAGAACACGGTCGATGAAAGATTTCAGCCGCGAGTTGCTCATGCGTTCGCCCTCGTACGGGAGCGCTTGGCAGACGGAACTTTGCCATTCTGCGCCAGCAACGAAAGCAGCTTCATCGCCGGTCCACGTGGCTTCATGCCAGCTTCCCAGAGAGATACTGTGCTTTGGTCAACGCCGATTGCCGCCCCAAGCTCAGCCTGGGTCATCTTCAATGTGGCGCGGAGGTCTTTGACATTGATTGTTTGTTCCATACGCGAACTATGGAAAACTCATAGTCATTTGGCAATGAGTTTCTCATAGTTAGTTATGACATAATCACAATCATGGAACTTCATGAAAGATTAGCCGCCGCTCGTAAGCAGGCCGGTTTTGAAAAAGCATCGGATGCTGCCGAGGCTTTAGGCGTCCCTTACCCAACTTATGCAGGGCATGAGAATGGAAGCTCTGGCTTTCGTGCGGACAAAGGTGAATTGTACGCCAAGCGCTTCAAGGTGCGTTTTGAATGGCTGATGCGCGGGACCGGCCCAATGGTCGATCTCGCTTCGAAGTATCGCGAAATACTTATGGCTTATGATAGCCTTCCTCCAGATCTTCAGGAGAGCTATGCCGATGTCTTGCGCAAGCTTGCAGCGCCTTACCAACCAGCAGAGCCTCATCAAGAACAGGCTCAGGCAAAAGCAAAATCATCTTCAGAGTAGCATCACGCTCAATGATTCTGCGCATCTCCAACAGCGATAAGCCGCCAGCAATACCCCGCAATTCAGTAAGGGTTTGATCCCTTTTTGAAATTGTACGCGGCTTATACCTGATCATTGACCCCTCCCGCGTTAGACCTTTTCCATCTCATCAACTTCAGGCGGCAACTGGTCGCCATGAGCAAAGATAAGCTTAGGCGGTTCAAAATCGCCTGTCTCAGCATCGCCGGTATTCGTGAAGGCAATCACCATTGGACTGCTATTAGCCATGCGCTCTGCTGTGCGCAGTGCGTGTGCTACGTCTTTTGCTATAAAAGGCGTGTCAGGCCGTAAATTCCCGCCTTTAACCTTCGTGTAGCTCTGCACGATAAAATTTGTCTGCATGCCCATTACCCGTACTCCATATACACCTAGTATGTGTGACAGGATGACTCAGGGATTAGAACAAAGCAAGAACATTGTTGATGAAAGGTTAATGGCGTTTTGTCGCCGCTAGATGTAGCGCAACATGGGATTGATATCGCCATATCGTTGGGAGTAAGAGGAATGATGTTGGTTTATTGACTGTGTGCACCATGTGGATCGCAACAGTTTGCGGTTCTGGGGGCAACTATGATTTACTGGTATCTCGATGAAAGTGGCGAGTTTGGCTTTAACCCAAAGTCCAGCAAATACTCATTGATCGCCATTTTGGAGACAAATGACCCGAAAAAACTCGATAATGCCGTTAAGAGGCAAAAGCGTAAGCTTCATGAATTAGGGTGGCCGCGCCACATTGAAATTAAAGGCTCAGCTATCTGGCGTAGCGATAAGGAAAAATGGGCGCCATCTGAAATAGCCAGCAATAAGACCGATCTGATAGTGGAGTTCATTGAAAAAATACACGCCTCTGGAGCGGTCGTACACTATTCAATAGTAAAAAAGGATGCACTAAAGGACCACCTTAGAAAGGCGGCCTACGGTATTTGCTACAATTATTTTGCTGGTAAGTTAGTCTGTAAAATTCACAACAAACAAAAAAATTCGCCAATAAATTTAATTGTAGATAAGCGAAACAAAGAAACGCATAAAAATATGCCTTTTAATGGCTACATTGAAACTACTCTTATTACTCAGTGCGATCACAACCACCCTTTTACAATATCTCACCTAGAATCCCATAAGTGCATTCAATTGCAGGCGGTTGACTTCATATCGTGGGGCCTATTCCGTCATTTCGAGCATAATGACAGCACTTTTCGCGACGTCATACATAAAAAGCTCGGCGTTTGTGACAGCTGGTACGCATAAAAAAAACCCGCCGAAGCGGGTTGTGTCTCGACCCTACACGCGACTACGATACACGTAGCTTATCTCCTAAAAGACGGTGAGCGTAGGACTTACCGAGACACCTCTGTATATACAGAGTGATATAGAAAAGACAACTTAAAAACTACAAAGTGTAATGAATATGATAAACCGACTTAACTAGTTAAGTCGGTTTATCATATTTTGAATAGCTTTTCAAGTAGTATAACCCATTGTTTTTATTGGAATTGTCTCTTTTGGATTGCATTTCAATTTAGTTCATATTATCAAATGAGACATGATAGAAGACAATCTTTCCTTCTTTGAAAAACGCCTAGAAACCGAGATTTCCTCAATTGACGAACAAATTGAGAGACTCAAGGTGGAAAAAGCTGCGCTTGTGCGCCAGTTGTCAAAAGCAAAAGCTCAGCGTGAAGGCCTTCAATTCACCACACGCAAAAACAGCATGGCGCGAGTTCTCGCTGAAAATGCTGTACTAAAAGCACTGAAAGCGTCAGGTGAGGAAATGAAGGTCTTGGATTTGTACCAAGCAGCCCTAGGTACCAATTCTGAGCTTAAGGAATCCACCTTCCGCACTTATTTAAATCGAATGAAGGGCAAAAAACTTATTCGATCTGGCAGATTTGTCGGCGGCTGGCGGCTTCCTTGATTTGCAATTAATTGCAATATCAGCTCCGCTATGACGGGGTTTCTTTTTGGGTTTGCAAGTATCTACAAGCCTCGCGAAAGCGGGGCTTTTTGTTTATCTGGACTCTTTTGCAGGAATCTGCCTTCAATAGGATGTGGTTCTTTGAACGGGCCCGACTGACACCCGGACACCCCTGACACTGTTAACCGCATCCCATGCTGTACCTTTGGAATGGGCCCCGAGGATTCTCGCGACAACCGCCAAAGAATTACGGATGTCAAATGGGGCCACCAAAGGCTGATCGCGACAGCCAATGGTGGGCCGATGCAGCTATGAACGACGGCTTATTCGTTCGATAGCCATGTCTCACGAAACCTTTTGGTTCCGTGGCCACGGGATCGAGGGCTATTCCTATGAGGAAGAATTCCAAGATCCAATTAACTGTCGAGATTAAGCTGAACGTAGCATGGTGCTTGTTTGGCGTTGCCTCAATAATCCAAGCCATTTCATACTTAATCTGACAGCAGGAAGCCTCGGTTTACGCCGGGGCTTCTTTGCACCCTGATTCTACACGGTTTGCGGCTGGTTGGAAGCGCTATTAAAAAATAATTATGACTTTTCCATATTTCTATTTGACATAAGTATGAGTTTCTCATAGTCTAATCCCAACAAACGAGTTGGGAGCAACGAAATGTCAGGCCAATCAGAATTACAGGCAATCATTGATAACCAGATGGCAAGACTGGCTGCTCTGCGGTCCCGTGTGCCTTCTCTGACATGCTACGACATGGAAGATCAGCGCGACAGCGGAATGGAAGTAAGCCGCATTCTGGCAGAGCTTGCCGAGATCGATGCCGACGCTGAAATTCAGGCAATCGACATGGTTCGCTCATTTGGCAGCGAAGAAGCTTTGAATGCAAAGCAGCGCATTGATTACCGCCTCGGTCGTCGTGATGACTATTCCGACCTCACATTTACCGCCCTTGAGAATATGCAAATGGCTGTTCTCGAAGCTGCTGAGTGAGGGGATTATGGCAGTAGATCACCTCACAGCAGAAGCCCAAGCCGAGTTGGAAGCAACCCGCTCCATCATGAGTAAGCCCGAAGGCTTTATTGAGCACCAATTGCGCTCGGCATTCAAGGATGCCGCCAGAATTTACGGCTTCGGCGGCGCTCGTCAACTCACAGCAGAAATCATGAACGATTACGCGCAAAGGGGAAGATAATGGCTTCTCAAGCACTTGATATTCAGCATACCAACGAAATGCCAGTGCAAGCGAACAATGTCGTCACACCAATGACGATGATTGACCGAGCGCTGGCAAGCAATGCAACACCTGAAACGCTGGAGCGTCTTCTTGCGCTGCAAGAGCGATGGGAAGCCAACGAAGCGCGGAAAGCATTTGATGCTGCGCTTGCTGCTGCAAAGTCAGAAATTCCCGTCATCAATAAAAACCGAGAAGTTGGCTATGACCATAAGAGTGGTGAAGGCAAAACGAACTATCGACATGAAGATCTAGGCGAGATAGCCCGGATTGTTGCTCCAATCCTTGCAACACACGGCCTTTCATACCGCTTTCGCCCTTCGTCAGAGCCTAATCAGCCAGTCAGTGTGACGTGCATCATCTCTCACCGCGACGGCCATAGCGAGGAAACCACTCTTTCGGCTGGGCGAGATGAAAGCGGCAAGAAAAATAGCATTCAGGCTATTGGCAGCACGATCACATACTTGCAGCGCTATACCCTTAAAGCCGCTCTTGGATTGGCTGCATCACATGACGATGATGGTTCTAAGGCCGATGAAAAACAGAATGAGGTAATCACCGAAGAACAGCGGGACCGCATTCTGGACCTGATTGTAGAAACAGACACAGACATCGAACAGTTTTGCAAAGTGGGTAAGATGAACTCCATAGGAGAACTTCTTGCCGTCAACTATGAAAACGCCATTCGCATTCTTGAGCAGAAAAAGCAAAGGATGGCGAAATGATCCAGGTATTCGACATGGATCAGGGTGGAGACGAGTGGTTTCAGGCTCGTCTCGGCATCCCTACTGCTTCTAAGTTCGCGACAGTCATGGCGAAAGGTGAAGGCAAGACACGTTCTGAGTACATGCGGAAGCTGGCAGGCGAAATCATCACCGGCGAAGTGACTGAGAGCTTTTCAAACTCTCACACTGAGCGCGGCAAGGAAATGGAAGATGAAGCCCGTCAGACATACGCCTTCATCAACAGCGTAGAGCCTGAGTTGGTTGGCTTCATCCGCAATGGTGAAAAGGGCGCAAGCCCTGACAGCCTAATCGGTGCAATCGGCGGTTTGGAAATCAAGACGGCCTTGCCACACATCCAAATTGACCGCTTGGAACGCAACCGCCTACCGCCAGAGCATAAGGCACAGGTACAAGGCAATCTTTGGATATCAGATCGGGAATGGTGGGATTTCGTGTCTTACTGGCCTCGCCTGCCGATGCTGTGTGTCCGCGTATTCCGCGATGAAGATTACATCAAAACACTGTCCGACGAGATTGACCGCTTTAACGATGAGAAAGCGGCACTGATCGAGCGCATCCGCTCTTACGGTCAGGAACCGGCGAAGGAAGCAGCATAATGTCCAGCGCTCCTATTACAATGACATGGAATGGCGAGGCCATGATACCGGCCTCCGCTTTATGGGCGGCTCGCGCTGATCGTCAGTTCGTCGTCGGCGAAGTTTACAATATGGTCGAACACCACGACCGCTCAGACAACAGCCACAACCATTTCTTTGCTGCGGTAAAAAATGGATTCGACAATCTGCCAGATGACTTGCGCGGTGATTATCCGACTGTCGAGCATTTGCGCAAAAAGGCACTCATTCGCTGCGGTTATCGCAACGAGAGGGACATTGTGCTGTCGTCAAAAGCTGACGCCGAACGTGTAGCAGCGTTCATGCGCCCTGCTGATGATTACTCCATCGTATTTAACGTCGAATGCGTTGTGCGCGAATGGACGGCCAAGAGCCAGAAAAAGAGCGCAATGGACGCTCGCGAGTTTCAGAAATCCAAACAGGATGTTCTCGACTTCATAGCCCAACTTCTCGGCGTTCAACCTGAGGATTTGGCAAGGAGCGAAGCATGAAAACCATGTCCCTCCAAGCCCCTTCCGATGTTCGCCGCAGCCGTGAAAAGGCAAAGCTCTACATCGCCACGCATGACCAGCTTGAGCGCGAAGTGCGCGGCAAGTTTGACCGTGAGTGTGTTCTTGAGCTGGACATCGTTCTGTCGCTCACCGATTTCTCGGAGGTGAGCCATGGCGCGGCGTGAATTCAGCAAGAAAGTCTATTCGGAAATCGTCAAGCGCGCGATGCAGCCTAACGGTGACATCGCGTGTGAGGGTTGCGGACTTATCCTTGGTAAGAAGCCTTATCACATCGATCATATCAAAGCAGATGCTCTTGAGATCGATAAGAGCGCAAAGCTTACTGCAAAGGACGGCCAGCTACTCGGCGTCGAATGCTGCCATAAGGAAAAGACCCGTCAGGACGTGGCAGTCATTTCCGAAGCCAAGCGTCGCGAGGAAAAGCACCTCGGCATTAAGCGCCCGAAAGGCACGATCAAAAGCGCCGGCTTCCCGAAATACGAAAAGCCCGGACGCATCGACAAATCCGCCCTTCCACCACTTCCATTGCCCCGGCTTATGCAGGCTGGGATTGCGAGGACATGAGCATGAAGAACCGCCTCATAGACTTGAACAATCATTTATTCGCTCAGTTGGAGCGGCTCACAGATGAAGAACTGACACCTGAACAGATTGCGACCGAAGCCAAGCGCTCAGAAGCCATCGTCTCGATCAGCGAGCAAATCATTCAGAACGCAGACCTTGCACTCAAGGCCGTGAACACAATCGCTATTCGCGGCGAAAAATTTAAGCCGGCGCTTCCTATGATTTTTGACAAAGCAAAGCAGATTGACGGGGTGGCAGAATGAAAGGCCGCTCTATCCCATACTCTGCCGCGGAACTTGCATGGCTTGAGAAGAACCGTTCGTTGGTGATCGGTGACTATTGCCGAATGTTCAACGCCGCTTTTGATCGGCAAGTTTCAGAAATTAACCTCCACAGCCTGCGTAAGCGCAAAGGCTGGAAGACAGGACGCACCGGATGCTTCGCGAAAGGGAACGCCCCGCACAATAAAGGCAAGCCATGCGCGCCGGGGAAAGGTGGCAATCATCCGAACGCCAGAAAGACGCAATTCAAGAAGGGCCAGCTTCCACATAACACGCGTTACCTCGGCCATGAAAGGCAGACAAAAGAAGGTTACACCGAAGTAAGCATCAATCAGACGAACCCACACACCGGCTATGAGCGTGATTACGTTCTAAAACATCGCTATCTTTGGGAACAGGAAAACGGCCCGCTTCAAGATGGCTTCATTCTCAAATGCCTGGACGGAAACAAAGCAAACACAGATCCAGCAAATTGGGAGCCGATGCCCCGCGCTACCCTGCCTTATCTTAACGGGCATCGAGGCTTTGATTATGAAGCCGCCGCGCCGGAAGTTCGCCCTTCAATGATCACTTTTGCGAAGCTGAAACACGCTCGAAAGCAAGCACTTTCGAAGATCGAGGATTTGCGCCCATGACCATCCCAGACGCAGCAGTACGTGCAGCACAAGAAGCGACTGAAGGTGGCTTCGGAATAACCGACGACTACATGATCGCCGCCCTCACAGCCGCCCTGCCTTTCATGCAAGGGGTGAAGGTGAAGGCGCTGACTTGGCGCAGTGAGCCGCCATATCACATGGCTAGAACCAAATTCGGAGGCTTCTATTGCATTGAAGCAATATGGAATGAGAACAAGTTTGTTCATGCAAAATTGGATGGATCGTTCAGCAGTGGCAAAATTTTCCCGACTTTAGAAGAAGCCAAGTCGTCCGCACAATCCGATTACGAAGCTCGCGTTCTATCATCATTAGATGTTTCCGAACTCGATAACGTGGAACCAATCGCGGACAAATCACGGTTCGAGAACACTGCGCGAAACCTGATCTTAAACCGGACGCTCACTGACCTTGAGAATATCATCAACGGTCACGATCCTGAGATAGGCAATCTAAATAATGACGTTTGGGATCGTCTGGATAAAATGTCTTTAGAAATTGAGGCGCTTTCGACCCCATCCCCGCGTGCGCATGCGTTGGAGGAATTGCTCAGCGAACTGAAGGAAGCCGAACGAAAGATTTTCTCTTGGAGCGGCTCAGCATTCGTTGCGAATGAGCTTGAAGGGGCAGAAGATGCCGATTGCAAAAGTGAAATCTATAACGATCTGTGCAAGCTCGGAAACGTCATGTCTTGGCTGCAAACGCAGGTCAGCGCCCTCTCTCATCCTGTATCTCCTGACATGGGCGTAGAACGGCCTGTAGAGGGTGGGCCGGAACGCGGGAAGTTCTATCACAAGGATTGGGAACTATCGAAGCTTCTGGAAGCCCGCAACGGTGGCCTTGTCGATCATAGCGGCGGCGAGGCTTGGCGTTACGAATACACAAGCAAGGACGAGAACGGCGTTTATGACATGCTTTACCGGCATAACGTAAATGCGTCTGTTCCTGTGCGCCTCCCTCAAGCACCGGGGGCGTCGGAATGAGCAGCGTAACCCATCATCACATTTTCAAGCCAGTTTTCAGCACTGACGTAGCAAGTACCACGCTTTGCAATCGCGTCGATAATTCTAGCAATGACGCTAATGTCGCAGACGCCGGCGAAGTCGTCACCTGCATACTCTGCTTACGCATTTTGGCCGGCGAAAAACACCACAATGCAAAATGGATTGGCTGGACACCTGACGAAGCCGCCCGCCAGACAGGAGGCAGCGATGTCTGATCTTATCGTTAAGCACGACATTTCAAATGAAGGAATAGCAGACGCGCTTGAAAAGTGTGATTGGGCAGGCGCTTCAATCGGCAACAAAGCAATTCTTCAACTGGCGATACAGGCACTACGCAACCCCCGACCCGCCGCGCCGGTCGAGGGGTTGGAGACGGTGGGGGCAACATACCTCGGGTATTTCTACTCCAAGGCTAATAGAGCCGTTTGGCCTGCTAAAGCCCATGAACTCGTCACCCGCTCGCAGGCCGTTGCCATCATTGCGGCGAAGGATGAGCGGATTGCTGAACTTGAAGACGAAAACTATGAACTGAAAACCGGACCATGGCCGGAATGGGCCAACGCAGTTCTTAAAGTCATTCGAGAGCGTTCTGGTTATGACGGATACGACGACACATCAGAAGGCGTTGATCTTCCTGTTGAACTTGAGGAATGTATGGCAGAACTCGAAGCCGACAACGCGGCGCTGGCTGCGCGGGTTAGGGAGTTGGAGGAAACAATACGCCTGAATGGTGTCTGGAATTATCCAAAAGACATTCAGGATTTGTGCGTTCGCGCCGAATCCCTCGAAACCCAACTCGCGGCGGCAGAAGATAAACTTGATTTATATTCGGGTGCACTGAACCGCGCTGTTTTTGGCTTTGACCAAATCCACAAGTCTCTAATGAGCAATGGCCCGAAACAAGCTTCTGGTGAAGTCGCAGCCTTCTTTCTAGCGGAGACAAAAGCCACCTTGGAGGATCGCTCATGACCTCGTTTTCATCCAAGACAATGCAGGCAATTGATACGCTGTCACGCTCTGTTGATGGAGTGTGGAGTGTGATGTTGATCCGACATGAAGGGCGACCACCAAGAGGCAATCGTCAAGAGTACGAAGGCCCGCCAGTTAACGGCATCAAACATGAATGGGTTGACCAGAGCGGCGGTGGCTTTACCGGCGACGACTTCCACGGAACTGTTACTTTTGTGCTTGGTGATTACCACCTGATTGCGAGTTACTAGCCATGACCCTCATTGACAGACTATCCAAGCTGGAAGGGCCTGATAGGGAAGTGGATGCGGAGATTGTATTTGATCTTTTCGCAACTCCGGTCGGGAAGCACAAGGAAGATGGCGGCCCGATTGGCTATATCGATCTTGCCGATCAGCCGTCATGGAACCTTGGCATGCGCTTTCCGGGCAAAGACAAGGCTTGGTTCGCTGCCACTCGAAAGCAGATAAAGGGCGAAACCCTGCTGATCGAGCGAGACAATGCTTACGTTCTTATGAACAGCATTCGCGTTCCCGATCTTACCGCCTCTGTAGACGCGGCTATTGCGCTGGCTGAGAGGGTGTTACCGGGGTGGGTATTCGACAACGTAGGGCAGGACTTTCATTCTTTACCGAGCGGCTACGAGGCTTTCGGCTGGAACGTCGAACTTATCAACGGAACTCGTGTCCAAGGCCAAGCACCAACGTTCCCGCTGGCAATCTGCATCGCCATCTTACGCGCAAAGGAGGCCAGCACGCTATGAACACCTCACGGATCACAGAAGCCGCCAATCGCATTGCACGATACACCAAAGCACTGGAATGGCTGGAACAGTACGGATCGACGCTGCGCGGATCGGATAAGGACGGCTTCTCCCTTTACTTCCGGCCACTCTTTGCGGGCAGTTGCGTAGGAGCCACCGAGGCTACTGAAGTAATCAACGATTTTGCCCGCTACCAGATTGAGGAAATTGTCAAGGCGGCGATAGCCAACTGTCGCAATACAATTGTTATAGACCGGGAAGCCATTCTTCAGGAGGTCAGCCATGGTCAGTAAAGTCGCGCAAATCCGTGAGGAAATGGGGTTCGCACAAGATTTGGCAAAGGGCCAAATTCTTTTCGTCGCTGTCCCGGTGCTCAATGAAGAAGATCACTCGAAACTGAAACTTTTGCAGGCTTCAAGAGCGCTGCAACTGGATCGGGAGGCCAGCCATGACGAGTAAGGAACTGCCAGCATCATATTGCGCATCTCAGGAAGTTCCGACAGCTAAGCTGCGGTGGAACTGCGGCACTTTGGAACAGGCAATAGAAATAACGTACTTCGGCATAAACGGACACGCTTTAGATCGAAAATATGAATGGCGAACCGTACCAGAAGTGAACGCCAGCCCACTAGGGGAGAAGGCAGAATGAAGCTGCAACTCGCCTTGAAAGCTGAATATTTCGACGCAATCCGAGACGGAACCAAGACCGAGGAATATAGGCTTGCGAACGCTTACTGGACACGAAGGCTTTTCGTAACCGGCTATCGAACAACTGGCCCCCGTAGTTTTAGTGGCATCATCCTGACGAAGGGTTATCCGAAGAGTGAAGACGCTCAACGGCGAATTGAACTGCCGTGGCTTGGCTTCATTCGCAAGACAATAACACATCCGCATTTCGGCCCCGATCCCGTTGAGGTGTTTGCCATCAACGTGTCAGGCCGCCAAGCCCTGAAAGGCGGTGGCGAATGAGCCCGTGGGAATGGTGGGCCGGTGAGCTTGACCAAGACGTTTATGACTTGGTCGGCGGGGTAAAAACCCGCGAGGAAGCAATCCTCGAAGCTTCGCGGCAATTGAAGACCGGTGAGCAATTCAGGATCATCGAAGCCCGGTCAAGCTCGGACCGCAGGTACGAAGGCGCTGACTTTGTTCCCTTCCTTCGATGGAGGAATAAGGAAATCATCACGGTTGGGCCGGTTGCCCTGAAAGGCGGTGAGTAGATGGAAGCCGAGTTTTCAACAAAATGGGATAGCAACCATGAAGGCTACCGCGCCATATTCAACGCGGCTCTATCTGGCATATGTGCGAACCCAAACTTCTTTGGGCCTTTCATGCAGCAACAGCCAGAGGCAGCGGTTGATTTCGCTAATGAGGTGGTTCTGGCGGCAATCCACGGTGACAGATATGTGCCGAAGCATCGCCGCGCCGCACGCGAAAGGGGGAGTGATGACAGCAGCCGCGACAATTAGAAAAGGCGACCTGATGCGCTACGCAGATGTTGCGAACAAGAAAGGCTGTCAGATCATCGTCAAGCGCGGTGATACGGTTATTACCGTTAATCCTGACGAGAAGAAAAAAGAAGTAGGCGGCATTGACTATGAACGCCCAGTCCTGTGACAAAGGCGGAATGCCGCGCAAATTGCCCCTTTATGTGCACAAACAACTGACCCGCCATAAAAAGTGGGTCTTTTATTTCCGTATGGGAAAAGGCAAGCGCATACGACTGCCAAGCCCGAATGACCCGTCATTCAAAGCTGCGTATCACGCTGCACTGACAGGCCAGCCCATCGAAGTTAAAACCGTTCACAGCGGAACGTTGCAATGGCTTTGGGAGAAATACACAAACGAGAGCGCAAAGTGGGCTGGGTATTCTGATGCCACCCGGAAACAACAGCGCCTGATTATGGAAAAAGTCTTAGCCGTAAATGCAAACAAGGCTCTCACTTCGTTTACACAGGACGTTATGCAGGAAGCCGTCGACAGGCGACATGAAACGCCAGCTATGGCCGCTAATTTCTTAAAGGTCATGCGTGGAATGTTCGGCTGGGCTAAGAAAATGCGCCTTGTGCTGGTTGACCCCACTCTTGATATTGATCTGCCAGAATACAAAACGTCCGGCTTTCCGGCGTGGACTGTCGAAGATGTTATTGCCTATCGCGGGAAGCACACAATCGGAAGCCCGCAGAGATTAGCAATGGAATTGATGTTGCTGGCTGGGATACGCCGATCTGACGTTGTTCGTGTGGGCATACAACATATCACCGGACGTATCCTAACTATGGACACAGCCAAGACAGGGGCACGTATATCTGTCGAGTTATCTGATGAATTGTTGGCGCTTATTGACGGCACCTCACGAAAAGGCCTTCACCTCATCGAAAGCACACAAGGCAAGCCGTTTACGAAAGAAAGTTTTGGGAATTGGTTTAGGGACGCATGCACAGAAGCGGGTGTTACAAAGTCGGCACACGGCCTGAGAAAGCTCAGTGCGACACTGGCAGCGGAAGGCGGGGCAGCTACCCACCAACTGCTGGCACAGTACGGGTGGACGAATATTGCTACCGCAGAAATCTACACAAAAGGGGTCGACAGGAAGCGGTTGGGGATCGAAGCAAGCCGTATCGTTGCGGATCAAATTGGGAACATGCAGCCCCTCACCTCAACTACAGGTGAGGGAATTAAATCGAAAAAGGCAACAAAATCAACGGCAAAAAAATGAGATTGTGGCCCTGTTACGCCCACCATTCGAACCCCTGATAGATCAATAGGTTAGATAGAATCAAAGAGCTAAATAAATAGCTCTCTTTAGGTTCACTGAACTTCGCTTGAACCTAATGCCCCTTTTTCTGCCCCGCTTCGATCCTCTGCAATATCTCTTTCACTACACGCATGTCGCCGCCAAGTTGCGCGAGCGTGTCCTGAATTTTGCTGACAGTCTGAGACGTGGTTACCGCTGCCGCGCCCGCTGACTGTTCGCCCCCAGATGTGCCAAACACTGCCGCGTCAGCCTCATCGAATCCCCTGCCCTGTTCCTCGATTTTTCGTGTGAGTGCGGAAGCTTCGACGCTCGACAGATAATGGTCCGCCAGCGTGCCTAGTGCACCACCAAGCAGGATTGACCCACCTATATTAAATGCTGTTTCTTCGCCTGTTCTGGTCTGCTGTGTAAGTTGTAAGCCAGTTTCAGACACGACTGCGTCAATTCCTGCCCCAGCACCGGTACGAATAGCCGTACCGAGAGCGGTTCTTCCTGTACCCGCGATGCCACCGCCCAATGAGAAAACGGTAGGGAGGTCAAATACGCCAGCGGCAAGCGAAGCAACGGTGCCGTTAATTCCTGCAGCGTCCAACGTGCGCCGATCTTCTTCCTCACGCTTGATCTGCACCTTAAGCCCGTCCGGCTTTATGGCAACGATCTGAAAGCCACGCATGTCATCTGTCCAGATCAAGTCCTTTTGTTTTGCTTTAGCGGCTAAAGGATAGTGGTGCCTATCGACTGAAAGCTCAATGTTCTGGCCAGCGTGGATAGTGTGTAGATCGTTTCCCGTACGGTCACGCTTTATCGTCTCCTGCAAACCATCCTTCAACCATTCCCGCAATGATGATCGGCGCGGCATATTCCGGTTTAAGCAGAAGTTCAGGCTTCGACACAAAGTCTACTCCGAGAACCTTACCTGCCTTCACATAGTTCTCGCTCCATGTGATCTGGACGTAACCACGACCGATATACGGCCAGTATTTCTTGGAGCGCAGATACTTCTCCCCGCCCATCTCATTGATCGGCTTCATCGTATGCGCTGTCTCGTGGTAAGAGGTGGCAAGCACATATGCCATTTGATTGCGCAATAGTCCGCGTTCTCGACCAGCCTCAATCAAGAGGCGGGTATCGCCAAGGTACATATTCATTAGCTTTTTTCCTAAAATTTGTGTTTGACGGCGTCTTGAAACAGATACAATTTTGACTAAATCGAAGCCGTCATTTTAACATTTAACGTTCGATCAAATGGAGGTTTCGATGAGCGACCGTTTGTTTGACAGTCCTGTTTTTGTGAAGGACAGCCCATACCTTGTTCGAGAGATTGCCAGCATCGGAGATGCATTAGACTTTCTTTATGATTGGCCCGAATATGACCGTGGCCTCATTTACGAAACCGCATGGAAAGCGTGCAGCGATAGCCACGATGGGATTAAACCAGTAAAAGCAGCAGAGAGCGCCATTCGAGGTTTCGCCAAGAAGAACGGAATTCTGGAGGAACCGGAAGTTGCACTTCCTTGGATGAAGGGAAAAAAATCAGGAGGCGGCCTAGTTCAGGCTTGAAAGCGCATCATGATTTGGTTTCTGACAATTGAAGCGATTATTCTTGCTGCAATTTCATATGTTGTAGCTTTGATCGGTTGGAAAGAGATCCGGTTTTACATGAACAATCGTCGCAAATTTTGACACAAGGTATAAATCCCGGCCCCCGGCAACTCGCCGGGGCTTTCTATTCCACCCCACCCCACCCCACCACATTACCCTGCGCCAGCGTGACGGGGATAGGCGCGCATGAAGACCGCTTCAAGGGCGGCAAGCTAATCCTTGATTATCGTGCAGTGCTGCACTATGGCTGGCATTTTGTGTCAGGTGTGGAATATGGCTGCAATCGCACGAAAAGAACTGAGCGCCCTTACTTCATTACGTTTTGTCGCGGCGTTTATGATAGTTGTACATCACTTCTCTGCCTATTTCGTATGGCACTGGTACGGAACTTACCCGCTTGGTTCTGGAGTTTCATTTTTCTTTGTTCTTAGCGGGTTTGTTTTACAGTATTCGTATCCGAGCCTAGAAAGCTCACAACAAGTACGGAGATTTGTTTGGCTCCGGTTCGCCAGATTGTGGCCCTTGCATATTCTTTGTTTGGCGTTGCCGCTATTGTTGATCCCTTATGACCGGGTCGTTATCTCCCGCAATCCAGAATTCCTGCTTTTCCACGTCACGATGTTGCAATCATGGGTTCCAATCCAGATATCAACATTCAATTTGAACGGCCCTGCCTGGAGTATATCGACAGAGTTATTCTTCTATCTGCTATTTCCCGTTTTGCTTTGGGTCCGAACCGTCTGGGGATGGGCGGTTGTAGCTCTTGTCATATCCGTGTTCTTTGTCGGCGCTGTAACCGTTGGCTGCGTTGGCGATGCCAATCTAGCGAACGCTGACACCACATACACGGGGCTTTCCTGCTACACGGCAGCGCAAGCGTTTCCGGTTTTTAGGCTCCCGGAATTTGCACTCGGAATGCTTCTTTGCAGGCTATTCAACAAAGTTAAAACGCCAGATCGTGCAGCACAGTCTATTGGGTTTACGGCTTTGGAAGCATTATCCATCGCTATAGCGGCGCTATATTTAAAGTATCTGAGCAGCATTTTAAGTATGTCGATGTTCGACATCGTTCGTAACACGATGGTTTATAATGTTCTCGAACTTGCTGCCCCAGCACCAATTTTTGGTATCGTAATACTCGTTTTTGCACTGGAGAGAGGTCACATCTCCCGTTTCCTTTCGGCAAAAATTTTTGTGCTGCTCGGAGAAATAAGCTTTTCTCTATACCTCATACACGTAACGATAATTAAACTGTTTCGAACCTACCCTGAGTGGATTGCTGGGCTTTCCATGTGGACTGTTTTCAGTTTGTATGTGGCTATCGGCCTCGCTACCTCATACTTGATATACACGTTCTTCGAGAAGCCAATCAGGTCTGCGGCCAGAAAAGTTGTCCGAAATTCTGGCCGCAATGATGCTCTACATTCAAAGCAGACTGTTAACGTCTAGGTAGAATGATGCATCCACAGGGCTTCCAGCCAAGTTGGTCATCAAGACAACAAGCGATGCGGCTACCGGTTTTTTCAATTTTATCGAGCATTTTGAACTTTTACCCGCCATGCGAGGTAATGGCGCGGGAGGAATTGCTATGGGTTGGTTCATCACTGTAATGACTGGCGCACTAATCGCCTTAATCGGCTATATGATCTGGCAGGAGAACAACCAAAAATGATAGCTTTCCGGGATGGGAAAGCGCTAGCGTGGCTGGCATAAGCTTGAACTTGGTCTAATATTCGCCACGGTGTTAAAGGTATGGACTCAGTTAAGCAGCGTTATGTAATTAAGCGGACTCAGATCTTTATACGAAAGAAAATATGATGCTATCTCCCCATATACTTTCGCATATTGCCGTTGCTGCATTATGGCGAGTGCCAATTATATTGTTATTCGGATTTTGGATATCTCTGCTATTTAATATCAGCCGTAGACAACGAGGAATAACGCTTCACGATCACTCGTTGGCGGATAAGACTAAATATTGGCTGCGTTTAATTTCCCCCGCAGGATTTGTAATATCCTTCATATTAGGAACGGCCTATGTGCTGGCTCGTACCTATGCGCATTTTCACGATCAGATATTCGCTTTTGTTAAAGGGCTTATGTGAAAGACCCGCATTAGAAACTAATACGGGCCCTCTTTTCAGCCGAGAACCCCTTGCCATCATCCCAATGAACATCAAAATAATCGCCTGCCTCTACAAATGCTTCCAACTGGACCCTGACCGGCGAGTCCGTTTTTTAAATCAATCGACAAGTTTGGATCATTTCCAACGCTCTCGAATACCCCACCCTCACTTTCACGGACATGGGACAATATGAGAATTCAGTTTGGCATCCTTAAAAGATAAGCTCTTAGAATCCCCGTTACTCGTGATCGTAAGATTTGATAGCCTTACAATTCCCGGCTGATTAGTTGGATCTAGGCGAATGGCTTTTGCAGCCGGGACATTGAATGTGAGCTGCCGCGTTTTCTCAATCTTGGGCGCGCGCTCCACCACAATGTTATCCCAAGACAATTCAAAACCAGGAATATTTGTTTCAAACACAGTTTCCCCTCTGTGAATATCATCTTTAGGATAAGAATTGTCGCGTTGAAGAGCCATCTGGATCAGCAGCATATTGATTATCTGCCGCACCAGTATGCGCCACGCTGCCAGAGCGTTTTGCTTTTGAGCCACAGTGCCGAACACATTTGAATCAGTCCGATTGTCTTTCACTTATGATTGATTGACTAATTTATTGCCCATGTTATTACGGCCTTAAATTTGCCATATCATTATATCTTTCGGGGCTGGGTGCTTAACATGCTTAGGAAAATCCAAAATAAACTTCTTAGGCTTCGCGATTTTAAAACTCTTTACCGCGATAGGCGTGCCATTTCTCTTATTAGGAAGAGCGATTTTTATGACGCTGAATGGTACCTAAATGAGTATCCAGATGTAAAAGCTGCTAAGCTAGAACCTGCGCGCCACTACTACAGAAGTGGCGGATATGAAGGACGCGACCCCGGACCCTTCTTTTCCAGTACAAAATACCTCAAAGCTAATCCTGATGTTGCAAATAGCCCGGTCAATCCGTTACTTCACTTTCTCATTTGGGGAAAGAAGGAGAGGAGAGCTTTAAATCTTCAGTCATCCGTGATTGCTTCCAATACATCAAAACTCTTACTTTCAACCTCCGATCAAAGCATTGTAATGATGCCGGAAATAGAACCTGACTTGGAAGAAATAAATCATTTTTCTGAGATAAATAATTTACCTCATCGAAGTAAGACTGGAAGAGTCGCTGTTTTTGCCTCATACAGCAAGGATGGCGCGATACATCCTTATGTAATTCACTATCTTAGAGAACTAAGAAAGCACTGCGACTGGATAATATTCGTATCAGATAACTATTTTTCTGATGACGAACTAAAGAAGCTTCACTGGATTGTCGATGATTTTATTTGTGATCGACACGGCGAATACGACTTTGGCTCTTACAAACGTGGCATTGAACGTGCACGAGAATGCGGTGTGTTGAAAGGTGCTTACGAATTAATCCTTTGCAATGACAGCTGCTACGGTCCTGTGGGCGGATTCGGAGATCTGTTCGATGCCATGGCTCATCGTTCGTGTGACTTCTGGGGTCTCACATCCAACGTCGCGTTCGGTTATCATCTTCAAAGCTATTTCCTCGTCTTTAAAAAGAAAGTTTTCAAATCAGAAATTTTTAATCAATTCTTCCAATCTGTAAAAGCGGAACCTCATGTCAGCCACGTGGTGCTGAACTATGAAGTTAAAATGACTTCGATTTTTGAGCAATTTGGATTTAGGTCAGAGTGCTATATTACTGATGAAATGGAAGGAGTTTCGGAAGCAAAAAAAGCAAATCCAAATCTTACCATTTTCCCCGATCTACTTATAAAGCGTGGATGCCCTTTGATTAAGGTTAAAGCATTTACGAAGGCCGATACAAATTTTGATAGTATCGCACATGTGCTTGTTCAATTGGCCGCAGGAGAGCCTGAACTCTATTCCTATATTTTGGAGCATGCTAATCCTGCCCGATATGTTCAGGCGGCTGGCGTTCAGTTCTCGATTATTATGCCGTTCTACAATCGTCGAGAAACAATCTTTGATTCAATCGAGTCAGTGAGAAACCAAACTCACAAAGGCTTCGAACTTATAATGATTGATGATGGATCCGATGACGGAACACATTTTGAAATTCTTAAAAGGTATCAAAAGGAGTTTCAAGAAGGCCGATTTAGATTAATTCGAAGTGAAAGACAAAATGGCGTTTCTTTCGCCAGAAACGCCGGTTTAAATGCTGCCATTAACAAGTGGATCGCATACGTCGACTCTGACAATGAAATAAAGCCATATTTTTTGGCTACTTTTGCAAGCCGAATAATTGAGAACCCAAAAACTTATGTGTTCTACTCAACCTTTCAACGCAAATCAGATGGGCGAATAATTGGCGATCACCCATTTAGCCGTTCAGATTTGTTGGCTGGAAACTACATTGATCTCGGAACGTTTATACATTCCCGTGACAGGTTTAAACGACTTGGTGGCTTCGATACCAATATGAAGCGGCTCGTAGATTGGGATCTTATAATTAGGTACACTGAGGATTCGGTGCCCATACGCGTTCGCCATCCATTGATGGCTTATAGCGACGAGAAGAATGACAACTCCAGAATTAGCGTAAGAGAATCGTTCGATAAAGCGCTGAGCTATTTACGCAAAAAGCATAACTTGCCTTTTATCGTTCAGACTATCATCCCCACCTATAACCATGAGAAGTTCATCGCTGCGGCAATAGAAAGTGCAATCGCTCAGAAGGGCGATTTCATTCATAAGATTTTAGTGTGTGATGACGGATCAACAGATAAAACGCGATCAATTGTTAAGACCTATGCTGCACGATATCCAAATCTTGTTAGAGATATCAGCAACGACATAAATATGGGCCTATCCGAGACCTTTAGAAAGTGTTTCAGCGAGAACTCTGGTGATGTAATCGCCATATTGGAAGGTGACGATTATTGGTCTTCAGCGGACAAGCTTCAGAAGCAGTTGAACTTTTTGAAAAGCAATGACGATGCAATTATGGTGTTTTCCATGATTGATGTACTCAACACCAAAACAAAGAAATCTCGCCAACTGCAAAGGCAACTGAGTCAATCAAAAAGCCTCTTGTCTGGCGCAGATTTCCTTGCCGATCCATCAATGAATCTTATCGGGAATTTCTCTAGTTGCATGTTTCGCTCTGGCGTTATGCGTACCCTCCCCGACCGCCTTTTTGATGGGCGTTTTAATGAGATTGCATTAGCTTTCCACTTAGAGAGACACGGCAAAATAGGCTTTTTGAAAGAAGTTCTTGGCGTTTATCGACAGCATCCACAGGGCGTATGGACGGGGAGCAACAAGAAAAAACAGTTGGAAAGCGCCATAAAGACTCGTGAAATGGTCCTTGATGTAGCTGCGCCTTCTTATAGACCAGCCATAAAGAAAATCATCGAACAGAAGAAATCTGAACTAACCTCAAGGAAGTACGCGTAAGAGATCGCTAGAGGCCACTTCAAACGGCCTTAGCTTTCACTACAATCATCAAATCAGATGATAACTCGTCTATCATAGAACAATTGAATTGAGTTACGGATGTCTAAAGACACTTTCACGCGCGGCGAGGTTGCAGCACTGTTGGCAAGTCAAACCGCCATGATTGCGGTTCTGTTTGAAGAAGTACTTGCTTCTGGGGATGGGGACAGAACCAGACTTATCAATAGGCTATATGAGCTATCCATGTTGGCGGATTCTGAGCCGGAATATGCTTCGGGGCCGATTAATCATCTCATAGCCATCGTGGAAGATGGCCCTTGGAAACCCACTCCACTGGGATACGCCAGACACCGCCAATAAACCACAATGTAGCAATTTGATAACCGGATAATACCACATCAACGCCACCGGAAAGTTGGATATTTCCCGTTCCGTGTTTCAAGGTAATGGTGTGGGCGACGCGCGCCCGGATGATGATAAAGTCGCCCTCGTGGTTTCTGCTGTTAATAGTCGCCAAATTATCAGTCGTTCCGGTTTCCGAAGCTGCTGAGATTGCGCTAGAGCGCGTCCACTTTACTCGGGGTCATCTCCGCAGGATTTGAAGTAGTTGGCACATTCTTGTGGTTCAAACAGCGTGACGATCTGGCCGACAGTATTCCATAAGCCCTCGACGGTTCGCTCGGCTTTGGCGCGCAAGACGGCCTTGAGCTTGGCGAAGGCCTTCTCGATGGGGTTGAAGTCTGGACTGTATGGAGGAAGGTAGAGCAAGCTGCAGCCCGCACCTTCGATTGCGAGACGCACGCCCTTCGCCTTATGTGACGGCAGGTTGTCCATGATGACGATGTCGCCGGTCACCAAGGTTGGAATGAGAACCTGTTCGACATAGGCCTGGAATGCGACGCCGTTCATCGCACCGTCGAGGACCATGGGCGCGGTCATGCCAGATAGTCTGAGTGCACCGGTAAATGTCGTTGTCTTCCAATGGCCGTGTGGGACCGGTGAATGGCATCGATCTCCGCAAGGGGCTCGTCCGCGAAGCCGGGACATCTTCGTGCTCAGGCCGGTTTCATCAATGAATACGAGGTGCGCTGGATCGAGATCGAGCTGGCCGTCGAACCAGTCCTGGCGACGCTTCAGCAGGTCAGGACGGTCCTGCTCCAGTGCATGTGCGGTCTTTTTTTGAAAGTCCAGCCGCGCTTTCGCAGCCAGACGTCAAGCGCACTGCGGCCGATCAATACGGCTCTCTCCTCATGCAATCGCCGGACCATTTCGTTGAGCGTGATATCCTTCGCCTCTTCGATCATGCCGAAGATGAAGTCCTCGTGAGGATCCAGGCGTGAGCCGCCGCGTCGGCCCTGCTTCGCCGGGGTCAACAGACCTGCTCGCGCACTCGCAATCCAGGCGATGGCTGTTGAAATCCCAATCCCAAATCGGGCTGCCGCTGAACGTGCCGACATGCCATCCCGTGACGCAGCCAGAACGCGGCTACGCAGATCATCACTGAAAGCCCGGGTCATATTGCCTCCAACCAAATCACCAGTCGGAGCGATGGAATCAGAATTCGGCGACCAAGGGAATCCTCAACGCGATTCCGCGTTCAATGGACGCGCTCTAGTCCAAGCGCTGCTCGTATCAAGCACATCTGAAACAAGACTGAGTGGCCACGATGACCCCACTCCCACCACACTCGTTCCTTGGCTTCCTGTAACAAGAGCATTGGCTAAATTTGTAGCACTCCTGAAGGCCTGCCCGCTAATATCCTCAAAGAAAATGCTACTCATGATAGGCAACGTGCCAAGGTTCTCACGGTATACGGCGTGCCTAACATTTCCGCCTTCTGTATTATCAATATAACGGTTTACCGTTCTCGCCGTCTTTACCGACAAACTGGCCAAGCTCTTTAATGCGACCGTCAGACATTGTTGCAATAAGAACGCCGCCCTCGCCTCGGAAGAGGTCTTTCAGGTCCAGACCGTCGCGACCATCCTTACCGTCTTTCGGCGCAGGAAGCTCACTGACATGTCTTCCAACCTCAGACTGGATAAGTGGCGTTACGTCTTCAATCGTCACGCTCTTGCCGTCCTGTGGGGCTGAAATAGCTGCAAGATGATCATCAACGCGCTTTTGAAGGGCAGGCAATGGGCCTGCCCAGAAAGCTTGCTCGTCGCCGTGGTGCTGGTCCACGTGGTCACAGACTAGCTGACTGGTATCTGCTTCTATCTTCCCGCACATTGAACAGGTGAACAGGTCGCGAGTAAGGATTGACCATCTTAGCTTCTGCCATCTGCTGGTCTTGTACCAGCTGCGCCATGCTTGCGTTCTGTCTCGGTGCTGGCTGCGTTCCCTCTCATTCCCTGTTCAGTACCCCAGCCTCGGCTTCACCGTGGATATGAGAGGCTTGAGGGTTTTGATCTTAGGCATCTACCCCTCTTGCTTTGCTGTCAGCGCCAAGGTCTTATTCCTGATGGGTAATGGAGGAGCGTTGATTCAAATGGTATTAAGGACATATTGAATGCCATTTCGTACAGACCAGTTTGTTGGAACATATAAGCCAGAGCAGCTTAGAGCCCTGCAACGTGCATATGTCGAAACCTGTGTGCTGCTTAATGTTTCTTCACCTACAGCGACAGAAGCCCTGAAGATCGCGAAACAAGTTTACAAGATATACGATAGCGGTATTGAAGACCCTTATGAGATTGCTCGGATAATTCGACACGCTGAAAGCATAAATTAAAAACTGTTCGCCAAATAGAAAAACCCCGTGTTAGGCGGGACTGAACGGTGTGTTCACTTTTGTGACGATTGCAGTTTTGTGACATACGGAGTATTTGCGCCGCATGGACAAGATCATGAATACGTCGATCATCACCTTTACGCTTTTAGCTGCGACTTATACCGCTTGGGCTATCAGCACAGGTGCGCTTGTGTAAACTGGATCGCCCTCTTGGGATCGAACCAAGACACACGCATTCAAAGTGCGCTGTCCTACCGTTAGGCTAAGGGTGAGTAGACCGTTTTGTAAACCCTGCCTGTTGTTTTAGGAATAGGCTTGATAACGGCATATCCACTCATATCTTAACCAAGCGACTTGGCGCGGTCATACAATGTTTCGGAAATGAATACCGGAACAGCGCTCATCACTTACACCACGTCTTTGTCAGGTAATCGTTGAATGAGCAGTGACGCTCATAAGGTAATGCGCATGAGGCTAGGAGGATAAACGCAGAGAGAGCGAGAAACATGGCGGTCATCGATCCTCATCCCTTACAAAGCCGATTTGATCCATCATGCGAATGATCGGGAAGCCGTCTGCATCAATTATGCCTGTGTCTACTGGTTCTGGTTCATGCACTGTTTGAGACAGGCTATCGAGCGCGTTGGCTTCATACTAATCCATGCGAGAGCGACGGAGAGACACATAGCGAGGCGGTTCGTTTCGTTTCACGCCAGATCAGCGCGACAGCGGAATGGAAGTAAGCCGCATTCTGGCAGAGCTTGCCGAGATCGATGCTGATACTGAAATTCAGACAATCGACATGCTTCGCTCATTTGGCAGCGAAGAAGCTTTGAATGCAAAGCAGTGCATTGATTATCGCCTTGGTCGTCGTGACGACTATTCCGGCCTTACAGTTACCGCCCTTGAGAACATGCAAACGGCTGTTCTCGAAGCTGCTGAGTGAGGGGATCATGGAAAGGAACTCGCAAGCTTCCGCTTTCAGATGATGATGAAGCCCTCTGAAATAGAGGCCATTGATGATTGGATGTTTAAAAATCGCATTCGGTCACGTGCTATAAGGCTATCCGCCGTCTGATCGAAATGGCCTTAAAAGACGAAAACGATGGCGCATCATGATCTACGCCGCTCTCGCCCTCATCTATCTGCGCGATCCAAGCGATGCGGCACGTCGAAAGGGACGAGCAATTGTGCCGATCAATGCAACGTTGCTGGCCGTCCTGAAAGAAGCCAGAACCGGCGCGATGACTGATTATGTGGTTGAGTGGGCCGGTCAGCCGGTAAAGAGCTTAAAGAAAGGAATCGCCACAGCCGCAGAGAAGGCTGGGCTTGATGGAATATCTGCTCGCGTTTTCCGGCACACTGCTGCCGTCTGGATGATCGAAGCTGGCGTTCCTATGGAAGAAGTATCTCAGTATCTGGGCCACAAAAATTCTGCTATACCCAGCCGCGTCTATGCTCGTTATCCGCCTACCCATTTGCGTAAAGCTGCTGAAGCTTTGGATATGGGGATATACATAGTTCCCTCTGGCACAAGTGAACCTGCCAAGGAGAACACAAACTGAACATTGGTGCGGAGAGGGTTGATATTTAGCTCTCCCTTTCCCGTATTTCCTGCTTTTCCGCTACAGGATGTATATTGACATTGTAGGGGTCACAGATTCAATCCCTGTTATGCGCACCATTCGAACTCCAAGCCTTAAATTTAGCATTACCTTCAAGCGCATAGACGCTTTTCGGCTTTTGGCTTTTCTCAAGCACACCATCAAGTTCAAGCTTTTCTGGCTTGCGCAACATCTATTTATTTGCGGACACCAACCATCTATCTCGGAACAAAATGGCATCTGTAGCGTTAATGCGCTCGGAGACATGCGTTTGAATTTATAGCTTTCGTAAACTCCAATATTATGCGGAGTAAATTTCTTTAATGTTCCAAAAAGTTACGTCGGGCCGGTATTGGCGATTAAAAGCAGCCGCTGATCCCTATCATAGCCGGGTCGATATGCTGTGCAGTGATCTGTCCATGTTTGTTTCGGAAGCTTCTTACAGAAATTATTTGCAAGCCACGTTTGCAAGCCACCTTTTGCTGGAATCGATGCTTGAGAAAAGTCACATCGAGGCTTTGCTGCCGCAATGGAGTGAGCGCAGGGTGAAGACCGATCTGGAAAACGATATTAGCGACCTCACAGAGAGCCTGCCGCCCGATTCATTAAAGTTCAAACGTGCAACTGAGCCGGTTGATCTTCCAACCATCATCGGGACGCTCTATGTGTTGGAAGCATCTGCCATTCGGGTGCATGACCGCGCCAAAGAAGTTGCTAAACTCGGTTTTACCAAAGATTTCGGTGCCCGGCATCTCGATCGCCAAATCAAGAATTTGCGTTCGTGGCAGCAAGTACTTAATCTGATTGATATAACGCCTTTTGATGACGATGACGAACAGCGCTGCACATTTGCAGCCATCGCAGCATTCGGTGCCTTTGAGTACAATTATCAAAAGGTTTTCAACAATGTCGCCAGACAGCCAACTTGATCAGACTGCCTGCGACCGTGAACCAATTCATATACCCGGTTCTATCCAACCTCATGGTTTGCTACTCATAGCAGAGCTGGAGAGCCGTTGTATTATCGGCGGGGCAGGTCAACTGGAAGCCTGTTTTGGCGAGGCATGGCCCGGCCAAAAACTTGATGAGCTATTGCAGTTTGATGTATCGACGCGGATAGAAGAAGCGCCGCAGGCCGATGAAATAATTTTGGGCAAACTGATCGTGGGTGATCAAACGTTTGACCTTCTTGGCCATATCGTAAACAAGTATTTGCTTGTCGAAATCGAGCCTGCATTAAATTCGTTTATTACACCCGAGCAGTCTCTCTCTCGACTAGAGGCAGCGGCCGCCCAATTTGAAGCAGCCCCCGACCTCAGCACGCTATTTCAAAAAGCTGTTGTGGCATTCCGAAAACTGACCGGCTTTGACCGGGTAATGATCTATCAGTTTCTCGAAGATGCTTCCGGCGTTGTTGTGGCTGAAGATGGCAATGGCAAGTACCCTCCCTTTCTAAACCACCACTTTCCTGCCAGCGACATTCCCAAGCAGGCAAGGGCTTTATATCTCCGCAACCGGGTACGTGTCATTCCAGACTCGTCCTATGTGCCCGCCCCACTGAGATGGTACGGGGAACAACCACAGCAGCCGCTGGATTTAAGCGATGTGGCCCTGCGAAGCGTGTCCCCCATACACCTGCAATATCTGCAGAATATGGGCGTTGGCGCCAGTGCATCAGTATCTATCATCAAGGATGGCGTACTTTGGGGCCTTATTGCTTGTCATAATATGGCACCAATCGCCATGCCGTTTGCCATGCGTGCTGCCGCGCGGGCTTTGGCCGCAAGCCTTGCCCGCCAGATGAAATCTAAAGACGAAGCAGAAAATGCCCGCGAACGGTTGCGGTTACGTTCCCACGAGGACCGATTGCTCGAGGCCCTCCTGATTAACGCCCCACTCGAAGACCGGCTTGCAGAAACCGCCGATAATCTGCGTCAGATGATGATTGCCGATGGTTTTGCCGTGATTTCCAATGGAGAACTTGCTGTACGATCCGGTGCGTCCCCCGATATTTCCGATCTGCGTAAAATCCTCAATCTCATCGACAACAGCTTCAAGGACGGGCTGTTCCATTCACATGAGATGGGCCGCCACAAAGATTTGCCACAACATCTCGTTCCAATCGCCAGCGGCATTGCCGTATTGAAATTGCACTTGGATGAGGATGTGTTTCTAATCTGGTCGCGAGCCGAAAAAGTACAGATTGTCGAATGGGCGGGCAATCCTCATAAGGATATGTCGGGGTCCATCTCAACGCCGCTTACCCCTCGCGCATCATTTAAGGCATGGTCGCAGGAAGTGCATGGACGCTCACGCTATTGGAATTTTAACAAGATCGACGCAATGCATCGGATTGGCCGCGTCATCCATGAAGCCCATCAGCGACGTCGGATCGACAGACTGAATCGGGAATTGCAACGTACTCTGGACCAGCAGGACAAGCTTCTGGAACAGAAAGATTTTCTGATGAAGGAAATCAACCACCGTGTCCAGAACAGCCTTCAGCTTGTGTCAGCCTTCCTTGGGATGCAGATGCGGGAAACCGAAGATCCGTTGATTACGCAATATCTGACGGATGCACGTAGTCGTATTGCCGCGGTAGCACTCGTACACCGGCGTCTTTATTCTGACAGCTATGTCGGCTCGATAGATCTTGCGCGATATCTGGATGAGCTCTCGAGCGAACTCTTCCAGTCAATGGGCGAGGAATGGCGCAGCCGCCATACCAGCAGGCTATCTCATGTCCTCATCAATGCCGATCGCGCAATCAATATTGGCTTGGTCTATTCCGAACTTGTCACCAATGCGAACAAATATGCTTATGACGGTGCGCCGGGACCGACAAGTGTTTCGCTCGACCAGCATTTCAATCAGGCGCGCCTGATTGTAGCTGATAATGGGACGGGCAAGACACGATCGCGCATTGGCTTTGGCAGCAAAATGCTCAAAGCCATTGTGTTGGGGCTTGGTGGAGAGATGGAAGAGTTTGACAACGATCCGGGACTCAAAGTCGTCGTCACTATACCGATTGAGCTTCAAACCGGCTAAAAACGGGGCACAATATTGCAAATACCTGGCATTTACTATTGCGGTTGAATTAAACCGCTGCGGATGCGCTTAACCACGGTGAGGATCAAAAGCGTGCACAGCACGGGCTGCAACCAGAACATCCATTGTGGCAGAGCACCATCAATGGCGATCCACGCACCAAGCACACCAAAAACCACAGCGCGGTCGCTCTTGCCCATCGGGCCGTCATAGCGGCGGCTTGAACCAAGCGAGGCTGCCGTAACTCCGGCAAACTCCGTCAATGTAGCGATGAAGATAATCGCGAATATCCACAGCGCCGAAAACGGCGCGATGATCGCAAAAGGCGCATAGAGCGCCGCGTCGGAAATCACATCGCCGATCTCGTTGAGATAGGCACCCAGCATGGATTTCTGACCATGTTCGCGTGCCAGCATACCATCAACCGCATTGAGCGCCATGCGCAGAAAAAGCCAGACCGGCACCAGCGCAAACCAGATCGCATTCCCGTTCAACCCAAGAAAAGCGCCAAGAGCAATTGAAACCAGTGCAGCCGCAATCGTGACCTGATTGGCCGTCACGCCTTTTGCTGCAAGCTGCACGACAAGAGGTCTCAACAAGTTCTGGAAACGGGACTTGAGTTGATAAACAGACATAAGAAACTTTCGGGAAACTTTTGGAAAGGACGATTATGTAGAAATCAGCTATTTGCGACCGGGCCTAGCTCGTTTATTCAAACATTCTATTCTACTCAATAGTAATTGGGTCTAATAACTTTGCGTTCATCCCGGAAAATGGGAAAAGACCTGTTGAGAGGAGAAATGATGAGCCAGCGCACAGAATTGGTGGGGCGTGAAACGGCGTCACATCGAGAACCGCAAGAATCCCATTTCGTCACCCATGATGGCACCTCGCTGTTCTATCGTTTCTGGCCTGCCCGCTCTGAAAAGGCGAAAGGCGTTATCGTTCTCCTGCATCGCGGCCATGAACATAGTGGACGGGTGAGCCATCTCGTTGATGAGCTTGGCCTTGATGATTATGCATTCTATGCCTGGGATGCGCGCGGCCACGGAAACTCTCCGGGCGTGCGCGGCTTTTCGCCGTCCTTCGGCGCTTCGATCCGCGATCTCGATAGTTTCGTTGCCCATATCCGCAATGAAACCGGCATAAGAAACGAAGACGTGGCGCTGATTGCGCAGAGCGTCGGCGCCGTTCTTGCGGCTGCATGGGTACATGATTATGCGCCCAATATCCGTGCGCTTGTCATGGCCTCGCCAGCCTTCGACATCAAGCTTTATGTGCCTTTCGCCAAAGAAGGAATTGCGCTCTGGCAGAAACTCAAAGGCACGTTCTATGTCAATTCATACGTCAAACCGCAGTTTCTGACCCATGATCGGGAGCGCATTGAATCCTATCGCACAGATCCGCTGATTACACGGCCCATCGCCTCGCATATTCTGCTTCAGCTTTATGAGGCGGCAAAGCGCGTGGTGGACGATGCGCGGGCGATTACCGTTCCGACACAGCTGCTCATTTCCGGCAGCGATTTTGTGGTGCGGCCAACGCCGCAGCATCGCTTTTTTGAGAACCTCGGCAGCCGCATCAAAGAGCGCCATGTGCTCAAAGGTTTTTACCATGACACGCTGGGCGAAAGGGATCGCAAACCGGTACTCGCGCTAATCCATGATTTCATCGAGGCGCGATTTGCGGAGGCACCGCAACGCACAGATCTGACAGATGCGCATATTGCTGGCCACACGCGCGACGAGGCTGACAGACTATCAAGTCCGCTACCGCTGCTTTCACCGCGCGGTCTTTATTGGGCGTCCACGCGCGCCTCTATCGGCTTTGGCTCGTTTTTGTCGGAAGGTCTGAAAGTTGGTCGTCGTACCGGTTTTGATTCCGGCTCCACGCTTGATTATGTCTATGAGAATGAAGCACGAGGCTTGGGGCCGGGCGGCAAACTCATCGACAGGCAGTTTCTGGAAGCCATCGGCTGGCGTGGCATTCGCCAGCGCAAAGTGCATCTTGAGGAACTGATCAGACATGCCATCAGGCGACTTGAGAACGAAGGTCGATCGACCAATATCCTCGACATTGCCTGTGGGCATGGCCGCTATGTGATTGATGCGGTGGTGCGTGCTGGCGAATTGCCGGACAGCATTCATCTTCGGGATTACTCGCCGATCAATGTGCTGGCTGGCCGCAAGCTCATCAAAGATCGCGGTCTTGAAGCAATCGCCCATATGGAAGAAGGCGATGCGTTCGACGAAGAAAGCCTGGCAACGATCACACCACAGCCAGACCTTGCGATTGTGTCCGGACTTTATGAGCTTTTCCCGGACAATGCGCTCATTAACCGGTCGCTTTCGGGTCTCGCTCGTGTGCAGAAGCCGGGCTCACTGCTCATTTACACCAACCAGCCATGGCATCCGCAGCTTGAAATGATCGCGCGTGCGCTCACGTCACATCGCGGCGGACAGGCATGGGTGATGCGCCGCCGTACACAGGGCGAAATGGATCAGCTTGTCGAAAAGGCTGGATATCGCAAAATCGGACAGCGCACCGATCAATGGGGAATCTTTACTGTATCGATTGCCGAACGCATCGGAGACGCTGAAGCGTGACCAGGCAATTAGAGCGCATCCCGAAAAGTGTGAAACGGTTTTCGGAAAAAGATGCGCGTCAAAACAAGAATTTAGAGCGCCGATCTGATCCAATCAGATCGAGATGCGCTCTATCGGATCTTGATGGTTTCTCACGGCGGCCTGTGATCCGCCGTGCAATCGCTTGGCTTCTGTTTCTTGGACCGTTTTTCTATCTGACCTATGGCACAGCCAACTGGCTTGCATCTCTCCATGATGACGTGCCGAACCTCGCTTTCAACTGGGAAGGCCGCGTTCCCTTTATAGCGTGGAGCATCATTCCCTATTGGTCGGTCAATCTGTTTTACGCGATAGCACTTTTCGTCAATGACAGCCCGGAACAGGTGAACCGGCTGGCAAAGCGTTATCTCACCGCGCAGATTATCGCCGTTCTTTGCTTTGTCGCCTTTCCGCTCACAGCCACATTTGTCAAACCTGAGACCTCCGGTCTGCCGGGTTTCATGTTCGATGTGCTGGGCGGGTTCGACAAACCATTCAATCAGGCGCCGTCGCTGCATATCGCGCTTTTGATCATTATCTGGGATCAGATGCGTCGCGTGATGGGCGATGTAATGCGTGTGGTCTGGCATGTCTGGTGTCTGCTGATCGGATTATCGGTGCTAACCACCTATCAGCATCATGCCGTCGATATTCCGGCAGGCGCTTTGCTCGGGCTATTTGCGCTATGGCTTTTCCCACGCAACGCGCCCTCACCGCTGGCAGAGTTTCAGCTTACATCAGACCCGAAGTCCCGGCGGCTTGGCTTGTATTATCTGGCGGGGACAACAGTTTTTCTTGCGCTGGGCGTCCATGGTCTGAGCATCACCGGCTATGCGATCTTCTGGTTCTGGCCCGCAACAGCACTGGCGCTTGTAGCGCTTGGATATTTTGGTGCAGGTGCTGGTATTTTCGAAAAACAGACAGACGGTGCGGTCAGTCTTGCCAGCCGTCTGTTGCTCTGGCCTTACCGCTTCTTTGCCCGGATGAATATCCGCTTCTGGACGCGCAAGCTCCCAGCCCATGTCGAACTTGGCGACAATGTTTTCCTCGGGCGTTTCCCCAAGGCTAGAGAACTGCAATTATTCTCGACCGTCATTGATCTTGCATCCGAAATGGTGCCACCCGCGCACTCTCTCGACTGGAAAAGCTACGGCACGATTGATCTCATCAAGCCTCCCGCAGAAAAGCTACGGCTCGCATCAGATGCGGTCGAAGTCGCACGCCATCACGGTCCGGTGCTCATCTGTTGCGCGTTGGGCTTTCAGCGCAGCGCCACGGTTGCAGCCCATTGGCTCATCGACACAGGTCGCGTGAACAATCAATGCGAAGCCGAAGCGCTGATCCGCGCAAAAGGCTGGCCGGTGCATCTGCACGCACCCAATATACATACCGGGGTGCATGGATGAGCGCGCAGGCATCAAGCATCGCGGAAAGTTTACAGCGTAACGCCTATCTCGGCATTGCACTGGCCGTATTGATACTGGCTGTCGCGCCGTTTTTGCGCGTCGTGCATGACCTCACTTTCTGGCTGGTCTGGCCGGTCCTCCTTGCGAGTACCTTGGTCACTCTTGGAATTGCCGCTCACCTGCTTTTCGATGCAGCACTTTTCCGGCTGGTTGCCACAAATCCGATTGAAGAGGCGGGACTGATCGAACTCGACAGGACGCTCGAAAAAATGGACCTGCGTAAAGCAATCGGCCCCACCCGCCCGCTCGTCGAACGGATCGCCGGTTCCCGGCGCATCATCGGTCGTTTGCGGTTTTTTCTGGCACTTGCCATTGTGCTGTTCATTCTTCTGGCCTTTGTGCCGCATGGTCAGGGGCTTTGATATGCGGGAACTGATCCGCCATCAGGTGCAATCGATTTTCGGCTCGTTTCTGGCGATCCTGTCACGCGGGATTACCGGCGTGCGGCCCATCTGGAGCGGGACCGGCCCCTCGCGCAACCAGCGCATCTATTTCGCCAACCACACCAGCCATGGTGATTTCATTCTGCTTTCCTCCTGCCTCAATCAGGAAGAACGTGCGCGCACCCGCGCGGTCGCCGGTGCTGATTACTGGCGGGGCAATGCCGTACGCCAGTTCATGGCTGAAGTGCTGCTGCGCACCGTGCTTGTGGAACGCAACTGGGTGGAACGCACACAAGATCCGATGGAAGTGATGCTGAAAGCGCTGGCCGATGGTCATTCGCTCATCATCTTTCCCGAAGGCACACGCAACATGACCGATGAGGCGCTGCTGCGTTTCCGCTCCGGCATTTACAATCTTGCGCTGGCGAGACCGGATGTTGAACTGGTCCCCTGCTGGATTGAAAACATGTCACGCGTGCTGCCAAAGGGCGCGATGCTGCCCGTGCCGCTTCTTTGTCGTGTAATTTTCGGTGCGCCGGTTCAGCTCCATGAGGGCGAGGACCGCAAGGAATTTCTAACGCGCGCACGCCAGAGTCTTCTTGATATTCAGCCTCGGAATGGTAATCACCCATGAGCGAAACGACCCAACTCTTCCTTGGCCTCATGGGCGTTCTGGTTACAGCCAGTGCCGTTGCTGGTGTGTTGTCATGGCGTGCACCGAAACCGCTTTCATCCACGCTGGTCAACCTCAATGCGCGCATCAAGGCATGGTGGATCATGGTCGGCGCCATGTGCATCGCCTTTCTGTTCGGCAAAGGCGGAGTGATCGTGCTGTTTGCGCTCATTTCGTTTGCTTCGTTGCGCGAATATGCGACGCTTACACAAACCCGTCGCGCTGACCATCGCGTGCTGCTTGGCATGTTCCTGCTGGTCATTCCAGTGCAATACTATCTAATCTGGATCGACTGGTACGGCCTCTATTCAATCTTCATTCCGGTCTATTGTTTCCTCGCGATGCCGGTGCTGACGGCCCTTTCCGGCGATACGTCGCGTTTTCTCGAACGCATCAGCGAGCAACAATGGGGTATCATGCTCTCGGTATATTGCATCAGCCATGTGCCTGCGCTGATGACTCTGGATATTCCAGGCTATGAGGGCAAGAAATTGCTGTTGATCGCATTTCTGGTGGCAACCGTTCAGGGCAGCGACGTACTGCAATATGTTTTCGGAAAACTCTTCGGCAAGCATCGCATTGCGCCCAATATTTCCCCATCCAAAACCTGGGAAGGCTTTGTCGGAGGGGTCGCGAGCGCATCTCTTCTGGGGGCTGGACTTGCCTGGCTCACACCGTTTTCGCCATTGCAAGCTGGTGCGCTGGCCGCGACCGCTTGCGTCATGGGCTTTTTCGGCGGGCTTGTGGCCTCTGCCATCAAGCGTGATCGCGGGGTCAAAGACTGGGGACACATGATTGAAGGACATGGCGGAATGCTCGACCGCGCAGACAGTCTCGTCTTCTCGGCCCCGGTGTTCTTCCACATTGTGCGGTATTTCTGGGCGTAATGACCCGCTCCGAATGTGACGAAACAAAGCTTTGGAAACCCCAAACATAATAAAAAGTTGTTACCCGGTTTTGCAGGTCTTTATTTCGCGATGCCCTTTATGACCTTTAAGCCTTTTGGGGCGGGTTCCGTTTTGCTCGACCCGCTCTATCTTTTTGCACGTCTGAAAATTGCAAAAACAATTGAAAGGTTGAAACGATGAAAAATGCAGGTATCTGCGCTTTTGTTCTGGCGACTCTCACGGCTGGCAGCGCCTTAGCGCAAAATCAGGCCGCAGCACCACAGATGACGCCTGAAGCGCTCTATAAAGCAGCTCAGAACCAGCTTGGCATCGTCGAGTATTGCAAGGACAAAGGCTTTGCCACGCAGGAAGACATCGACGGTCAGAAGTCAATCATGAAAATTATGCAGGAACCAGCCGACAAGTCTGGTCTTGAAGAAGCTCAGGCCGCAGGCCGCAAGGGGCTTGTCCAGTCTCTCGGACAGCAAACCGACGTAGAAGATTATGCAAAAACCTCTGGCCAAAGTGTAGAACCATTCTGCCAGCAGATAACCACAGCGATCAAGCAAACTGCAGCACAGCTGCCGAAATAAGGCCTTGATCCTTTTGTCGCTGCGATGGGGTTTTTCCATCGTTGCGACAATCGGAAAATCAATTTTTTGCTGAAATGCAACACCGATACATAAGATGAGCCCATTGCTCATATATTATTGCGTTTAACCTGACACATAACTATGGTGCCGCCATACAACGTGGTGTCCGCCTTGAACAGATCCGACAAACAAAATCTGCCTTCGACCCTGCCATTGCATGACATTGCAGATATTGATGCAGCAATTGCAGATTATTATGACGATCTTTGTCGCGCAGTTCGCAGACGCGGACATGTCTCTTCAAACGCCAACGAGATTGTCCACGATCTTTATGTCAGACTGAAGGACCGCAAGACCGATATTCAAGGCAAATCGTCGTTGCGTGCCTTTCTGACACGCGCTGCGATCAATCTCGGTCTAGATCGCTTCCGCCGTGAACGCTTTGAAGCAAAACTTTTTTCCAGCTCGGAGGAAGAAGTGGCACACATTGCAAGTGCCACCGCAGATCCGGATATTGCGCTTGATATGCCGCGTCGTCTCGCTTGTTTGCGTGATGCGATCATGGAGCTGCCATTGCGTCAGCGCCGTATCTTCATCGCCAACAGAGTGAGCAATCTGCCACCGGACGAAATAGCCATACGCTTAGGAATAACGCGAAATATGGTGGACAGGCATCTGCGGAAAGCGCTTATGCATTGCCTCATTCGACTGGACGAACTGGACCAGGCATAATGAACGCAGCATCAAAAAAAACGAACGAGGCTGAGCGACAGGTTCAGGAACAGGCAATCGATTGGCTGCTTCAATTGCAAGCCGCCCCCGATGATGAGACGCTCATGGAAGCTTGTGCACTATGGCGCGCGAGCGATACCCAGCATGAACGCGCATTTGCTAAAGCCGCCCGCGTGTTCAGTGATAGTCGTTTTCTACTGTTAAACGATACAGATTTTGCAAAAAATGCTGCACGAAAGCCGAATTATCCGATTGCTGCTGCTTTAAGCTCGATGCTTTTATTTGCGGCTCTTACCGGCGGTTTCATTGCATTTGATGGCCCGATGCGCCTGCGAGCGGATGTTATTTCGACAAGCAGCGAAATGCCCGTCATTAAATTAAGCGATGGTTCTACCGTTCAATTGAATGCCGGATCGGCAGTCGCTTTTGATATTACGAATGATGGACGTCAAGTACAGCTATTGCGCGGCGAAGCCTATTTCATTGTCGCACCAGATCCGCAGCGCCCTTTCAGGGTTAAAGCTGCAAATGGCGAAGTGACAGCCCTTGGTACTCAATTCGATGTAAAGTTAAAAGATAGCGGTGCAGATATCGTTGTCATTGAACACGCAGTTCAGGTGCAGACCAGCGCGTCTTTGTCAGCCTTTAGCCCACTCGATACATTACGGCTGGATGAAGGACAGAGCGTTTCATACGACATCCGCAATGGCATTGGTCAGGTCGCGATAATCGATCCGGAACTTGCTGCATCCTGGAGAAGCGGTCGTCTCGTTTTTGAGGACCAGCCGCTTGAGCATGTCATCGAAGATATTGCGCGCCACCTTCCCGGTAAAGTGATGATCACAAGCAGCAGCCTCGCCGAACGCCGCATAACAGGCTCATTTGATCTGACGGCCCCTGCAACTGCACTTGATGATTTTATCAAAGCTTTTGATCTCAAAGCAATACGTGTGGGATCACTCCTGACGGTACTGCATAATTAATTTTCGATCAGATGTCCCAAACATATCAACTCATTCGTCCAGTCTTTGAAAGGCAATTTGCGCGCTTGCGCTTGCGCCTCAATACCAATGCCCGACACCAACGCCTTGACCGTTGAGACTGGAAACGACATGAAAAACCCCTCCTCGCGCATTCTCAACGTCTGCGCACGCCCGCTATTTGCTTCGCTACTTTTAAGCGGTACCGTTCTAAGCCCATTTATCAGCGTGCCTGCAACAGCGCAGACGAGACCACAAGCTGTCACTGTCAATATTCCGGCTGGAGCGCTCGCGAACAGTCTTAACCGCCTTGCAGTGCAAACAGGTTTGCAGATTGCCTTTGACGCATCTGTAACCAGTGGCCTGAGAACAGAGGGCGTCAAGGGAACGATGACACCCGCAGAGGCGCTTGCGACCCTGCTACGCAATACAAATATTGAATATCGCTTCACCGGAAACCGCACAGTCCGCCTTGAACGCGAAGCCAACCCGCTCAGCACCAGCATACCTGCTGCTGATGAATCGTTGATGCTCAACACAATCACAGTCAGAAGCATTACCGGCGTCGATTTCTCTGAACTTGATCCGCGCGTGTCGCAAATCACATCCGAACAGTTGCAGCAGGCTCAGGCTTCTACCATCCCCGAGCTTGTGAAGAAAACGCCCGGTGTTTCGATGCTCGGCGGCGTACGTATGGAGGGTCAATCGATTGCGATGCGTGGTTTCTCTCGTCAGACAGATGTACGTATCCTGCTTGACGGCGCGCCAAAGAATTTTGAGAAATATGACCAGGGTACGATCTTTGTCGAGCCAGAATTACTCAAGCGTGTTGAAATCGAAAAGGGTGCAACCACTGTTCGCTATGGTAATGGCGGCTTCGGCGGCACGATCAAACTTGAGAGCAAGGACGCAGCCGATATGCTGCGGGCGGGCGAGAACTGGGGTGCATGGGCAAAAACGGCTTACCAGACAGCCAACAAGCAATTTCTGGAAACCGGTGCCGTCTATGGCCGCTCCAATTTCGGTACAGGTATTGATTTCGACGGCATAGCAAGTCTGACATGGCGCAAGGGCGACAACATGCGTGTTGGAGGCGGCGAGATTTATAATTACTCGAATTCCGAACTCACCTCTTTTTCTGGCAAGCTCTCTGGTGAAGCCGGTGGTCATAAGCTCACCGCTTCTGTGCTCTATGGCGAAAGTGAAAATTGGGGACCGCTGGCGGCAATTCGTGGGCAATTAGAGCCAAGTGATTATCAAATCGACCGATATGGCTACAAGGAAGCTATGCGTAGGCTCCTCGCATGGCGGGAGCTGAAAGATTTCACGACCGTTGTCGAGCACACTTATGACGGCGAAAGTGACCTCGTAAACACCCGCATCATGGCGAGCTACTCATCCACGGATATGCATGCCATTCGCCCCGATGGCGTACCGGGTAGTGCTTCTCTCGGAGGTACGGAAAATGATGCGAAATATTCAGATTTCCATATTGAAGCTGAAAATACATCAAACTTTGAGCTTGGTGGCATCGATCACAGTTTGAACTACGGTGTACAGTTCAATCATCACCTTCGTGATGTAACGATGTTCTTCGAGGGCTATAAGGATCAGGCTAAGTATAATTATGGTTATTTCGCACCATGGATCATGCCTGCTGGAAAGCAAGACACAACATCGTTCTTCGTACGTGACCGCATAGCACTCACAGATAAGCTGATCATCACCCCCGGCATCCGCTATGATTATATCCGCTCCGAAGGCGAGCCAAATGCTGCCCCCGTTTATAACGATCCGACTTCTGGTCACGACTATTCAGCGACTTCACATCACGGCTTCACACCCGGCATCAGTGCTTCCTATCAGCTTACACCGGCTGTCCGGTTGTTTGCAGATTGGGCATATGCAATGCGCGCCCCGAATATTGATGAAATTTATTCCGTTCAAAGCAAAGACACCAAGGCATCGCGTACGAGTCGTGGTCTGCATATAGAGCGGAACAACACAATCAACATCGGTGCAGACGCGTCGTTCGACAGCGTATTGACTTCCGGCGATACGTTGATGGTGCGCGGCTCTATCTTTAATAACCACGTCACCAATCCGGTTACGCGTCGATTTGGGACAAATAATTTGGTGGATGTACCATATCGCTCTGCTGCGTTTTATTGGAATACACCATCCTATTACACACGGGGACTAGAGCTGGAACTCCATTACGAAAACAACTTCATGTTTTCAGACGTCAATTTCACCTACATGACTGGCAAGCGTCACGGTGCCATCAACGATATTTACCGTGCAGACACCTATGTCAACGATCTGATGCCGACGACACTTGTGACCACACTGGGCTGGAAATTGCCAGATCATGACATTAACTTTGGGTGGACTGGCACCTTTGTAGATCATCAGAATAAAACACCCTACAATCAGGATGGAAAAACTTATGCACGCCCACCAAGCCCTGGCTATGCAGTCCATGACCTTTTCTTCAACTGGACTCCGACAAAAGGGCTGATGAAAGATTCCGAATTGCGGCTTGGTCTGGATAACATATTCGACAAAGAATATGAGCCTTACCTGAGTGATGGTATCACAGCTATGCCGGGGCGTAATTTCAAGGTCTCGTTCAGCCGGAAGTTCTGATGAGAAAAAGGGCTGGCACCATAGGTTCCAGCCCTTTTTCTTTTATCGCCTCGAAAATTTCACCGGTGCGGTAATAGTTTTATTGGCATCGGGTGGAGGTGCTGGAACGGGGGAAGCGCGCTGCACCAGCGACAAAACCTCACGGTCCAGATCGGGCCATCCAGAAGACTGTGCAAGGGAAGCTGATAAAACCTTACCGCTATCATCGATCCGAAAACGAACATAAACAACACCTTCCTCTCCACGCGACTTTGCAGCGGAAGGATATTTTTTACGACGCTCAAGATGAGCCATAAGACGTGACTGCCAGCGGGCCGGTGTCATTGAAGATGCGAATAGGCCAGACGCCGATTGGCGTGCGGCATTCCTGTTTGTCTGCGCGACCTGAGCTTGGGCCTTGACCGCCTGCTTGGACGACGCTTGCTCCTGCTGGCGTTGTTTAACGGGCGTCTTCTTAGGATCTTCTTTCTTTACAACTTCTTTTTTAACAACCGGCTTTTTTTCAATCTCTTTTTTAGGTTCAGGAGGTTTTGGTTTTGCTATTGGCAGAGGAACTTCAACCTTCTCGAGTTGTGCAAGTTCTTCTTCTTGTTGCTCTTCCACAGGTTCTACTGGAGCGGGCTCCTGCTGAGCAATTTCTTCTACAATTTCAGGCTTATCAACAGGATCTTCAACCTTTTCCGCAGGTGCACTGGCATCAGCGGTTTCCTGATCGGGGGAAATCTCGTTTTCCTCCGTCGTCATTGCTTCCGGTGTCTCAGCCAGTTCGATCATGATTGCGGCCGGTGGCGTATCATCTGCCATCGCTATTTCTGGTTCACGCATCAGCCACATCGCAGCCGCTACGTGAACTGAAAGCACTACAAGGCATGCCCCCGCCCAAAGTGATATTTCGTTTAAGCCGCGCAAGCTGTGGTTATCGTCAGCGCCGTTCATGATACTCGCGCCCATACAGACGGTTCTATGACTTTTTCTTTACGTCTAAAGTCTGAAAGCATTTGTCCGTGATTGATCATGCTCCGCAGATCGCAATCAAGGCACGCAAGGCGTCCGTCCTCCGTTTGCAATGCAAGGTCAGCAATTGTGAAGTCATCGAAAGCGGCAACAAACGAACGCTGTGCCGCTTGCAACAAGTGTCCGAAAGCAGAACTGGAATTATCGTCTTTTGCCGTTTCTACCTGATTGTCAAAGCCAGGCTGCATCAAACGCAACACGGTTCCAACATTGATGGCTTCAGGCGAGCGCGCCAGTCGAATGCCGCCTCCACGTCCACGTGTTCCAACAAGAAAACCGTGATGGATCAAATCCGAGACAATTTGCGCTGCATGATCCTTCGTAGTGCCCGTTGCTTCAGCGGCCTCACGTGTTGTGATAGCTTGGCTACCAGAATTGCGGGCGCAGAGAACGAGCAACTCAATCGAAAGTTCGGCTTGTCTGGTAAATCGCATCTCATGAATCTTTGCTGGTGTGAACCTTTTCCGAAATACGGCCCCACGAGATGGGGCCATTACGACAAGCGAGGATCAACCAAAGATTTTGCCAACGAGCGCATGCACACGACGGAACGCCGCTTCCGCGCCAGCTACAACACGCTCTTCTTCAGCGTCTGTCAGATCAATATCATCCAGTGCTGCGGTAAATGTGCGCCAATGCAAACCACGTCCTTCGGGCGCGCCAGCAAGATGACGCGCACCAAACTCTTCTGACAGTTCAAGCTTGTAAGCTTCTTTGAGAAGGAAGGCAGCTCCGAGATTTGAACCTTCGGCGACATAAAGCCAACCCAGAGCTGTCGGCAGGTCAATATTGGTGCCTTCTGGAAAAGCTGATGCGGCATCTGCTGTTGGAAGCTCGAAGCCAAGATCGATAAGATCCTGCCCGACCTGATGAAAACGGCGGCGGCCTTTAAGATCAGGGAGCAAGCTATCCAGTGCTGCATCATCATAAAGAGCGTTGATATCGCGGTGAAACTGATATTGGACCTGCAAGAACATCGCATAACGCTCGCGACTGGAAAATGGCTTTCCTGCCATAATACTCTGGTCAAGGCGTTCGTGTGTACCAGTTGTGCGGGCCTTTAGTCGCTTCGAGCGAGGAAGAGCTTTGGGTTGCTCGAGTATAGCGGCGTCAGTCATATCAATTTTCCCTATTCCTTGGCATGTCTTCGGTTTAACCCGGACATTGACCTCTCTATTAACTAAGACGTTTGAGCCATCCTTTTTTTGCAATGCCGAGGCGAAAAAAATCGTCTCGGCACAAAATGTCGCACCTTGATGTGCTAAAAGTGAAAGTTTAGACCCAGCTTTATTGAGTGCGTATCAAGAGAATTCGACAACTTACGACCGTTCACAACATTCGAACTACCACCATGATCCGTGTATTCGTAAATTGGAATTTCATACTCACATGAATCTGGAAACATATCACAAATCCAAGCCGTATCTGGATCGTCCCTGTAAGAATATACCTCGCTTCCGACTTGTTCGCGGGTCGTATAATCCAGCCCTGTACCTGCGCGGGCTTTTTCAAAGTTGAAACTACGGTTGCCAAAGCGACTGTATGTATAGTCGGCAGAGACTGACCAGCGGTCATTAATCGCATACTCAACGCCACCGCCGATTGTCAGGCCTGTGCGTAGGCTGGAATCCTTTTCGATGAATGACAGCGTGTTTTTAGAATAGGAAATCTCATCAAAACGATATTGATCGCGTGACATTTTCTGATGCGCAAACGCAACGCCAGCCGTGCCGTAAACGAGCCAGCGGTCATCAAATGCATAACCTAGACGCCCACGAATGGAACCTTTCCAATCAACTTCATAATTGGTGTTTGACTGGATACCAGCAAAATCGTTGCGTGGCGCAACCCACTCTTCCTCCATGTAAGTGAGGTGCGATCCCTTCATACGAATTTTACTGATATCAGCTTCCACTCCCACAACAACGCGATTGTTCAACTGATAATTGTAACCGGCCTGGACACCAAACATTGCTGAATTGCCAATGCCATTTTCAAAGGATTCGCTACTGGATATTGGGTCAGACGTGCCATCGAACGCAGTTGCTACAGACGAAAGGCTGCCGGAGTTCATACCAGTGTGCACGCCACCGTAAAAGCCGGTCCAGTCGATGCCAGATGTTCCGCTTTGCGAACGGGAAAACGGCGAAAGCTGCGGTAAACGCTGATCGCCTCCAAAATTGCTGGTAAGGCCTGCGTAGAAAGTACGCCCCGGCCCTGGCTGGTTTACCAAACCGAGAGGGTCGACATAATACTGATCGGTCAGGTTTTCGACACGAAGTGTAGCCGTCAGACTATCAGTAACCTTATACTCAGCAAAAACATCGACCAGCGTATAAGGATCCCAGCGGTTCTGGGCAATAAACTGGCTTGCACCAACTGCTGTGACATCACCGTGGCCAATCGCACGCGGACCTATGTAGGAAACGCGCCCGCCCAGCGTGAGCCGGTCTTCCAGCATTTTCTGCGACAATGTCAGATCGACGCTATATTTAGGCGGAACCTGATTGGTAGCGTAGTCGCCGTAAAGCGACTTGCTTCCACATGAATCCGACGTGCGGCAAAACTCGACATCGAGATAGTAGTTGGCTGACAGGTCGGCTGTAAATCCGCCAGCCTCATAGCGGCTTGAAAACTCAAGGCCAGAAAAGCGCGCGCGATCGATATTATAGACCTGCATGCCGGTGAAATAGCTGCCATTATCCTGATAAAAGGTGCGATAAGCACGCGCTATGTAATCTTTAACATCCCAGTTGAAATAGCCGAACTTAACCATTCCGCGGTCATTATCACCGAGCAGCCCATCCTTCGTAAAGTTCGCTCCAACTTCCCAGTTGCTCGAACGCTCTGGCTCCAGATTTGCATTGGGAATGATAGTGAACGCGGAAACCGATTCAAACATGCTCGGGTAGCGCAGCGTGTTTGAATAATTGACGTATAGCTGGCTTCCGTCAAATGGTTCAACCGTTACGCCAACGGAGGGGCTCAAGCCACCGGAATCACGGTTTGGTTCCGGATTGAGCTGCTCTACGCTGTTAGCTTCAGTACGCCGATCATGCGACCAGTAATGTGAATAGCGCAATCCTGTATTCAGCGTCAGCCAATCAACCGGCTTGTAGGCTGCTTTGGTGAAAAGACCGAGCTCATCGCGATAAGCATCACGAAGGTTGAGCCATCCTTCGAGCTCGTTTGTGTGTTTACTTGGCCGAGTGTCTTCGTTGAGGTAAGATATTCCATAATTCAGGTCGAGATCACCGTACTCGCCCAGCGCGAATTTCGACGTATTGTTAACATCCCATCCCCACATGATCGTGTCTGAGCCGGTACGGAAGTTTTTTGATAAACCGACCGACTCCGATGTCGGATATGTGCTGCCGCGACGCGGGTTACGCAATTGCAGCTTTGTAATCCAGAGATTAGAACGCAGATCAATCAGATCATTATCGTCGGGATTCCAGCTGTAGCGCAACGTGCCGGTATCAAGCATTGATCCGGACGTAACCTCTTGCTGCGTTGGTTGTGATCTATCGCCGATAAAACGCGAAGCAAGAAGATCGCCTGCTTCACCACGAAAGCCGGTATAGCCGAGTTTAAGTGTATGCCCACCATCAAAGCGCAACGTTGTTTTGGTCAAAAATGATTTGGTTTCAAGCTGCGTATTGAGAACTTCTTCACCAGCGCGATAATTTGTAAGTCCATCATTTTCGAGGTAGTTGGGCCAGTTCTCGCACCATCCGCTTGCAGTGCAAATTGACGTTGGGCCTATATTCACGGGGTCGGCCGCTGGCCCGTTTTTCCCGGCATGATAGTTTCCGCGTTTGCGGTATGCATAGCCAGCAAAAAAGTCATAGTTCTCTTCCTTGATTGCCGCGATAATACTTACGGAACCGTTGGTCGGCTTCAGGAATGAAGGTCTGTCCATGCCATCAGGCGATCCAATTGCGACTGGGGCGCTTGCGGGTGAACTAGGCCATTGATAGCCGCCTCTTGCACCTGCGTGTGGTGTCGACGAATTACCACCGAATTCGCCTTTGACGCGCATGCCCCAGCCGTCGCCTTCCTTAACGATATCATCGGCATCGAGTGTACGGATGGCGACACTGCCTGCTATACCACGCGATGAAGCATCGGATCCTTTGTTAATGTCCACACCCGCAATCAAATCGGGGTCGATATAAGTGCGGTTGGAAATGCCCTGATAGCCTTGATATACGGTGACGCTGTTTTCAGCGCCGTCAATGGTTGTTGCAACACGCCCCATGCCCTGCATGCCGCGAATATTGACATCAATCGAACCCGCACCGTTACGAGCCTCGCCAGACATCACACCCGGTGTGCCGCGGAAAATATCGGCTGGGCTTGAGCCTCTGAAACGCTCAATGGTTTCAGAAGAAATATAATTGGTTGGTGCTGCGGTATAATAGGGCGCATCAGTTGGAGTGATACCTGTGCCACCAGACACTGTAATTGTATCGAGAAGGGTTGTGCCGTCCGCTGATAACGGAGCTTGAGCCGCTGCTGGCTGGTCGCTCAACGCAACGGTATTTGCGCCAGTGAAACGATAAGAAACTCCTGACCCGGATAGCAGGCGCGATAGTGCATCCTGACGTGACATAGTACCTGAAACGGCCGGCGCTCGCTTCGATGCTGCAATCTGCGGCTGGTAAGTCACTTGCATGCCTGCCTGCCGACCGAAATTGGCTAACGCAACGGCGAGTGGCCCCGCGGGGATGTCAAATGAAACTTGTTGCGCAGTCTGTGCTTCTGCCTGAACTGTTATCGAAAGGGATAGCGCATATGCGCATACAGACCCCATGAGCACACCTGTCAGAACTTTTGTTCCGAAACGGCGTGCCGCACTTTTACTAACCCGAAGCCCCATCGCTCAACCACTCCATTACTTAGAACGTCGTGCGACCGCTCGGACGCATCAGATACGCTCTAACTTCCTGTATCTACGCATCATTCTCTCCTGAAATCGGGATCGATTTCGGCTGACGCTATAGTGAAAAGGCGGTTGTATGGCAGCGGCTAACTTCCGACCCTGATGTTTAAAACGAGTGGGATTTCAAAATTTTCTCCCCCTGATAAAATAAATTCATCAAATTGAGGAAACGATTGTAAGCCAGGGCGACACCTGTCGTACTCTACCCCCATAAGGTTCAACGACGGCTTCAAGTGCAGCGACTGGATTATTAAGATCAAAGACACCGCTGATGCGCTGGGCACCAAAGCTCGACTGTGCCAATAGCACGCGGCCCGATTGCCAGCGCGCAATCCGTGCGACTACAGATGCAATCGTGTCACGTTCTGCAACAAGCACCCCCTTACGCCATGCTGCAATTTGTGAAGCATCTCGATTGCCGCGTTCAAAGTCATGACTTCGTTCATTAAATGTCAGCCAATCACCTTGGCCGAGCGGTGTGGGTGCATCATTTACCCCCGAGGGTCTGACAGCGACCAATCCATGGTCGACCGAGACAGTAAGATAACCGGCATCATTGCTGACATCAAAGGCCGTTCCCAAGGCCGTCGCTGTAAGATTGCCCGTTTGAACACTGAACGGACGAGCAGAATCGGATTGAACGTCAAAAAATGCCATCCCGGCCAGAAGTTCAATCAGGCGTTCCGTCTCACTGAAATGCACCCGGATTGCTGTATCGGGGCCCAGCGTCATCCGGCTACCATCCGGCAGCGAAACATCACTTAACTGCGCTGATTGTGTTATGTAATCCGCCTGCAACCGCAAAATCAGCTTTGGTCCCAACAGTGCCCCGCCAGCGACAATAGCGAGACCAGCAGCACCGCCTGTCAAAAGAGACCGGCGTGATATTTTGGATGTTGTGGCGCGACGCTGATCACGCATGACCTTGCCCGTCATTTGATAAATATCCAAAGCTTCACGCCAAGCAACCTCATGATCTGGGCTGCGGGCACGCCAGAGATTGACAAGCTCAACTGAAACGGAATTGTCAGGGTCTTCCTGAATGCGCATGACAATATCGAGCGCCTCCTCGAAAAGTCTCTCGCTTTGCGAAACTTTTTCATCCATGCAGCATCGGTCCTCTTGTCCGGCCATGTGGAACACTGAACGGCTTTTTTTGATTAACTCGCATATGCTGTAACGTTTAAATAAGAGAAATTTTCTCCCTTAGCTTTGGGAGGAACCCTCTTCATTCAATCGAGAACGCAAATGCACATATCCGCGTTTAATCAATGTCCAAGTACGTGATACGGAAAGACTGAGTTCACCGGCGACCTCGGTTATTGTTTTTCCATCCAGGCGGTGCAATTCGAATGCGCGGCGTGTTTGTTCGGGTAATTCGCGCAAAGCATTTTCGATAATAGCAAGCCTTTGCCTGTCGTAAACAACTGTTTCAGGCGTTGGCGTCGTATCAGCCAGCCTCTGCCATTCTTCATGGGGTAGATCGACATATTCAACAATACGCTCCCGTCGATAAAGGTCGATGGAAAGATTGCGTGCAATTTGATGAAGATACGCCCGCGAATTGTGCTCTTTGGCTGGCGGCATCGCCGTCATCAATCGTGTAAATGTGTCTTGAGTGAGATCAGCTGCAACCTCTGCATCGTGGCCCCTACGCCGGAAAAAGCGGTTAAGCTCACGTGCATGACTCTGGAAAAGGTGTTGCAGATTCCACATCAAAACAACTCATTCAGCATACGCATCAGCCCAGCGAACGGCTAAGCTAAGATTTTTGACAGCCGAATTGGCGGCTTCATACTGCTCGGCTGCTCTTTACTCATATATATGATTACGATAGTCAACTTAATGTTTCACGGTATTGCTACAAAACTCAGCAACAGGCACCGGCCGACCAAACAACCATCCTTGGCCAATTGCTTCGCTGTAATGCTCAAGCACATAATTCGCTTGCTCACTGGTTTCGACGCCTTCAACAACCAACTTCAACTCAAGGCGGGCCGCAATATTGCAAACATTTTCCACGATTTCTGAACTCACAGCCTCTGTACCGATGGCCTGCGTGAACATGCGGTCAATCTTAATGCCGCTGATTGGAAGTTTAGCTAGATAGGCGAGGTTTGAATATCCAGTGCCAAAATCATCAACGAAAAATTCATAGCCACGAGCGCGGAATGACCTCATTCCTTCGATCAACTGTTCATGATGTGTCGTTGAGCGTTCCGTTATCTCAAGAACGATCTGACTGGCCGATATCCCCAGGCGCATTCTTTCATTATCGAGAAAGGACAGAATTTTGGGATCAACAACATCCTCGACGGAGAGATTGAGACTAAGATAAAAGTCTCTCTGTTCTTGTAATAACGATCGCATTTCTTCCAGCGACTTACGAATAACAATGCGGGTCAAATTTTTTATATCACCTTGCTGCTCGGCAATCATGATAAACACATCCGGGGCTATCTGTTCCCCATGTTCGTCTGTTAGCCGTGCAAGTACTTCAGCACCTTGTACACGCCCATTTTTAAACGCGACAAGTGGCTGATATACAACATTAATACGCCCTTCAGAAATTGCGCGCTTTATTTGCTGTGGGAGCGAAGAATAGCCCCGTCGCCACCGAATGGCGGCAACACCAAGCCCACCACCTGCAATTGCCCCAAACGCTACCAGTGCCAGGAAGACACTTGTGGGTTGCTGAAAAAGACTGACACCTGACAGTGCGGCGATCACACAAATGTCGATATCTTCAGAACAGCTTGAGACAGTGCGACGCGAACGAAGGTCATACCACGCCAGTTGTTCTGGCACTTGAGTTGTTAACTCATGTGCTGCGCCAAAAGTTCGATAAATGTATTTGCCGTTTCGAGTTAAAACATGAGCACTTAAATTTTGTTCAGGATTCTCATAAAGGGCAAAAGCAACCGGGGATGTAAAAACAATTCCTGAACCCCGTGCCACCATATCGACTGGTTCAAGATGCTTGCCAATACCCGAAGCTTTAGCCCACAGACGGTGTCCACCCTCTGCTTCGCGATCCCATGCAGGTAATACAACCGGGATTGCTAGCCTTCCCCATAAAGCTGTACAAATAATACGATTGTCCTTGATACGTCCAATATCACGAAGATAATGAGCTTTGAATGCAAGGCGTCTCAGCGTGGTGATGTTGTCGTCAGAACATAAAACTTCGCGACTACTATTGACGGCCACTAATGTATTTCGGCCGGATTGGGCAACATTCACAGAATGTGATAAAAGATTATCACGATATTCATTCAAACGAATATAAGAGAGACGAACAGTTTCAAGCTGCCCTAAAAATATAAGCAATCCAACGCCGAGACATGCGGCAAGTGCAACAAACCACCGGTCTCCACCGTTACGCAGCTTCACCATCCAGATAAATGTCCCCACGTAGCGATTCAATACTTCCATATTCGATAATGCTATACAAATCTTCTCCAGAAGCCAATAGTTAAGGAACTTATTTATAAAGAACGAGATAATAAAAAGGATCATCGTAAAATAACAATTATTTTCCCCAGTATTCGCAAGCATTGAAAGCCGAACTTGCGAACCGCATTAAATTTTCAGCTATGCTTGACGATGCTGGAATGTCTCGTAAACTAGCTATTTATGACTAAAATTATGATCGATCAAACTTATCTCACTGAAAAGCTCGAATCCCTGCTGGCGATTCCAAGTCCCACAGGCTTCACAGACGAGGCGGTGCATTTCGTTGCACGTGAACTGGAGCGTCTTGGCCTCGAAGTCATCCTTACGCGGCGCGGGGCAATCCGCGCACGCCGCAGCGGTAAATCGAGAAAGCCCGCGCGCGGCATCGTCTCCCATGTCGATACGCTTGGCGCACAGGTCAAGTATCTTAAATCCAACGGGCGGCTTGAGCTTGTTTCAATCGGCAACTGGTCGGCACGCTTTGCAGAAGGTGCGCGCGTTTCGATCTTCTCTTCCAAAGGTATCTATCGCGGCTCGATCCTGCCGCTGAAAGCCTCCGGCCATACCTTCAATGAAGAAGTGGATACGCTTCCCGTTGGTTGGCCCTATATCGAGTTGCGCGTCGATGCGCTTGCCCGCAACAAGGAAGACCTCATTGAACTCGGCATCGACGTGGGCGACATTGTTGCCGTCGATCCCATGCCGGAATTTATCGATAACGGTTTTATCGTCTCACGCCATCTTGATGATAAGGCGGGCGTCGCAATCATGTTAGCGTCGCTCGAAGCCATGCAACGGCTTGATGTCGAAACGCCGGTCGATACGTACTGGATATTCACCATAGGCGAAGAAGTCGGCGTCGGCGCTTCTGCAGCCGTTGTACCGGATATTGCGTCTCTGGTCGCCATCGATAACGGTACAACAGCGCCCGGTCAGAATTCGTCCGAATTTGGCGTAACACTCGCCATGGCTGACCAGACTGGACCCTTCGATTATCATCTGACCAAAAAGCTTCACGAGCTTTGTGTTCAGCACGACATCCCTGTACAGAAGGACGTTTTCCGCTATTATCGGTCTGACGCGGCATCTGCGGTAGAGGCTGGCCACGATGTTCGCACCGCGCTTCTGACCTTCGGTGTCGATGCCTCGCATGGTTATGAACGCATTCATTTGAGCGCACTCACATCGATTGCAAAGCTCACTGTTCACTATGCAATGAGCGAGGTCGAGATCAAGCGCGACGCCGAGGAAACCACCAAGGGTCTCAAGGGCTTCACGCATCAGACGTCAGAAACAGCCGAGCAGGATCTCAGGCCGGAAGACAGCCCGACGGAATAGCTGAAACAGCACAGAGAATTTGAAGGCGGGGTCATCCCGCCTTTTTTTCAAACGCGCCCCGAAAAGCGTAAAGCGGGCGCGGCCACGCGAATTAATTATGATAATTTGTTGATATACGTTATTTCCTCCCTATAAATTATATCCTGACAGATTTGCAGGCAGATATGGCCAAACGAAAGGAACCGCTGATGAAGAGGTTATTTCGCACCGTTTTGACAGCGGCCACTCTGGTTCTGGGTTCAGCGACATTTCACGCTGGCGCGCAGACACCGCCCGATGTTCTGATCGTCGGGCAGATTGCTGAACCGCAATCGCTTGACCCACACACGGTCACGGCAACCAATGATTTCCGCATCCTTGTGAACATCTATGATGGTCTGGTCCGCTATAAGGATGGCACTCTGGAAATCGAGCCGGCGCTTGCTGAAAGCTGGACCATTTCAGACGATGGCAAAACCTATACATTGAAGCTGAGACAGGGCGTGAAATTCCATGACGGCTCCGATTTCAACGCGGAAGCGGTCAAATTCAACTTCGAGCGGATGCTGAACAAGGATCATCCGTTCTATAATACCGGTCCATTCCCCCTCTCCTTCAACTTTGAATCCATTGAAAGCGTCAATGCCGTCGATACAAACACAGTCGAGTTCAAACTGAAAGAGCCGTTCGCGCCCTTCCTGTCAAACCTCGCCTATCCGACCGGCCTCATCGTATCGCCAGCCGCCGTCGAACAATATGGCACTGAATTTGGTCGCCATCCGTCGGGCACCGGCCCATTCAAATTTACCGAATGGCAGTCTGGCCAGCGCGTGGTGGTCGAGCGTAATCCCGACTACTGGGATAAGGCTCCAACCTTGAACGCGGTTGTTTTCCGTCCCATCACCGACGCCAATACGCGCGTTGCTGAAATGATGGCAGGTGGCATCGACATCATGGTCGAGGTGCCGCCGGATAATCTCGCGACCTTCAAGCAGGATGCAAATTTCGCTGTCGAAGAACAGGCGGGGCCGCATGTCTGGTTCAGCATTCTCAACACCAAAAGCGGACCGTTCGCCGACAAGAAAGTCCGTCAGGCTGCAAATTATGCAGTCAACAAACAGGGTCTGGTCGATAATGTCCTGCAAGGTTCTGCAACTGTCGCGGCCGGTCCCGTACCACCTGCATTCAACTGGGTTGATGATAAAACCGAGCCTTATCCCTACGATCCGGAAAAAGCCAAAGAGCTGTTAAAGGAAGCAGGCGCCACCAATCCTGAACTCACTTTCTATGTGACAGAAGGTGGCTCGGGGATGCTTGACCCGATCAATATGGGCGCAGCTATTCAGGCTGATCTTCAAGCCGTCGGCTTCAAGGTGAAGATTGAAACCTACGAGTGGAACACCTTTCTTGGTCGCGTGAATTCCGGCCTCAATGGCAAGGCAGACATGGCTGAAATGGCATGGATGACCAATGATCCAGACACGGTTCCATTTCTCACGCTTCGCACAGAAGCCCTGCCGGACAAAGGCGGCTTTAACTCGGGCTATTATTCCAATCCGAAAGTCGATGAATTGCTGACCAAGGCACGTACATCTACCGATCAGGCAGAGCGCGGCAAGCTTTATGGCGAGATCCAGTCTATCGTGCACGACGATGCGCCATGGCTCTTTGTTGCCAACTGGAAACAGAACGCTGTCACCACAGCTGCAGTTCAGGGCTTCAAGCTCCAGCCGTCATTCCTGCTGCATCTCAAAGACGTGAAAAAACAATAAAGCTTTGCGCCAGAGGTTTAGGCTGCTAGCGCAATTTTGCTTACGCATTTTAAGCAGAAGCGAAACCCGGTTTTGCACTAAATGCGCCCCAGATGAAGCGGAGGAGGGCCAATGCCAGCCTATATCTTCAAGCGGCTCATTGCAGTCGTTCCCGTACTTTTCGGGCTGTCCATCATCGTGTTTCTGGTGATGGCATCAATTCCCGGTGATACCGCCACAGCCCTGCTCGGCTCTTATGCAACGCCGGAAAATGTCGAGCGTATCAATCGTGATCTCAGCCTCGACAAACCACTGGTCCAGCAATATTTCATCTGGATCGGCAATCTGTTGCACGGCGATTTCGGTCGCTCCTTCGTGCTCAATCGTCCAGTTCTCGATGAGGTGCTGGAACGCTTTCAGGCAACGCTTATTCTGGCAAGTGTTGCTCTCGTACTCTGTTCGATCTTCGGACTTTTTGCAGGCATTGTCTCAGCCGTGCGTCAGTTTGGCTGGGCAGATCGCACCATCACCTTCATCGTTCTGGCAGGCATTTCGATCCCATCATTCTGGCTTGGCCTTCTGCTGATTTATCTCTTCGCGGTGCATTGGCGCATCCTTCCAGCATCGGGCATGTATGCAGTCTATGGCGGCGGCGATCTCAAGGATCTGATCTGGCATCTGATCCTGCCAGCATCGACGCTTGCCGTCGTTGCTGCCGGTGTGATTGCCCGGCTGACGCGCGGCGCAATGCTTGAAGTGCTGCGTCAGGATTATATCCGCACCGCACGCGCCAAAGGGCTCAATGAGCGTCGCGTGATTTACGGCCACGCCTTTCGTGCAGCCCTTGTCAGTGTCATTCCCGTCATCGGCATTCAGGCAGGCTTTGTGCTGGGCGGTGCGGTCTATATCGAGACCGTGTTTCAATGGCCCGGTATCGGCGCCATGCTTGTGAAGGCAATTTCGACCCGCGACATCCTGCTTGTGCAGGGCGGCGTACTGATCGTGGCAGCCAGTTATGTGCTGTTCAATCTGCTCGCCGATGTCCTTCAGACCATGCTTGATCCGAGGATACGCACATGAGCGCCCTTTCGGAAACCTACACCCCAGCCGCTCCTGCGCGCCTGTCATCATGGCGTCTGCTGATGAGCAATCGTCTGGCAGCTTTTGGCTTTTTTCTGCTCGCGCTCATCTGCGTGCTGATAATACTCGTGCCAATCCTGCCATTACCCAACCCGGATGCGACAGCACCCGCAAACCGGCTACAACCGGTCTTCTCTGCAGGTCATCTGCTGGGCACAGACCAGCTTGGACGCGATATTCTGAGCCGCCTTCTCTGGGGCGCACGCGTCTCGGTGGCGGTTGGCTTTGCAGCCACGTTGATTGCCGCTGTGATCGGCTCGGCTATCGGCATCGTCGCAGGCTATGCAGGCGGGCGCACCGACAACCTTATGATGCGCGGCATCGATATGTTGATGGCCTTCCCCTATATCCTGCTGGCTCTTGCAATCGTTGCTGCGCTGGGACCGGGATTGATGAATGCGCTTTATGCAATTGCCGTGGTCAATATCCCGTTCTTTGCACGTAATGTGCGCGGCACAACACTCGGCCTTGCCAATCGCGAATTTGTCGATGCTGCCCGGCTTTCCGGCAAAGGGCACATTTCAATCCTGCTTACCGAAGTGTTGCCCAATGTGTTGCCGGTTATAGTCATCACCATGTCGACCACGGCAGGCTGGATGATCCTTGAAACGGCTGGCCTCAGCTTTCTGGGTCTCGGTGCGCAGCCGCCACAGGCTGATCTTGGCTCGATGCTCGGTGAAGGCCGCGCGCAGATGTTCACGGCACCGCATGTTTCCATCGTGCCGGGCCTGATGATCTTTCTGATTGTCATCAGCCTCAATGTCCTGGGCGACGGAATCCGCGATGTGCTTGATCCCCGTTTGCGCTCCGGTGCCCTTGCCCGCCCCGGCTCGGTAACGGCAATCGCCAAGAACAGAACCGCGCCCAAGACGAGGATGCTGGATGCAGCTCTTGCGGTCGAAAAGCTCGAAACAGGCTTCGTCAACAATGGCAACTACACGCCTGCGGCCAACAGTGTTTCCCTGCATCTTAATCGCGGTGAATGTCTTGGCCTGATTGGCGAAAGCGGCTCAGGCAAAAGCGTCACCGCACTTTCCATCATGGGGCTGGTGGCTTCACCGCCTGGATTGATCCGCAACGGCGCCATCTATCTTGACGGCGAAGATGTACTCGACATGAGCGAAACCGAACTGAACGCCACGCGCGGCAGCAAGGTGGCCTATGTCTTTCAAGATTCGTTGACCACGCTGCATCCGATGTACTCAATCGGCAAACAGGTCGCGGAGGCAATCGCAGCGCACAAATCGATCAGCGCATCCGAACGCCGGGCAGAAGCTATCGCCTTGCTGGAGAAAGTGGGTATTCCGGATGCAAAGGAGCGTGCAGATCATTACCCGCATCAGCTTTCAGGCGGTCAGCGTCAGCGTGTCGGCATAGCCACGGCACTTGCAAATGATCCCGACATCATCATCGCCGATGAGCCGACCACCGCTCTTGATGTGACCGTACAGGCGCGCATTCTTGAGCTTTTACGCGACCTCCAGCGCGAACGCGGCATGGCGCTTTTGTTCATCACTCATGACTTTGGCGTCGTCTCCGAAATCTGCGATCGCGTTGCCGTCATGAAAAACGGGGTGATCGTCGAGACCGGGACCGCCAGAGAGGTGCTCGCCAATCCGCAACACAGCTATACCAAGCGGCTGATTGCCTGCGTGCCAGAACTTGGCCACGGCAAGGACTTCTATGAGCGCGTGGCAAAGCTGTTCAGTCGCAAACAGACGGAGGCCGCCACATGAGTCAGACTGCAATCAGTGTCCAGAATCTGAGCAAAACCTTTGGTGGCGGACGCACATTTTTCGGCAAACAGCGCCATGCTGTTGAAGCGGTCAAGTCTGTGTCGCTCAATCTCGCGCGCGGTGAAACACTGGCAATCGTAGGCGAAAGCGGCTCGGGAAAAAGCACTCTGGCGCGAATGCTGGTTGGGCTGACAGAGCCAAGCGAGGGCACGATGAAAATCGCCGGACAGGATGCCAGCGCACTTCGCCGCTCTGGTCCGCGGGCTTTTGGCAAAGTGATCCAATATGTGTTTCAGGACCCCGTGGCGTCGCTTAATCCGCGCAAGACCATCCGGCAGATACTGGAAACACCCCTGAAGCTGCTCGGTGAACTTGATAGTCAAAAGCGCGAGACGCGTATGGAAGAACTGCTCGATGCCGTGCAAATGCCAAAAGATACTCTTCTGCGCTATCCGCATGAGTTTTCCGGCGGGCAGGCTCAGCGTATCGCTATTGCCCGCACGCTTGCAGCAAATGCCGAAATCATCGTGCTGGATGAGCCAGTAAGTGCGCTTGACGTCTCTGTTCAGGCGCAGGTGCTGCTGCTGCTCGATGAGCTTAAACAGCAGTTCGGCCTGTCCTATCTCTTTATCAGCCATGATCTTGCGGTGGTGGAAGCAATCAGCGACCGCGTTGCCGTCATGTATTATGGGGAAATCGTCGAGGAAGCGACCGCCGGGGACCTTTTTGCGAAGCCGCAACATGCCTATACACGTCAACTGATAGACAGCGCGCCGCGTATGAAAAGAGAATAGCAAGGTATGGCCCGGAACAGCCGCAGCAAATCGGACAATGCTTCGCTGACCAAATCAAAGCGACGGCCTGAGGTCATTGCTGACCGTATCAAAAACGTGATCCAGACGGACCATCTCAAACCCGGTGATCGGCTACCCCAGGAAAAGGACTTGATCGACCAGTTCAAGGCGGCCAAAGGCACCGTGCGCGAAGCAATGAAGGCGCTCGAAACCCAAGGTCTGCTCTTCACCCGCACTGGCCCCGGTGGCGGTGTTTTTGTTGCGGAACCATCTGCGCAACATGCTATGGAAATGCTGGGGCATTATTTCTTCTTTGACCAGCCAAGCCTTCAGGAAATCTATTCCCTACGCAAGCTTCTAGAGCCTGAAATCGCGGCCTCGCTTGCCGGCAGGCTAAGCAACGATGATCTGGAGAAACTGGAAAGCACGATGCGGTTTTACGACCGCCCGCCGGCCAATCTGGACGACCAGTTTCAGCAGCGTGTGGCAGAGCTGGATTTTCATACACAGCTCGCACAACTCTGCCCGGACCGGCTCTTGGGCTTCATGTGTGGTCTAACGCATAATCTGCTGCGCAACATGCCTATTGCCCGCTTAATCTATGCCGATCCGACTCCCGCATCCCGCGAAGAAGGCCTGCTTTTTCAGCATCGCCTTCTGAGGGCTCTGATGGAAAACAGGGCCGAAGATGCACACAAGATCGCGCTGGAACATATGATTTCCGCCGAAAAATACATGCTTTCCAAAGAAAACGAACTGAAAAAAGTACCAAGCGCATAAAAATCAGAAATTTCGGAACTATCCCGGCTGGCGTGCATTAGCCAATATGCAGGCCGCCGCCATAACACATGTGAAGGCCTTGCTTGTTGTGTTTGATAATGGAGGTTTTGACCCTTTTTATGTGTGGAATTTGCGGAGAAGTCAGGTTCGACGGTGCGACACCGTCGGTTTCGGCAATCTCGAAAATGGCAGACATTCTTGCCCCCAGAGGGCCAGACGCTTCTGGCATCGTCGTGCGTGGCAACGTCGGCTTTGGGCACCGGCGATTGAGAATTCTCGATCTGTCGGAGAAATCCCAGCAGCCCATGATCGACGCCGATCTTGGCATAAGCGTTGTTTTCAACGGCTGCATTTACAATTTCCGCGAATTGCGCGCTGAGCTCGAAGCCAAGGGCTACCGCTTCTTTTCTGACGGCGACACAGAACTCATCATCAAGGCATGGCACGCATGGGGCGAGGAATGTGTTTCCCGCTTTTACGGCATGTTCGCCTTTGCCATCCATGAGCGCGATACCGGCAGACTGATCTTTGCCCGCGACCGTTTTGGCATTAAGCCGCTTTATCTGGCAGAGGTCGGCGGCGCGCTGCGCTTTGCCTCGTCGCTGCCTGCCCTTGTGAAGGCTGGCGGTGTCGATACCTCAATCGACCGCGCGGCACTGCATAATTATATGAGCTTCCACGCCGTGGTCCCGCCGCCGCGCACCATCTATAACGGTGTGCGAAAGCTGCCTGCGGCGACGATCCGTGTTTATCAGGCCAATGGCGAATTTCGTGATCGTATCTATTGGCAGCCGCCGCATAGCCGTCTGGCTAGCGACAGCACTATCAGCCGTGAAGACTGGCAAGAACAGCTCCTCGACATGCTGCGCGTGGCCGTCAAACGCCGCATGATTTCTGACGTGCCGGTTGGCGTTCTTCTGTCAGGTGGTGTGGATTCGAGCCTGATTGTCGGCCTTCTTGCCGAAGCGGGGCAGACCGGCCTCATGAGCTTTTCGGTCGGCTTTGAAGAAGCCAACGGCGAAAAAGGCGACGAGTTCGTCTATTCCGATCTGATCGCCAAACATTTCGGCACCGATCATCACAAGATTTTTGTGCCGAGTTCTGATCTGATGGATGCGCTTCCCGGTACGATTGCCGCCATGTCGGAACCGATGGTTTCTTACGACAATGTCGGCTTTTATCTGCTGTCGAAGGAAGTTTCCAAACATATCAAGGTTGTGCAATCCGGTCAGGGTGCAGATGAGGTCTTCGCAGGCTATCACTGGTATCCGCCGTTGGTCGACTCCAATGATGTGGTTAGCGATTATGCCAAGGCATTCTGTGACCGCTCGCATGATGTGCTGAAAACCCAGCTATCGCCCGACTGGATGACGGATCGCGACTATAGCCGTGAACTCATCCAAGAGCATTTGTTGCGCGATGGAGCTGATACGCCTGTCGACCGCGCCCTTCGTCTCGACAGCAATATCATGCTGGTCGATGACCCGGTCAAACGCGTCGACAACATGACCATGGCATGGGGACTTGAGGCGCGCGTACCGTTTCTCGACCATGAACTGGTGGAACTTGCAGCCCGTATGCCGCCGGAAGAAAAGCTGCGCGATGGCGGCAAAGGCATTCTGAAAGATGTCGCCCGCAAGGTCGTGCCAAGCGAGGTGATCGACCGCAAGAAGGGTTACTTCCCGGTGCCGCAGCTCAAATATATCGCTGGCCCCTATCTCGACATGCTGCGCGATGCTTTGTCATCGCAGAAGGCACGCGAACGTGGGCTTTTCCAGCGCGATTATCTCGACAGGCTGTTCGCAAATCCTTCCGAACACATTACCCCTCTACGCGGCTCGGAGCTTTGGCAGGCCGGACTGCTCGAAATGTGGCTTCAAACTCAGGAAGCATGAGGATGGGAGGCCCAAAATGAAAAAGACAGGCGAGGTTGAAATGACCCGGCAGAAAGCAAGGGGCAGAAATGCTTTCTCGCACAGGCTCACGCGACTGCGCACACCCGAAAGTGCGGGCTTTTATCAGGAGCATCTGCAGGCTCACGCGCAGGAAGATGAACGTTCCGCCAACCGCAATATCGTACTCGACTGCGGTTGGGGGCGGTTGCTTTTCGCGCAGACGTTCGAGAGCAATGAAGGGATCATCGAAGCATTGCGCGCTGAAGCTCCTTTAAGCCGCGATATCCTGTTTTATGTCAGCGATCCGCATGTGCTTCTATCGCAGGCACCGCAGGAAATCTTTCTCGATCCCTCGCACACGTACCGGCTTGAACTTTCCAATTACCGCGCCGGTGGGCGCCGCACTCGCGGCATCACCATTCGTCGTGCTGTATCGGAGCCTGATGCAGATGGTATCAATGCGGTCTACGCCGCCTGTGGCATGGTGCAGTTGCGGGCTGATTTCTTTTCGTCAGAACGCGATAACCGTGCCGTCACCTATTTCGTCGCGCAAGATGATACGACCGGCGAAATTGTCGGGACAGTCACCGGCATCAATCACCAGCGCCTGTTCAATGATCCTGATCAAGGCGGTTCGCTCTGGTGTCTTGCAGTGCATCCGCAGGCACGCCAGCCCGGCATTGGTGAGAAGCTGGTTCGCAAACTGGCCGAGCATTTTCAGGCGCGTGGGCTGAACCATATCGATCTGTCGGTGCTCTACGACAATGACAATGCAATCCGCCTCTATGAGAAGCTGAAATTTCGCCGCGTCCCGCTTTTTGCAATCAAACGCAAGAACGCAATCAACGAGAAGTTTTTCGCCCAGCCGATCAACTCCCTTGATGCGCTCAATCCTTATGCCCGCATCATCGTTGATGAGGCGCTGCGCCGCGGCGTGCATGTGGATATCACCGATGCGGAAGGCGGCTTCTTTCGCCTCTCCCATGGCGGACGCTCGATCCATTGCCGCGAAAGTCTTTCTGAAATGACATCCGGTGTCGCTATGTCTATCTGTGACGACAAGGCCGTCACCCGCCGCACCGTCGCAAAAGCCGGTCTGAGCGTGCCTGAGCAAATCGCAGCCGATGCAGATGATGAAACGCTGGAAGCCTTTCTTGCCAAACATCAGAAGCTTGTTGTGAAGCCCGCGCGCGGGGAACAGGGTCGTGGTATCTCGGTGGGTATTACCACCATGAAAGACCTGCGCGCCGCCATCAAGCAAGCGCGTGAAGTTTGCAATCAGGTGCTGCTTGACGCCTGTTTTGATGGAGAAGATCTGCGGCTGGTAATTATAAATTACAAGCTGGTCGCGGCTGCCGTGCGCCGCCCTCCACGCGTGATCGGCGACGGTAAATCAACGATCCGACGTCTGATCGAAGTTCAGTCACGCCGCCGCATAGCTGCAACGGGCGGCGAAAGTCGCATCCCCATCGATGCCGAAACAAAACGCTGCCTTGAGCAACAGGGCCTTACGCTTGACGATGTGCTGGAAGATCGGCACGAGATTATTGTGCGCAAGGCAGCCAATCTCCATACGGGTGGCACGATCCATGATGTGACAGCAACTGTGCACCCATCGCTTGTTGAAGCAGCTTGCAAGGCTGCCAGCACCATCGGCATTCCGGTGGTTGGCATTGATTTTATGGTTAAATCACCAACAACACCAGACTATGTGTTCATTGAAGCCAATGAACGTCCGGGTCTTGCCAATCACGAGCCACAGCCAACAGCAGCGCGCTTTGTGGAATGCATATTCCCACAACTATAATCTATTTAGAGGCCCTTTGTTTACACCTGCCTATTTTTAAATCAGGCAGGTGTAAACAAACATCATATTGATCTTCATCTTATTTTATAAATCCTTTTTTATAAAATACATTTCGTCGACTTTCGGCTGAAAGATTCATAAAAATAACGATTATAGTGCAGTAAAAAGACAGACATATATATTTTAAAAATAAGCAGAATTTTTTAAAATATTATTGCATAACTTTTACCAAATATATTATATTAAAATGAACGTCGAAAGATTGCAGATTTTGCACATTCACGGGGGCCGGATGTGGATATTCAGCTAAAAGACGAGAGTAACAAAAGTGAAGATGATTTAAGCTTCATTGAGAAGAGAATGAGGGACGAGCTATGGAAATCCATAATGTCTCCCTTGTATGAAGCATCTCCAATTCCTGATACTAAGAAATTAATAATATCTGGCGAGATCGAGTCACGATTTTTCGGATACTCTTTAATAGGAAAATCCAGATATGATGCACATAAATGTGTTCGAAGCAAGATTTTGGTAAAAAGCAGTGGTATAGATCAAATTCTACTTCAAGTTATTTTGAGCGGTGAATTTAGAGGAAATTTTGATGGGTTAGATGTCGCCGCGCAAGTTGGTGATATTGTTATAATGGATTATGCAAAGCCTTTCGAATTGCAAGTATCAGATGGAAGTACCCATTCTTTTGCCTTTGATCGTTCTATTCTTTCAAGAATTCTAAACCCTCAATCACTACATGGCTCAATCATTAGAGGAGGAACGCCTCTGGGTATCATGCTCGCGAACATGATCTCGTCCTCTTTAATTATTGCTTCAAATAGCACCAACATTGAGACGCAGTCACTAGAAGTAGATGTTATAGAATTTATCGGAAAAGTTCTTTCGAAACAGAATAGTAAAATTATTCTTCCAAACGAAATACAAAAACAATCTATAATTGATTTTATCGACGAAAATATATCAAATGTGGATTTAGGGCCAAACTTAATAATAGAAAGATTCAATATATCTAGGGCACATCTTTACAGAATATTTGAGAATTATGGAGGAGTTAGTAAACTTATCTGGGATAGAAGGCTGAATGCTGCTTACATTGAACTCTCAAATTTACCAGAAGGACAAAAAATATCAGTTAAATCCATTTCTTATAAGTATGGCTGCATGGATCCAGTGCAATTCAGCAAGCGATTTTATAGTCAATACTCATTTGGTATAAAAGACGCACTCGGCACAAGAAATAGATTTTCTGATTTGGACGGAAGTCTTCTGCAAATTCAAAGACATTTTTCCAATATCCGAGCCGATGATCAACCCTAAAAAGGATAGAGTTAGAAAGCTTTAAAACTTCAGAGATAAATTAAGAAGTTCTAGACTTAATAATTCAGAACAACCGAGTATGTTTTGAGGTCAGGCACGGCACTTCCCATGAACGCTCATTCTCAATCCGTCGTCTTTTCAAAAGCTGCGGTCGTCAGCACTGCAATGATTTTCGGCCTCACATATAGTCTCAGTGCCGCGCTTATAGCGCTCGATCTGGACGAAATGGGTTTCAGCGAAGCTATTATCGGCGCCAATGCAGCTATGCATGCAGTGGGTGTCCTTTGTATGGCGTTTTTACTACCGCGCCTAAGTGCTCTGCTTGGAATGCGTACTCTCGTCATCTTGGCACTTGTAAGCGCAGCGCTGTTCCTCAACATTTTTCCAGCTATCCCCCTAATATGGCTTTGGTTCCCCATGCGCATATTATTAGGTGCTGCTTCCGAGACACTTTTTGTCGTTTCCGAAACTTGGCTAAACACTCTCAGCACAGATGAAAATAGATCCAAGAGCATGGGCGTATACACAGCAGCATTGTCTCTAGGCTTTGCGCTTGGACCGCTTATCCTTTCAATAGTTGGTACATCTGGCTATTGGCCTTACTTGGTTGGTTCTGCGCTCGCCATTGTCGCAGCGCTGCTGATCGCCAGTCCTAGAGTAACGGCGCCACCAATCACTGACAAACCACATGGAAGCCCGTTACATTATATTGTATTGGCGCCCGTCGCGCTGGCAGCGACCGTATTAAACGCGGCCATTGAGTCATCCGGTCTGTCATTTTTGCCACTTTATGCGGTCGATCTCGGCTGGAGTGAAAATCACGCCACTCAACTTATGTCTGTTATGATGTTCGGAGCAATCGTCCTCCAAATTCCCATCGGTTTTTTGGGAGATAGAATAAACAGGCAGAAATTATTGATTATACTGGCTGCACTATCGGCTGCAGGTGCCGCCATTTGGCCATGGGCTCTGGCACTGCCCTGGCTTACCTACACATTGCTATTTTTATGGGGAGGTGCATTCGTAGGTATCTATACCATTATGTTAAGCGTCGTTGGCAGCCAATTTAAGGGTGCGCAACTAGTGGGAATATATGCCAGCATGGGATTAATGTGGGGTGTTGGCGCTTTGTTAGGTCCACTGTTCGCAGGGATTGCGCAGCAATATCTAACACACGGCCTACCTGTTTTTGTCACCGCGGCATGTCTCATGTTCTTCATTTTGGCCTTGACTATGGCACGCAAGCCGATTGCTGGCGATAAATAACAAATATTTTTATGAGTTTACAAGTAGTGTGACTCCCATTTCGGGGGCCAAGTTCGTTTATGCGCAAGCAGATTGTTAACGACTTATTTACCACGTTTGTAAGAATATTGACAGAACTATCGTCAATCGACTCGTTCGCACAATCGGCTCAGCTGTTACCATTTTCGGAGAAGTGAAATTCACATGGCAAACACTCATCAAGCATCCGGTTCGCGTTCGATTATAGATGAGCTTAATGCCCTTCGTGAACGTCACCTATCTACTGCAAGACCACAACACAATGCTATAAATGAGTTGCATCAAGCTCTTGCAGAACTGGAATCCCGTTTAGGAGACCTGCAGCAGCCAGCGCTGCATAGCCGTGATATAGGCCTCGGAAAAAACCGCCATACTCCAAATCTTGCAGAAGTTGCAGAACAGTTGAGACAATACACCAATCGGCACGACAGAGCCGAAGGGATAGTCGAAGACGTTAGAATGCTGCAAACTATGGATGAGCGCTTAGACGAATTAAACCGCTCTTCATATGTTGCAAGCCGTCAGCAATCTTCTGACCCTGAGCACAAAAACCGTCTGGACCTCATCGAGAATAAGCTGACTAATATTACAAGGCAGCTCGATAATTCTGCAGCTGAACAAAATGCCGATGTTTTCTTTCGCCGACTTGGAGAGCTATCCGAACGCCTCGATGCATTAGGTGAAGCTTCGGAATTACCCAAGAAAGCAGTCGAGCAACTTGTAAGCCAAGTTAACCTCCTCGCACACCAAATTGGGCGAGTTATGGAAAAAGTTGGTAAGCCAGACTATCGCGATCTGGAAAGACTATTGAATGCTATCGAGAAAAGACTTGATGTTTCTGAAAGACAGGTGAAAATATCATCTCGCACTTTTCAAGAACAAATAGACAATAAATTCAAAGACTTGACGAAAAGACTTGATGCGCAGTATACCAGCCATTATGCTGATGGTGGTATGTTGCGTACTATAGAAGGCCGTCTTGATGAGATTTCTCAGCAGATTTCGATTAATATGCTGAAAACACCACAAGTCGAAGAAATTGCTTTCGCAGAAAGCGAAGCTATACGAGGTCTTGAAAGACAAATCGCAAATATAGCTCGCCAGTTAGCAAAGCCTTCATTGGAGCTAGCTGATATAAAGCCTCGTCTCGACGTCATAGAACAAGCCGTTAGTGTTAGTCGGGAATCCATTCTCGAAGCTGCGCGCGAAGCTGCTGAGATTGCTGTTGAACGAGTATCACGGCATGGCTTACCGCATGACAGCGAAATTGCTGTCCAACTGGCGAACGATATGAAATCGCTAGCAGAACTTGCACATACTTCTGATGAACGGAATAGCAAGACTTTTAAAGCGATACACGAAACTCTCTCGAAAGTTGTAGACCGCCTAGCTAACCTTGAACAGCAGGTAACAGCAAGCCCTGCATTGTCAAAAATCGAAGAACAACTAGAGCCTACTAAGAATCCTTACTCAATAGTGCCTCAGCGCTTTCCCACGTTGGATGTGCCTAAAACCCACGAAGCGCTCAGCAAACTCCCAATCAAAGAGACGCGGGTCAGCGCTCCTACAAATTCTTTCCAGTCTGATAACGTCGCGGAACTTGATCTTAACACGATCATGAAGCGTGTCCGCGAAGAGCGAACTCTGCATGAGGCTGAAGCTTCAGAGACAAAAGCCAAGGCGGATCTTATCAGCATCGCGCGGCGCGCAGCTCAACAGGCTGCCGAAGAATCGACAAATCTTGAACGCAGCACCGAGAATAAGACCACTAAGAAGAACGGGGCAATCGGCGATATTTTTAATCGCCAGCGCAAGGCAATTCTAATGGCCGTAGGCGCCGTTATGCTTGCTATCGCAGGTTTGCAGGTCGGGGCTACATTTCTGGGTGCAAGTGATCCAAACGCTTTGTCCGCGAAGACAGAAACCTCAGATATAGACAAGAGCATAACTGGATCCATTGCACCTCAACGCGCTCAATCCATAGATGCGCAAGAACAATCTTTACCAAAGCCAAGTGAGACCATTGCCAATCCTGCACCCCCGCACAAACAGACTAATATTGAGCAGTCGTCAACGCAACCACTGGAAGGCGAGGCTTCAGACAGTAGCCCTGCAGCAGAGCCAGATCATCAAGCTGTGTCCGTTGATGTACCGCTACAAATCGTCCCGGAAGCTCTTCGCGCAGCTGCCATTAGCGGTGACGCACATGCATTATTTGCTATCGGAATGCTCTATTCAGAAGGACACGGCGTTACGGAAGATCTTACGGAGGCCGCCAAGTGGTTCAAACTATCTGCGGAAAAAAATTATGCTGTTGCCCAGTATAGACTGGGCAACATGAATGAAAAAGGCATTGGCATGCCTCGCAACCTAGAGCAAGCTATTGGCTGGTACCAAAAATCGGCCACCCAGGGCAATGCAAACGCTATGCACAATCTAGCTGTCCTTTTTGCATCAGGTGCAAACAGCACTCCCGATAATGCTTCGGCTGTGCGCTGGTTTACACAGGCGGCAGAACTTGGCGTCAAGGACAGCCAGTACAATCTCGGCATTCTGGCCGCAAAAGGCCTTGGAATGCAGGTCGATCTTGAAGAAAGCTACAAGTGGTTCGCGCTTGCGGCCAAAGCTGGCGACAAAGATGCTGCCGACAAGCGTGATCAGATTGGCGCAACCTTGCAACCTCAACAGCTGGAACGCGCCAAAGGTACAGTTGAACTTTGGAAAGCTAAAACGCTTAATCAGGAAGCCAATTCGTTTGAACTTCCTGAAGAATGGTCGGACCAAAAACCAGTTGCAGCAGCGCCAGCGGATATGAAAAAGGCTGTCCGCAACATCCAGCTCATTCTCAAGAAGAATGGCTATGATGTCGGCTCGGCAGACGGTGTCATGGGCAACAAGACACGCAATGCCATTGCTGAAATTCAGAAAGCCAACGGCCAGGAGCCAACGGGCGAAGTCAACCAGCAGCTCGTCGAGCTTCTGCTTGAAAAGAACAAGTAATCATCCCCTTACGGTCTGATACTATCCTGATCAGCAATGATCGACGCGGGATCGCAATAAAGCCTTGCGGTCTCGTTATCTTTGGTATCATTCGTGAATTTTTCCGTTGAAGAATAAACACGCACTTCTGCATCGCGGATGCGGCCTTCAAGCCGCTTATCCTCGGTTACAACGAAAGCATAAACATAATCTCCGCGCGCATAGCCAAGCGCCATGGTCATATCGGTCGGGTGATCGACATTAGTATCCTTCGTCGAAAACCAGGTCGAATTGGTTTCGAAGTAAAGCTTCGCAGGCCCGGTGCCCGTAACATAATTATAATAGGCTTCTTTCTTATCTGGGTGCATTTTCGGATCAGCGATCCGGCAGAACTCGGCTCGAGCATTACGCTCGGGAATGTTGCATGCAAACTGTGTTTGCCACGGTGGCACACAGTTTGCCAAAGCAGGCCATGGGATAAATGCAGCCAGAGCCAATAAACCGTATCTCCTCATGGCATTATCCCTCTCAATTGATGCACTTCAACGAGTTACAATGAATTCCAGAACTATCAATGTTACTGAGACGGAAAGCGTGCTTAGAAACGGGGCTCATCAACAGCTTTACTTGGTGTGAGAAGTAACAGGTGGAATCGACCACTGGCGGTTTATTATCTTATAAATAAACCGGGGGCCCAATAATGTTGCTGCACATAAATAATGAAATGGAAAATGGCATTATAGCGAAAATTCCTCTTGCACTCAATAAAGATATCAAAGGCTTTCAGGGCGATGCGATTGACTTTGAAATCTCATCGCCGGAACAACAATTCATAAAGGCCGATGATTTTCATCCCTACAAGTCGTTGTTCAAGGTTTTTTCCGGAACGACCGAACTAAAGAATATTTACATAGCGCTATCGTTCAATCTGAATTTTACGACGCCAGATGGCAAAAAGACCGCCATGTCGCGGTCTAATCCGACCGATGACTGGCTAGTTACAAACGGTGAATACTATTCGGAAGGCGCAACTTCCTTCGGCTTTACGTCAAATAGCAAATTTGCCGGTTCTTTTAGCGCGAGCCTCACCAATCTCTATCTTTATGTGATCAAAAACGGAAGTCTTGTTGACAACAAAATATCAAATCACATCTCGATCAGAGTGCAATTCTATCCATCATCGTCTTATGCGGTTATAACGCCGAAGGATCATATTTCGATCATTATCAGCAACCGGCAGGGACAGATCGAGTAGCTTTTTTCGTAGCCAAAATATGAAGCATTTGTGGCAAGGCTGGTGACAACATTGTTGTTTGCAAACAACAATGTGCCATTTTCATCCTACATCTTTTGTCAAAGTAACTCTATTCTCAATCGGCGTTTGACTTCCCCGCGCCGAAAGAGCAAGACCTTTAAGAGCGCATTCCGAAATGTGTGAGATGGTTTTCGGGCATGATGCGCAGCAAATCAAACTGTTAGAGCAATGACCTGATTCAGATGAATGGGGATGTGTTTTAACGGAAGCGGGACAGACCTTGCGGCATAGCGCGGCCGCAAAGGACTGGGTATTGTGCGTTGTGAAAGCCGGGTTCGGAATTGGGTATTTACCTTCCCATTGCGGAATTGTCGGTCAACATGCTGGTTCTGCTCGGCATGGGCGCTGCCGTAGGCTTTTTGTCGGGATTGTTCGGCGTGGGTGGAGGATTTCTCATCACGCCGCTGCTGATTTTTTACAATATCCCTCCTGCCATTGCCGTTGCAACCGGTGCAAATCAGGTGATCGCATCGTCGGTCTCCGGCGCTTTAGCGCATTTCAAGCGAAGAACACTCGATATAAAGCTCGGACTATTTCTGGTTGCGGGCGGTATCGTTGGATCATTACTCGGTATCTTCGTTTTCTCCTGGCTGCGCGATCTCGGTCAACTCGATCTGATTGTCTCGATCCTTTACGTGTTCTTTCTTGGTACCGTCGGCGGATTGATGCTGGTTGAAAGCGTGCGCGCATTGCGCCGCGTGAAAAAGGGACAGGCGGGTGCCATTCGCCGCCCCGGCCAGCATACCTGGATACACAAGCTTCCCTTCAAGATGCGGTTCCGCGCTTCCACCATTTATGTCAGTATTATTCCGGTGCTTGGAATTGGCTTTTTTATCGGCCTTCTTTCATCGGTGATGGGTGTTGGCGGCGGCTTCATCATGGTGCCGGCGCTGATCTATCTGCTGCACGTGCCAACCAATGTTGTTGTCGGCACGTCGCTGTTTCAGATAACCTTTGTTACGGCTTTCACAACGGTTATGCAGGCAACGACCAACCAGTCCATCGATATCGTGCTGGCATTCCTGCTGATGCTTGGCGGTGTGATCGGCGCGCAATATGGTGCGCGTGCCGGGCAGAAACTGCGTGGCGAACAGCTGCGCTTGTTGTTGGCACTTCTGGTGCTTGCAGTGGGTTTGCGTCTTGCTTTTGGCCTGTTCGTGCGGCCTGACAATCTGTTCTCAATCTCAATTGCGGATATGTGATATGATGAAAATCACGCTCATGTCCGCATTATTTTTTGGTATCACTGCAGCATCTGCGCAGACCAATTCGAGCGGCGATGGCAACGGCGTACCCAAACTGCAGAGCCCGTCTGAAGAAACCATCGAAATCGGCCTTTCGACAGAAACGATTGCCATTACTTCCAACTTCGGCGGCACAGACCTCACCATTTTCGGCGCACTCGACAATGCCGATCCGTTGATTCAGCGTCAGGGTCGCTATGACATTATCGTCGTGCTGCAAGGCCCTTCGCGCGACCTAGTTGTGCGAAAGAAGGAACGCTATCTCGGTGTCTGGGTAAATGCAGATTCCGAAACCTTCCTTGGCGTGCCACTGTCCTATTCGCTTGCCTCGACGCGTAATCTTCAGGACATTGCAGACGATAGACTATATCGGGAGCTTTCAGTCGGTGTCCGTAATTTTTACCTGAGACCTGAGGATCCAGCCAGCCTATCGGGAAATATCCTGAAATTCGGCAACGAATTGCGTGAAATGAAGATGCGTCAGGGGCTTTACAGCCAGCGCATCGGCGGCGTTGAGTTTCTCTCCCGCACCCTTTTTCGTGCAACATTGAACCTCTCGGCCAATGTGCCGGTTGGACGTCACAAGGCGCGAGCTTTGTTGTTTCGCAACGGGGTTTTCCTGCGCGAAGCGAACGCGAGCCTAGAAATTGTGAAAGCCGGTGTGGAGCAGAGCATCTATGATGCAGCGCACAAATACAGCTTCTATTACGGTTTATTTGCCGTATTTTTAGCTGTTTTCACCGGTTGGGCCGGTCGAATTCTTTTCAGAAAAGACTAACCACCAACCAGCGCACTATGCGCAATCGGGTAAATCTTGCCCTGCCCCAGCATATAGGCACGCAAGCTTGCATCAACGAACAACCCGCGAAACGCCCGATCCAGCACATTGAGTGCGCCTGTATAAGCACCGAATGCAGGCATGATCAGCCTTTCGCCGTCGCTTGCAAAACAGGGACGCCGCACCGACCGACCTCGCCTGACGATGCGGGCTGCCGGATGGAGATGGCCTGCCACCTCACCTTCCGCCTTTGTACGTGATGGCTCATGACGGAAGGTCAGCGGTCCTATTGCAAGCTCCTCAACACAGTCGCCTAGCAGATCAGCCGGACGATCAGGATCATGATTGCCAGTAATCCAGAACCAGCCGCGGCGTTCCATCAGTGACTTGAGACGGATCGCATAAGGCTGAGGCAGGCGTTCACTGGCCTTTGCATCGTGAAAACTGTCGCCAAGGCTTATAACGGTTCGCGGTTGATAGCGCGCAATGACGGCAGCCAGCATATCGAGCGTCGCGGCCGTATCATAAGGTGGAATGAGTTGGCCACGACGGGCAAAAGATGAGCCTTTTTCAAGATGCAGATCAGAAACGACCAGCATATGCAGGTCAGGCAGGAAAAGTGCGCCGCGCGGATCATAAATTGTCGCAACACCGCGCAGTTCCGCATGCGCCAGACTATAAGCCTCACCATTTCCCCAGACTGCTGTGTTCATCCTATCGCTTCTCTGATCAGATCATCGGCTGCTTCTTCAAGCAGCATTTCGTCGCCTTCGCCGCCCACACGTTCGCGCCCTATTTCAAGCATCACAGGCAGCGCCAGCGGAGAAATACGGTCCAGCGCCTTATGCAGCAGATGGCCTTTCACACGCGCCAACATGTCGCCAAGACGCTTGATATCCAAAAGGCCGGTTGCAGCATCGGCACGTGTTGCCTGTAGCAAAATATGGTCCGGTTCGTGGGTTCTCAACACGTCATAGATAAGATCTGTTGAAACCGTTACCTGACGACCTGTTTTTTCCTGCCCCGGATGTCGTCGCTCGATAAGCCCCGAAATCACGGCACAATTACGGAAGGTGCGTTTCAGGAGATAGCTTTCATCAAGCCAGGCTTCAAGGTCATCACCCAGCATATCTTCATCGAACAACCGTTTAAGGCTTAATTTGCCCGAACCTATCATCGCGCCCATGTCTTTGAGGCCCCAAAGCCCGAGCGAATAGTCGGTCGCGACAAATCCGAGAGGATGCGCGCCCATGCGCTCAAGACGGCGGGTGAGCAACATGCCAAGAGTTTGATGCGCAAGCCTGCCCTCAAAAGGATAGGCGACCATATAGAAACGCCCGCCTTTGGGGAAAGTCTCGATCAGTAACTCGTCCTCACGTGGCGTAACCGACTTGTACGCCTGCACTTCCAACCATTCGCGCACCTGTTGCGGCAGAAACTGCCAGCGCGAGCGATCCGCCAGCATCGCGCGTACTTGCGATGCGAGATAGGTGGAAAGAGGAAATTTTCCGCCAGCATAAATTGGAATTTTGGCATCCTGTCCGGCAGCATTGGAAGCGATGCATTCGTTTTCACGAATGCCTTCAAACCGCAGCACCTTGCCTGCAAACAGGAATGTGTCGCCCGGTGTCAGCGTTTCAAGGAAATATTCTTCGATGCGCCCCAGAACGCGGCCACCCCTTCCAACGGCACGGGCATTGGCCCCCTTGCCGCCACGCGTGAGTCTGACATTCAGCTCCGGTGCTTCGACAATCGTACCAATATTGAGACGATATTGCTGCGCGATGCGCGGGTTCGAAACCCGCCATGTGCCATCAACAGTCTTGCGGATTTTTGCGAAGCGCTCATAGGTCTTGAGTGCATAGCCACCCGTCGCCACAAAATTGAGAATTTTATCAAAGGTTTCGCGTGAAAGATTTGAATAGGGCGCAGCACTCTGCACTTCCCGATAGAGCTGATCAGCGTTGAAAGGCTCTGCACAGGCCATGCCCAACACATGCTGTGCCAGCACATCCAGCGCGCCATCGATCAGCGGCGGCGTATCCTGTGCGCCGAGATAATTGGCATCGAGTGCTGCCCGACATTCCATCACCTCGAAACGATTGGCAGGCACAAGAATGGCGCGGCTCGGCTCATCCATACGGTGATTGGCGCGACCGATACGCTGCGCAAGACGGCTTGCCCCTTTTGGCGCACCGACATGGATGACCAGATCGACATCGCCCCAGTCGATGCCAAGATCGAGCGTCGAAGTGGCAACGACAGCGCGCAAAGTGTTGGCAGCCATCGCCTGTTCCACCTTGCGGCGCTGGCTGGCATCAAGCGAGCCATGATGCAGGGCGATTGGCAACGTATCCTCGTTGACGCGCCAGAGTTCCTGAAACAGCATCTCCGCTTGACTACGTGTATTAACGAAAAGCAGCGTCGTGCGATGGGCGCGGACAGCCTCATAAATCTCCGGGATGGCATAGCGGGAGGAATGTCCTGCCCACGGCACCCGCTCCTCTGAATCGAGAATAGTAATTTCGGGTTTGGCCCCACCATCTACCGTAACCAGACCGGATTTCGGCTCTGTGCCATCCTGCTCGACCAACCAGCGACGCAATTCGTCAGGCTGCGCCACAGTTGCCGACAGGCCAATCGTTTGCAATTTTGGTTGCAGACGGCGCAATCGTGCAAGCCCCAACGCAAGCAGATGACCGCGTTTGGAAATGACCAGTGAGTGCAGCTCATCCAGCACCACATAACGCAAGCCCTTGAAAAACTGCTCTGCCCCTTTTGAGGCAATCAGAAGTGCAAGCTGTTCCGGCGTCGTCAGCAGAATGCCAGGCGGCACGAGCTTCTGGCGCTGACGCTTATGTGCAGGTGTATCGCCAGTCCGGGTCTCAATCGTAATGTCGAGCCCCATTTCCTCGACCGGTATGGTGAGGTTTCGATGAATATCGACTGCGAGCGCCTTTAGTGGTGAAATATAAAGCGTATGCACACCACGCTTTGCCATACCCGGTTTTTCGCGGTCACTTCTCTCCAAATCAACCAGTGCAGGCAGAAAGCCTGCCAGCGTTTTACCCGCCCCTGTTGGCGCGATCAGCAGCGTGGATTGCCCCTGTTCGGCACGCGCAAGCAGCTCCAGCTGATGGGCACGCGGCGACCAGCCCTTTTCCGCAAACCATTTTACAAAACGGTCTGGCAGATGAAAGGCAGCGGCCTCAGAAGTGGGTGTCAGGTTCAGCGTCACGCACCCAATCTAATGCGGACAAGGGTCGTCGCCAAGATGTATGTTCACTTTTGTTCTCATTTTATCAGAAGTCGCCCACCTAGCTCTTTCCGCAGCAGAATTGCTACCTATCTAATAAATCATGCGTTTTGACGAGTTGCTGCGTTCCACACCCAAAGGTCTTTACTGCCCGCCCGGCGATTTTTATATCGATCCGGTGCGGCCTGTTGATCGCGCCCTGATCACCCACGGACATTCCGACCATGCCCGCGCCGGACATGCCCATGTCCTTGCGACGCAACAGACGCTAGACATCATGGCTATCCGCTATGGTGCAGACTTTGCGGGCATCACACAGAATGCCGATTTAGGCGCGGTGCTAGATGTGAATGGCGTCAAGGTCAGCTTTCACCCGGCAGGCCATGTGCTTGGTTCGGCGCAAATTGCAGTGGAAAAGGACAGCACACGAATTGTCGCTTCAGGTGATTACAAACGTGCCGCCGATCCGACCTGCACGCCCTTTGAGCCTGTTGCCTGTGATGTTTTCATTACCGAAGCGACCTTCGCGCTTCCGGTATTTCGCCATCCCGAAGCTGGCCATGAAATCGCGACTTTGCTGAAGTCACTCGCACAGTTCCCTGAACGCGCGCATCTGGTGGGGGCTTACTCGCTTGGCAAAGCCCAGCGGGTAATCAAGCTCATTCGCGATGCGGGCTATGACGAGCCGATCTATATTCACGGCGGGCTGCAAAAGCTTTGCGATTATTATCAGAGCCAGGGCATCGATCTTGGTCAACTGGAACCTGCAACGCTCGAACGTGGTGAAGCCTCGCCCGATTTTGCCGGAAAGATCGTGGTTGGGCCGCCCTCTGCATTTTCCGACCGTTGGGCGCGGCGTTTTCCTGAGCCATTGCCCGCCTTTGCATCTGGCTGGATGCGTATCCGCCAGCGAGCAAAACAACGCGGTGTCGAGTTACCACTCATCATATCTGATCACTGCGACTGGGACGAATTGACCGCAACCATAAGCGAAATAAAACCAGCGGAAGTCTGGGTGACACATGGGCGTGAAGAAGCACTGGTGCGCTGGTGCGAGCTACAAAACATCCCCGCGCGCCCGCTTCATCTTGTCGGCTACGAAGATGAGGGCGATTGATGCGTGCTTTCGCTGAACTTCTTGACCGCCTTGTCCTCACGCCGCAGCGCAATGGCAAATTGCGGCTGCTGGTCGATTATTTCCGTGCCACACCCGATCCAGATCGTGGCCTTGCACTTGCCGCCATCACCCGCGATCTGGAATTGCACAGCGTCAAGCCTGCCATGCTGCGGGCGCTGATTGCCGAGCGTAGCGATCCGACGCTTTTCGCGTATTCCTATGATTATGTCGGTGATCTTGCCGAAACAATTTCGCTGATCTGGCCCGGCCCGAACGAAACCCCGGCGGGTGCCAACCTGCCGCTCAGCGTCGTCGTGCATGAATTGCAAAACGCCTCGCGCCGTGAGGGACCGTTGCTCGTGGCTGGCTGGCTCGATCTGCTTGGCATATCAGAGCGCTATGCTCTTTTGAAACTTGTCACAGGCGGTCTGCGCATTGGCGTTTCGGCTCGTCTTGCCAAACAGGCACTGGCCGATTTTGGCGGCGTGGATGTCGTGGAAATCGAAGAACTTTGGCACCGACAGACGCCACCCTTCACAGCGCTGTTTGCATGGCTTGAGGGCCACGGCCCCAAGCCTGCTGCCACTGCCGACGCACCATTCCGGCCCGTCATGCTTGCCACGGCACTGGATGAGGCCGAAATCCCCGCACTTGATCCATCGATTTATAGTGCCGAATGGAAATGGGACGGTATTCGTGTACAAGCCGTTGCGGAAAATGGCGTGAGACGGCTTTATTCGCGCACGGGCGACGATATTTCGTCTGCCTTTCCCGATGTGCTGGAGGCCATGGACTTCGAAGGCTCGATTGATGGCGAATTGCTGGTGGGCCACCACGGCGAAACGGGCATCGAAACCGCCACCTTTTCGGATTTGCAGCAGCGGCTTAATCGCAAAACGGTGACGGCCAAACAGTTGCGTGAATATCCGGCCTTCATCCGTGCCTACGACCTTCTACACGAAGGCACGCAGCAATCGGGCGAAGATTTGCGGTCACTACCCTTCTGGGAACGACGGACGCGGCTCGCTCAATTCGTCGAAAAACTCGACAAGCGCCGGTTTGATTTGTCGCCAGTCCTTCAGTTTTCAGACTTCGACGAACTCGCGAAATTGCGCCTCAACCCACCGCATCCGGTGATCGAAGGCCTTATGCTCAAACGCAATGACAGCACCTATGTGCCGGGACGCCCGAAAGGGCCATGGTTCAAATGGAAACGCGATCCTTTCACAGTGGACGCGGTGGTGGTCTATGCACAGCGTGGGCATGGCAAACGCTCAAGCTACTATTCAGACTTCACTTTCGCGGTCTGGACCGGCCCGGAAGAGGACCCCATGCTCGTACCGGTCGGAAAAGCCTATTTCGGCTTCACCGACGAGGAGTTGAAGCTTCTCGATAAATTCGTGCGCGAAAACACGATTGAGCGTTTTGGCCCGGTGCGTTCCGTTCGCGCTGAACCGGATCATGGATTGGTCGTTGAAGTTGCCTTTGAAGGGCTCAACCGCTCAACTCGACACAAATCCGGTGTCGCAATGCGCTTTCCCCGCTTCTCGCGACTGCGCTGGGACAAGCCGCCCCGCGAAGCGGACCGGCTTGAAACGCTGGAAAAGCTGCTAAGTTGATTATTCGGCAACCGCAGTCGTGACGCGGATTGCGTAAATATCCACGGCCTTGCCGGAACCGCTCAGATCGGAATTGATCGTGATCTTGCCTGCGCGTCCAGCTGATTGACCTGCCTGAAACTCTTGATCGAACAGGAAATCACTGACAGAGTCGCGGACATCGTAACGTCTGCGGCCACAATCCCCAAGACCCGCAAAATCGCAATTGACCGACATCTGCGTGGTTTTGCCGTCATCACTACGCGCAACAATGTCGAAAGTCGCTTTCTTGCCAGCAAGCTGATTAAGAACGCCCTCACCGACATCAAAGGTCACACTGTCGTTTACACCCGAAGTCTGAACCCGCGCGAAACTGTTGGTGCCCTCGCGCATGATCTCAGCTGTTGCGCGACCCTGAACAGACATGCGCGTCGCATCCGCTGGCGTGAAAATGTTGATCCAGGTGCGCCCTTCCGGGTCTTCGCCTTCCTTGATCGGCGCCATGCTATTGTCGGTCAAAAGCGGGCTCGAGCCGTTGCTCCGCGTGAAATCTGCAAAGCTGTTGTAGAGAGAAAAGCCAATCAGCCCCAGAATAACGATAACCATAACAGGTATGCCGACACTCACAAGCGGAGAACGCCTCTTCTTCTTGCGATCCTTGCGTGAAACGCCCGCTTCATAGCCCAGATCAGCCGAAGCCCGCTTGCCTTTCCGGGAAGAGGTTCGGATATCAGCGGTATCAAGCGCAGGCCCGGCTTGATAGACATCATCGCCCAGAAGCGGATCAGACGAAGATGGCGCATCCAGACTAGGTTCCTGCCGAGATGCAGCCTGCCCGGTTTTGAACTCAGCTTCAATATCGGAAATCGCGTCTTTGATTTTCTGGCGGCGCTGCTTTTTCTGTTCTTCACTCAGTGCTGTATTCGTCGTCAGCGCGCGTTCATGCGCCCCCCACGCAGCCTCGTAGATACGCTGGCGGGTAGCCGGATTATGTGCATCTGCCTTTGCAAATGCATTTCTGATTGCGCGTTCGATACTTTCCAAAGGGCCGCTCTTCCTTGGTTTCCGTATTCTGTCTGGGTCTTTGGGACACAGATGCTTACATGAGCCTCAGCGAAATTAACGTCTGAATCAAGGCATTTAGCTGTTTGAACCGCATTTTGGCTAGACTTAAGAACTGTCAAACTTACCAAATCTTAACTTTAACCGTGATTTTCCCCCGACCTTTGACTGCGAAACCGGTTCAGATATTTAATTTTCCGTCTGATTCTCTCCTAATTTTCATATTGCCGTCGGCAAAAGCCGTGTTAAAACTATTACGTTTACGGAAACGTCAATTTTGTGGAGGATGAAATGGCATTGCCGGATATTTTGAAAAACAGGCTGCGCATTCCCGTGGTCGGAGCGCCACTGTTTATCATTTCCAATCCGGCATTGGTGCTTGCACAATGCAAAGCAGGCATCGTCGGCTCGTTTCCCGCATTGAACGCACGCCCCGAGGCACAGCTTGACGAGTGGCTGGCCGAAATCACCGAAGACCTGGCCGCCCATGACGCCAAAAATCCGGATCGTCCGGCTGCACCTTTCGCGGTCAACCAGATCGTACACCGCTCCAACAAGCGGCTCGAACATGACCTCGGCCTTTGCGTGAAATACAAGGTACCGATCGTCATCTCGTCGCTTGGCGCGGTGCCAGAAGTCAATGCAGCAATCCATTCCTATGGCGGCATCGTGCTTCACGATGTCATCAACAACCGTCACGCCAATTCCGCTATTCGTAAAGGTGCCGACGGTCTTATCGCTGTCGCCGCTGGCGCAGGCGGACATGCAGGCGCACTTTCTCCCTTCGCGCTCGTTCAGGAAATCCGCGAATGGTTCGACGGGCCACTTCTGCTTTCGGGCGCGATTGCCAATGGCGGCGCAATTCTTGCCGCGCAAGCGATGGGGGCGGACCTCACTTATATTGGCTCTCCCTTCATCGCGACCACAGAAGCCCGCGCGTCTGACAGCTACAAGCAGATGATTGTGGATTCCAATTCGTCCGATATCATCTATTCCAACTATTTTACAGGCATTTCGGGCAATTACCTTAAGCCATCGATTGCGGGCTCCGGCCTTGATCCTGACAATCTTCCCGAAGCTGATCCATCGAAAATGGATTTTGACAAAGCGCATCAGGAAGGCGCCAAAGCCTGGAAAGAGATCTGGGGCTGCGGACAGGGAATCGCGGCTGTGAAAGAAGTCGCGCCTGCAGCCAAACTCGTTGACCGGCTCGAACGCGAATATGTTGCAGCTCGCGGCCGCATCTGCCAGAGTTCCTGACACGCATTGTCCCCGGGGTGATATATTGAAAGCAGCATCATTTGAGAAGGTCTGAGGTAAACATGCAGAATGTGTGTTTTGGACCTTGCTTTCCTTGATGCTTTTCGTTATCAGCGCACCGTTCAGATATAATTGAACAATATTCCTCCGGGAATTAGGAACGTCAGTTCAGGGCCGCTTTAGCTCAGTTGGTAGAGCACATCATTCGTAATGATGGGGTCACGTGTTCGAGTCACGTAAGCGGCACCATAATTCCCAATAAATTCAATATCTTAATATTGACCTTATCACTAATTTATTCAAAGGTATCTTTCGCGGAACCACTACGGAACCAGACGCTAAATCAATGCCCCTTCTTCTGCTCCGCCTCGATCCTCTGCAATATCTCCCGGACAAGGCGCATGTCGCCGCCCATCTGCTTTAGCTACGCATATTTGTATTTTCATTTATGAATAACCAATATGCAGCTTGCGAATAAGGATTAAGAGGCTGCTATAGAAGAAAAGCGAATTCATAAATAATCTTTATTTCCAAATATTTTCTAAATAATTATTGGGATAGATATATATAAAAATAAATGTAATTAATTATTATCGTTCACATGAAAGGTAATAATAATGATAAGACGATTTTTAATTATATTCTCTTCTTTATCTTTGTTTTCTAGCGGTTACGCCTTATCCGCAGAAAGCGGTATTACTCAAAAATTGGTAAACAAAGCATCGTATCATGACGATTTAGGACGTAAGATTGGGAAAGGTGAACTTAGTACTTTTTCTAAAATAAAAGATTCAATAATTCAATGTCGGTACGCGAACCTTCAGGAATGCCGTCGCGCTCTTGATGGTATACCTGATAGCGGTCTTTGCTTTGAGTGCGATGATGGTACGGCGGATATGACGGCCGGATAATATATGGAAATAATATCCGTATAATAAATTCTACGATCAGTTTTTTTATGAATGAGCTACAAAAAGCCCCGCCGACGCGGGGTTTTTCACTTCTTGTCCTGCGCTAGAACGGCCAGTACCTAATCTAAACGCTTGTTTGTTTCCTTGGCACTGTCGCGGGTTTCGTCTCTAAGCTCCTTCATGCCGTCTCGCAGCTGGCTGACGTGACCGTCGAGATCGACGCGGCGCAAATAGTCGTCACGAATTCGATTAATCCTCTCATGCAGGGCGTCATCACCAGCCTTCATTGAAGCCGACAAAGATCGGAACGCCGCGATCAATGCCAGCCCGAAAGTGACAGCAATCCCGATTAGCCACTTAATATCATCACCCCTTACCAGCCACATGCTTTCTGCCCATAAGCAGTGGCAAGCACATACGCCATCTGATTGCGCAATAGTCCGCGTTCTCGACCAGCCTCAATCAAGAGGCGGGTATCGCCAAGGTTCATATTCACGGTGTTTCCTTTCGGCAAAAGAAAAGGCCCCGCGATTGCAGGGCCTCCGAGTTTCAATTTGATAGGTATTTATTTCGCTCGGCTTTGTGCAGCGGAGAACAACTTCTTAAATGTCGCCCACGTATCTGAGGCTCGCATTAGCGTAGTAGTCGCTGTGATCTGGCGATGAAGATGAGGATGTTGGCCGGGTTGATCCAGAGTTTTCCATCTTTGAAGATCAGTGGCTTTTCTAGATCACGGCTTAGCCCGTCATAATCAATTGGATATTCGACGGACGCGCCAATTCTAGCATGATGTTCTCCGGCGGTGACTTCCATGAAGAAGCCCGCACGGCCTACCGTCTCTTTGACGCTCTCCGGCCTTGGCAGCGCCATTGCAGGAAGGGCAGCAGCTACAGGCGCGAAGCCGATGAAGGAGAGGAAGCGGCGGCGGTTCATGTTTTTTCTCCCCTGAATATCTCACGCCAGATATCAGCAGCGGCTAACTTGGTTTCGCTTGGCTGAAACTCATCCTCGGTCCAGCCTTTAGCAATGTCAGCACAGCGTTCCCGCTCTGCGAGAATGGCTTTAGGCTCAGGACCCATTGATTTCAGAATGATGAGCTGATTCAGTTTCGCTTGAGGAGACTGATCGATGAGTAATCTTTACTGGCTGAGCGAAGGACAAATGTCACGCCTTCGCCTTTTTTCCCTAAAAGTCATGGACGTCCGCGCGTTGATGACAGGCGTGTCTTGAGTGGAATTATATTCATTCTTCGCAATGGGTTACGGTGGTGTGATGCCCCTCGGGAATACGGGCCTTGTAAAACGCTCTATAATCGTTGGAACCGTTGGTGTCTCAAGGGGATATTTGCTCAAATATTGGAAGGCCTGTCTTCCAAGTCGCCGGTCGGAAAGACCGTCATGATGGATGCGACCTATTTGAAAGCACACCGCACGGCTTCAAGCCTACAGTTAAAAAAGGGGGCGATGGACGCCTGATCGGTCGGACGAAAGGTGGCATGAATACCAAATTGAACGCCGTCACCGACACGCAGGGGCGTCCCATCAGGTTACACGTCACGGCCGGACAAATCAGCGACTATACAGGAGCTGCAGTCTTAATCGAGATGTTACCGAAGGTCGACTGGCTTCTTGCTGACAGAGGCTATGATGCAGACTGGTTCAGAAAACAGTTAAAAGACAAAGAGATAAAGCCATGCATCCCGGGGCGCAAAAACCGCAAGAAGGCTATCAAGTATGATAAACGCCGATACAAGCGGCGCAATCGTATCGAAATCATGTTTGGAAGACTGAAAGACTGGCGCAGAATTGCCATCCGTTATGATCGCTGCCCGATTGTGTTCCGAGCAGTAATAGATCTCGCAGCAGTCGTCATCTTCTGGCTCGGAAACCAATGAGTCCTGAGCCTAGCTACTACCTCATAGGCGTCTTCTGACAATGTGCCGTCTGGGTACTGATGAACACAGGCGGCATCTAACAACGTGGTTGCTTTGGCTAAGAGGTCTTTCGGTATCTCGGCCATCATCAAACCCCTTTGCGTTTAACCGGGCTTGCCCACTTCACACTGCTTAATGCAAGGTATTGCCCCGGAGCGGCCAGTGTTGCTTCTTCTGCACGAGTGTAGCTATTGCTCATCGCCCGGTGGGATGAGTGAAAGGAGTGCCGCTCCCAAAATTGATGATTTTTATTCTTGACCGGTAAGCCCGGCATCTGTGAGACATGTCCGCCATGCGCGGGTTTAAAGAGCGCTTGGCGCCGGCAATCGACTCGACTTCTCCGCTGTCCTTTGTGACCCACTTTGTGCTGACAGCATCCAGCTTATAGAAGCATGTGCCATCTTCACGCTATCCGACAAAGCCAATAATCAGCTTTCCACTGTAGGCAAACCAGCCGTCATTGCTATGTTTCTCCCAGACAATCCGCACGGTGTTCTCCAAATAGAAAACCCCGCACTAGGCGGGGCTGTATTTTATAAAAACATGACTAATGTAGAAATCTAAATAGGCTATAAACACAATTCATAACCAATTGTACCTAGGAGAAGTGTAGGTGCACAATACGCTGCACAGTTTTCTGATACATTAGTAGCAGCATCACAAGCAATTGCGTATGATTGCCCCACGCCTCCAGCACTTGCGGCAATGATTACTAAGCTAAATATATATTTTTTCATAACAGAATCCTTTTTTTAAATTACGCTTAATTATCACCCAAAATTCAAGATAAATAAATTCCAATTTATGACGACCATCAAGTATTGAGCATATAATTAAAGAATTTAAATACCCGGATATTTGAGCTTAACGACTTATATCGAGGATAAATAAAAAACGGCTCGAAAGCCGCTGTAAATCTTTGGTGGCACAAATCACATACCTTATTCAGGCTGACTAAATGTCATTCATTAGTCAAGTCCTGTGGTGAAGCTTTGCGATCTATCCCATAGAAGTCCACAAGTGCATCTAACCCTATGGCAAGGAAACGAACCATGTGGGGCAGATACATTAGCATGACAAACATCACCAGACGTACTTTTGGCATTCTTTCCGGCAGCCTTGTGGCTTCTGCGATGATGCCTTCATTTGCCAAGGCCTCAGGTCGGGCTGTCGTTGGCACCTGGGGTGGCGATTATCAAAATCTGCAACAAATCAATATAGCAGATGGGAACCTTAAAGGCAGCGGAATGCAGGTCATATATGACCCTGCAACCGATACCGTACGCAAGGCAAAACTGCTGGCGGAAAGGCGTTTGCCCCGCGGATCAATGGACATCGCTTGTCTCACCCGTCAGGGTAGCTTTGAGATGTTCCAGAACGGAATTATTGAAGAACTGGATGAAACGAAGGTCCCTAACCTCAAAAAAGTTCTTCCATTCATTCGTACGAACTACTCCATTCCACATATTTATACAGGTCGCGTTATTCTCTACAATCCAAAGCAGGTAAGTCCTGCGCCAACATCCTATGCGGACTTGTGGGATCCCAAATATGCCGGTCGCGTTGGTGTCATCGATCTGCAGTACCAGACAACAATTGAATCTGCTGCAATGATTGCTGGTGGCAGTGCATCAAATTACGAGCCGGGCAAAGCCAAATTGCTCGAACTGAAAAAGCAGGGCGTTAAAATCTACCCTACCAATGAAGCGCTCGCACAGGCGCTGAAATCCGGCGAAATTGTCATGTGCATCATGTGGAATGCGCGCGGCTACATGTGGAAAAATGCTGGCATCGATATCGAAATTGCAATACCCAAAGAAGGTATCGCGCTCTACCTGTCCGATATGTGTGTCCCAAAGAATGCGCCGAACAAACAGGCTGCATACAAGTATCTGAACGCAATGCTCGAACAGGCACCACAAACCGCATTTGCTGAGCAGATGGGTTATGCACCAACGAATGGCGACGTGGTGCTGCCTGCCGCACTCGCATCTGCCGTAGACTACACTGCGGAGCAGCGAGAGCAATTCGTGCTACCTGATCTTGAATACGTTGCGAAAGCAGATGCCGATCTGCAAAACTGGTGGAACAAAGAGTTCAAAGCCTGATGATCGTCACAACCTGTCTGGCTGAAGCCAGACAGGTTCCGCTCCAGCTTTCCCGGTACAGCCATGCAAAAAACATCTATCTCCGCTGCCGCACTTCTCATGCCTGCGACAGGGCTGGTCCTTATTTTCATGGCCTGCCGCTGCTCTATCTTTTGCGCTATAGCTTTAATGATTTCGTGCCAGGCGAATTCATGGTGCAAGGCTTTACACTGGCGAACTTTGCAACATTCTTTACCGACACATATTACCTGAAAGGCATGGGCACCACCCTGCTCATGGCAGGATCCGTTACCGCAATTTGCGTCATACTCAGCTTGCCTCTGGCAAACTGGATTTCAAAGCAGAGTGGAACTCTCAAAACCATACTTCTTATGGCAATCATCCTGCCCCTGTTTATTTCCAACGCTTTTCGGGCGGCAGGTTGGATGGTGGCATTCGGGCAAACGGACGTGCTCAATTTTTTACTCATGAAGATCGGCATTATTTCCTCACCATTGACAATCATGCAGACGCCGACGGCTGTCTTCATCGGTATAACAGCAGTCAATCTTCCCTATGTCGTTCTCACACTGCAAAGTGTTTTTGAAGGCCTCGACGAAAACATTGATTACGCCGCAGCAAGCCTTGGTGCATCACTATTGCAGAGCTTTATGCTCGTTCGCATGCCAAAAATCATGCCCGGCCTTCTAGCAGCTTCAGTTCTATCGTTCATTCTAACAATGAACGCATATGCTACGCCTGTGCTTCTCGGTGGCCCATCTTTCCACATGATGGCTCCAATGATCGTGACCGAAATATTGAACAAAGCAAACTGGCCTCTTGGAGCGGCCCTCGCCTTCGTTCTACTCACGGTGACGGTTACGATATCGGTCTTCGCCGGCATCTTCATTCGTCGGCGTTACTAAAAGTGCAGAAACAAGGTAGAAATATAGAAACATCAGCTTATGGCAAAATTGAGCTTTGCCATAAGCTGATTTCTGCTCTTTTTTGGTAGTAACAAATATTGTCCGAAGCCTAAATCCGCTTACCTGTTTTACGGTCGAACAGATGGACCCGACTTTCATCTCCTTTGACATATATCTGTTGCCCCAGCTCCAACTCGCTATCGCGTGGAAACTCCACTGTTAGCATTTTGGGCTGACCCGTTTCGATATAGCCAAACATCTGGCTACCTAGCCGTTCAACTACTGCAAGTTCACCGCTGAACCATGCATCCTGTGCCGAGCAGGCAGTGAGATCTTCAGGTCGAACACCCAGCGTAAACCCCTGAACACTAAGCGATGCATTCTCAGAGTTAAGTGAAATGTCCCTACCTATGCAGGAGAGCTCAAGAACTTCTCCACTGCTGTGTCTAACCTCCGCAGGAAGCGCATTCATAGTCGGACTGCCAATGAACTGAGCAACAAAAAGACTGGCGGGTTTACGATAGATATCGAGCGGTTTGCCAATCTGCTCTACATTACCCTTGTTCATAACCACAATACGGTCGGCGAGCGTCATGGCTTCGACCTGATCATGTGTCACATAAACAGTTGTTGCCTTAATCTTTCTGTGTAACTTTGCTATTTCAAGCCGCATTTCTACACGCAAAGCAGCATCAAGGTTAGATAGTGGTTCGTCGAACAAGAATGCATTGGGTTCCCGCACAATGGCGCGCCCCATAGCAACACGCTGGCGTTGACCACCCGACAGTTGCGCAGGGCGTCGGGCAAGAAACTCACCAATTTTCAGCGTTTCAGCCACAGCGCCGATACGCGACGTAACATCATTATCGTTCGAGCCACGCATCTTAAGGCCAAAAGCCATATTCTCCTCCACACTCATGTGAGGGTAGAGCGCATAGTCCTGAAACACCATTGCGATGTTGCGTTCCGAAGGCGACAACTCATTGACGATTGCATCACCAAACTTCAACTCACCGCCGGATATATCCTCCAGGCCAGCAATCATTCTGAGCAACGTTGATTTACCACAACCGGAAGGACCAACCAGAACGACAAACTCTCCACTCTCGATCCGAAAGTCTAGATCATGGATAACTTTGTGGGTGCCATAAGTCTTCTGAATACGCTCCAAGGCGATGGCGATCATGCTTTCTCCTCCCAGAGTTTTCGCTTGACGTCTTTTATCGATATTATTATCAATAATGATAATTGAAGTGTTAGGCAAGAAGGCTCAGGCATCGGCGTGGCATATTTTTCACCCAAGCTCGTTCAGAGCAGACCTCCAAAAGCGGCAGTCGTATTTGAAGCGCTGAAGCGAGACATCATGCTTGGCACATTGCCAGCCGGGGCAAACCTGACAGAACTAGAGATTGCCGCGCATTTTCAATGTAGCCAGGGCCCTGTTCGTGAAGCGCTGCTTCAATTGCAGGAAGAAGGTCTCGTCCTGAGACAAGGCCACAGGGGCACTCAAGTGTCTCTCTGTACTCCAGATGAAGCTATTGAAATGTTTCGTCTACGCAACTCTATTGAATGCAATGGCATCCCGCGTGTCATGATGCGGCGTACTAAGAAGCTGACGGACGATCTCAAGGGAATGCTTGAAGGCATGTTACAAGCAGCCGATGACGAAGATGAATATCGTCTAGCTGCAATTGATCGCGATTTTCACAGACGCATCTTCGACGAAGCAGATTTGCCCGCGCTGAATCCGATATTGCATCGTTGCCTTGTGCATAACCATCGCTTTAAGATTTCACAAAGCGGCAGCGCCCGCGATCTGCGCGGAACTGCATTACGCCATTGCTCAATCATTGATGCTATTGAAGCTACAGATGTTGATGCAGCGCAGACTGCGATGCGCCATCACATTGCAACCATTGTCGATTTCGGGCCAGCAGTATTCCCTGAAGAGAGCCGTTCGTGATGCCGCACAGTCTCAACCATGAGCCGTCGCAAGAGATGCGCGCGCTACTCGAAAAAATAGCCGTTGAGTTTGCAGGCACGCCTGATCCAACAACACTCCCAGCCGCAGAAGGCCGCGCACTGGCAGAAAAAAATAACAAGCGCTGGAATGTCAATCTTCCTGAGATGCAGGATGTGCGCTTAGTGCGGATACCTGCGAACTCATCCATAGGGTCGCGCGAAACGCCACTTCTCGTTCTTGAGCCCCTCAACAAAAAGCCCGGAACCATTTTGTTCATTCATGGTGGCGGATTTGCGTTTTGTAGCCCGAAAACGCATGAGCGTTGTGCACGGGTGCTTGCCGAAAAAACCCACTTAACGGTGGTTTTGCCTGATTACCGACTAGCGCCGGAAGACCCTTTTCCGGCTGGGCTACACGACGTCATAGGCAGCATGCGCGCATTGATTGATGGGCAGATGGAAGGACTGAACGGCCCTGTTTACATTGCTGGCGATTCCGCTGGCGCAAATCTAGCGCTCTCGGCAATGCTGCATGAAGCGGAAAATAATCGTTCTCTGCCAAACGGCGCTCTGCTGTTTTATGGCAACTATTCCATGGAATTCGAAACCCCATCTTATCAAGCATTCATCAATGGTCCCGGGCTGACCACCGACCGAATGAAGCGTTACTGGAGCTGGTATGCGAGTGGGCAAGAGATTGCGTCAAATCCACTCGCCTGTCCGCTTCACGCAAAAGCCGAAACACTTGTAAAATTGCCAGCGCTGTATCTTACGGCAGCGGGTATTGATCCCTTATTTTCCGATACAATTCTGTTGCACAAACGACTGTCAAAAGCTGGGCGCCAAGACGAATTAGCCGTAACTGAAGGCGTCGTACATGGCTTTCTGCAATACACAAATGAACTAGCGGCAGCTGATGCAGCGTTGGAGGACGCGGCAAAGGCATTAAGCCGAATGGCCTGAACAGGAGAGGCCTTTTCAAACAACTGGGAGGAGTTGATATGTTGAAATCTCTTATGCTTGGTGCAGCCTTTACAGCTGCACTGACATTTTCTGCGCAATCTGCTGAAACCGTCCGCTTCTGGTATCATTTCGACAACCCAGAAAATCCGATGTCGGAACTGGTTGCCAAATTTGAAAAGGCCAATCCGGATATCAAAATCGAGGCAGAAAACATTCCATGGAACAGCTATTACGATAATCTCTACACGTCGATCATTGGTGGCAGTGCACCAGATGCTGCGATGGTCAAACTGTTTGCGCAGCCGCGATTGACGGAAATGGAAGCACTTGAACCATTAGGCGACCGGATCAATGGTTGGGCCGGGAAAGATGACCTGCTCGATAATCTGCTGCAACTCAACAAAGCAGCTGATGGCAACCAATATTATCTGCCTATTCAATATGTCGTCCTCTATCTCTACTATCGCGCTGATCTTTTCAAGGAGGCAGGACTCGAGCCGCCAAAGACCTGTGAAGATTTCCGCAATGCCGCGATCAAGCTCACCGACGCCCCAAATCGTTATGGCTTCGGCCTGCGCGGCGGTAAGGGTGGATGGGACCAATGGGGGGCATTTGTTCTCTCACAAGGCGGCGAGGTAAAGCCGGGCGGTTTGACAACACCGTCGGCTGTTGCAGCCAATCAATGGGTGATCGACCTTTTCCAGAAAGACAAAGTCATCCCGCCATCAGCCCCCAACGATGGATTTCAGGAAATCATTTCAGCTTTCAAAACCGGAAAAACGGCGATGACGATCCACCATGTTGGCTCATCCAAGGATCTCGTTGCTGCACTCGGCGATAAAGTATCAGCAGTCCCCGTACCTGAATGTGGCGGCAATCGCTGGACATCCTATGGTGATGAATCGCTTGCAATTTTCTCATCGTCAGAAGTGAAAGACGCTGCGTGGAAGTGGATATCCTTCCTTGCTGAAGGCGAAAATAACGTCTCCTTTAACAGCGCAACCGGTCAAATGACCGTCACAAAAAGTGGCTCAAAAGACTGGCAACTGCATGATCGTCGTTTTGTTGATGCAACAGTTGAGTCCCTGCCCTTTGCACATGTACTCCCACAAAACGAGGGCACTTCAGAATTTGTGAACACGGCGTGGCAAACTGCCATGCAACGCGCACTCGCTGGGCAAATTACATCTGAACAGATGATGCAGGAACTGGAAAAGCTATTCCAGAACTAAGCAACCGACGATCGGGACATTTATGGTGGCATTTCAATATGCCACCATACCTCCCCGATTGAAAAACGTCGAAAGCCAGTCCATTTCCTAGCTTGGATAGATAGCCTATGTCTGCTCTGCCCTCTGTCTCCCGATCGCCGACGCGTATGCGCCGCAGAAGTAAAAATCTGCTACCTTACTGGTTGCTCAGCCCGGCCGTAATTGTCACGCTCGTCATCGTTTTTCTGCCAATGGTGCAGGCGGTTTGGACAAGCTTCTACGATCTGGTTCTGTTCAAACCCAAGGCAACAACCTTTGTTGGTATCGGCAACTATATTAAACTGTTGCAGGATCCGGTGTTCTGGGCGGCGTTCTGGAACACGTGCATCTGGATCGGCCTGACGGTCCCGCTCCAGATGGGCCTTGGATTGATCACGGCTCTTCTCCTCAATAGAGAGTTTCCATGGCGCGGTCTGGCGCGTGCGCTGGTTATTATTCCTTGGGCGCTCCCAAGTGTGGTCATCGCACTGATGTGGCGTTGGATTTACGATCCCAATACTGGTGTTCTCAATGACATATTGCTTAATCTATCGATCGTAAGCCATGCAGTTCCTTGGCTGGCCGATCCGAACATCGCGCTTTACGCAATCATTGCCACGCTGACATGGCAGGGCTTTCCATTCTTTGCAATCATGATCCTAGCCGGTTTACAAGGTATTCCCAAAAGCCAGTATGAGGCAGCATCCATTGACGGTGCTTCACCGTGGCGGCAATTTGTAAATGTGACACTGCCCGGCATAGCACCTGTTCTTGCAACAGCAGGACTACTACGCGTGATCTGGGTTGCGAACTCGATGGATGTCATCTTCGTTATGACAGGCGGCGGCCCCGGCTATTCCACATATACCCTCCCCCTCTATGCCTTCATAAAAGCCCGGCAAAATCTTGATTTCGGCTATGGCACATCGATTGCAGTGACCTTCACGCTTCTGCTTGGTGTTCTGGTGGTTCTCTATCTTGCCCGCACAATGCGTGAGGTCGAGAAATGAACCGTCAAAGCACCCTCAAACGCATAGTAACCACCGATCTGCCCGTGGCGTGTATTGTTCTGTTCGCTTTAGCTCCATTCGCCTGGATGGTTCTGACATCGCTCACACCGACCGAGCAACTATCGGCCAGCGGTGTTGCACTTTCACCATCTGGCTGGGGCTTTGATAACTACAAAAGGCTGTTTAACAAAGCGCAGTTCTACAAGAATATGCTGGATAGTCTGGTTATTGCAGTTGGCACGGTGGTTCTCGGTCTCGCAGTTTCGGTAACAGCGGCCTACGCGCTATCGCGCTTTCGCTTCATCGGGCGCAAATTGTTCATGATGCAGTTTCTGCTCATCAACATGTTTCCAATTGTGCTATTAATCCTGCCGCTTTTTATCCTCATGCGTAAATACGGCATTCTCGACACTTATTTCGGACTCATCCTTGCAAATTCTACGGTCGCCATTCCGTTCTCTGTCTGGATGCTGACGAGCTATGTAGCCGCTATCCCTAAAAGCCTTGATGAAGCAGCAATGATAGATGGCTGTTCACGTCTCACGGCGTTGCGACGCGTAATCATCCCATTGATGATGCCCGGCATTATTTCAACAGGCATCTACATCTTCATCACGGCCTGGAATGAATATCTCTATGCTCTCACGCTCGGCGGTAGAAATGTGCGTCCAGTAACAGTCGCGATCCAGACTCTTGTTGGCGAATATCAAATCGAATGGGGGCTACTGGCTGCAGGTGCAGTTGTCGGCGCAATGCCAGCAACCATTCTTTTCCTTATCGTTCAAAAGCGCCTCATAGGTGGCCTCACTCAAGGGGCAGTCAAAGGCTAACAGCAACTTATTCCCCAACAGTTCTTCAAGCAATCGAGGAAATATCATGAACCCCATCGGGTTGATTTCAATGCAATATGCGCGGCCCTTCACAGCCGAACATTTCCCGCTTTTTCATAAAATGCGCGAGCACGAATTTGATTTTGTTGAGTTGCTCGTGCCTGAACCCGGCGAGCTAGACCTCAAAGAAACACGCAAAGCACTTGATGATGCGGGATTGAGCGTCGTGCTTGCAGCGCGTGTCAATTTAGAACGCAATATATCATCTGCTGACAACAAGGCGTATCAAGGTGGCGTTGATTACCTCAAATATACAGTTGATTGCGCCAATGCGCTTGGTGCGCAGGTCGTCGGTGGCCCTTTAACTGGCAGCCCACTCGTCTTTGCCGGGCGTCCTCCTCAGCCAGTTTCAGAAGACGAGCGTTTGCGCCGCAAAGATAGCTGTGTGAACGCTCTGAAAATTGCAGGAGAGTACGCTCAGGGTAGCGATGTTCTGCTCGCTGTTGAGCCACTCAATCGCTTTGAAAGCGACGTGTTGTGCACAACGCAACAAGCAATCGAACTGTTGGATGCAGTTGATCAGCCGACAATAAAGCTGATGCTCGACACATTCCATATGCACATGGAAGAAAGCTCAATTCCGGAAGCGATCAGGCTTGCAGGCGATCTGGTTGTGCATTTTCAAGCCAACGAAAACCACCGCGGCTTCCCGGGTACGGGCGCAACAGATTGGGTTGCAGTTTGCCGCGCACTTCACGAGATCGGCTATACTGGCCCAATTTCGCTTGAGCCTTTCCGCCGTCAGGATGATCGCTTCGGTGTGCCTTTTGCGCAATGGCGCGCACCACACGAAGACGAAAGTGATCGCTTGGCCGCCAGCACTGCCTTTATGAAAAGCCACCTCCTTCTCACGGAATATCGTCGATGACCCTCAAAATTGGTTGGATTGGTTGCGGTATCCACGCAACCCAAATGTTATTACCTCAGCTCGTTCGCTATGACGTGGAAATTGCCGCTCTTTGCGATATCGACCCGCAACGCCTAAAGAATGCCGGAAGGCAGTTCGGGGTGCGTACGCTCACAACTGACGTCGAGGCTTTGCTCAACACACCTGGTCTCGACGCCATTGGCATGGCAGTTGGCCCTGATCAACATCTTGCCTTTGGCAAAGCAGCTCTGGAACGTGGCCTGCCTGTATTCATGGAAAAGCCGCCTTCGGGATCAACCGAGGGGGCTCGTGAGCTTTTGAAAGCGTCCGAAAAAGCGAAAAAGCCACTGCTGCTAGGCTTCATGAAACGCTATTCTGTTGGCAACAAGATCGCAGCCAATATCATAAGGTCGGGTCAATTCGGTCCCGTTCTGGGACTGACGGGCTATTATATGACTGCCCCCGGTTATTTCGCGGGCAATGTCGATTACACAGGTTTCTTCCTGCACCACTGTGTCCATTATATGGACCTCGTCTCGCATCTGGTTTCGCCCGTCCGGAACCTGACAGCCAGGAAAGTCGAAAAAGAATCCGGCAAACTACTGATCCATGCAGCATTCGATTTTGAATGCGGCGCGATCGGCACCATTGCAATGGGAACGATCCAGTCCAGAGGCACACCGGTCGAACGGATAGAATTGATGGGCGATCATCAACGCATCGAAGTGGATGATGTCATTGATGTGCGTTGGCATCGGAATCCTGCGTTCAAGATTGACGATCCCGAGGCAACGCTGTCAGGCGAGTGTGATACCCTTACATGGAAGCCTAACTTCACCGCGGCAGCCAATGAAGATCCTAAGGGCTATCATTCACTGCTAGCAGATGTCGTTCCAGCACTTATGGGAGCGGAAACAGCTGCACCAAACATCGCCGAAGGGGTTATTGCTATGGAATGCCTTGAGACGATGCGCGCTGAAATTAACTTGTAAAATTAAAGTGGCCCCATAAATTTGGGGCCTCTTACTTACATTATCTATCCGAGTAGAGTTAACTCAGTACTATACCACCGTCGACATTGAGGCTTTGCCCGGTCACAAAAGCTGCATCATCAGAAGCAAGGAATGCAACCGGACCAACCACATCTTCTGGGTCGCCAATCCGTCGCATGGCTGTTTTTTCTTGCCATGTCTCGCGCACCGCGATATCGTCTAGATTAACGCGGCCCATATCGGTGAGTATTATGCCGGGGCAAATGCAATTTGCAGTGATACCGAACGTTCCAACCTCTTGCGCCAATACGCGTGTGAACCCCATAACTGCAGCCTTTGAGGCAGAATAGTGTGCTTGTTCCGGCGCGCCATGCTTGCCGCCAATCGATGCGATATTCACGATACGACCGTAATTTTGCTTCTTCATAAATGGTAACACGGCCTGAACAACCAGAAATGTACCCTTGGCATTCACATCAAGAACGCTGTCCCAATGTTCTTCTTTAAGATGTTCAACGTCGCTTGCAATCAGGATACCTGCATTGTTGATGACAGCATCGATGCGGCCAAAATTATCAACCGTCTTCTGAACCATGGTTTCAACGTCGGTTTTATTACTAACATCGGCATAGACAGTTAAGGCGCGACGACCACTCGCTTCTATTTCTTTTGCAACGTCCTGCAGTGCATCTTTCTGGCGTTCAATATCGTTGATAGCCACATCAAAACCGCGTTTGGCCATACCAAAAGCGATCGCACGTCCAATTCCACGGCTGGCACCTGTAACCAGTGCTATTTTCGCCTGTTCAGTCATTTCATCCTCCAAAAATTAAAGGGCAGTATAGCCGCCATCAACGGTCAACACCGTGCCGGTTACGAAGCCCGCCGCATCGGATGCGAGAAACAGAACAGCATTTGCGATTTCACGCGGTTCGCCGAGGCGTCCTTGGGGTGTCATGGCCAGCCATTTCGAAAACCACTCTTCGTTGCTGCGACCTGCAAGAGTGAGCTCAGTCGCCGTATAGCCAGGCGCGACCGCATTTACGCGTACGCCTTGCTTTGCCCATTCGACCGCAAGCGATTTGGTGATGAGATTGACACCTGCCTTAGCAGCATTATACGCGACCTGCGGCTGCGGATAGACAACGATCTCACCGCACATGGATGAAATATTGACGATCGCACCACGGCCGGCTGCAGCCATACGCTTTCCGAACGCCTGCGCACAGAAGAATACGCCATTTAAATTGACATCGATTACGGCTCGCCAGTCAGCTTCCTCAGTTTCCGCGACAGGGGCATTTTTGACGATGCCCGCATTATTCACCAATATATGCGGACAACCATTTTGGCGGAAAATAGCTTCTGCGGCGCGTTCGACTGCATCCTTGTCCGTTACATCAAGAATATAAAGATTAGCCGAGGCAACTCTTAACGAGTTGAGCTCTGCAATAGCCGCCTTACCTGCCGCTTCATCACGATCAGTTATGACAACAGTTGCTCCGGCTTCAACGAACAACTGCGCAATAGCGCGGCCTATGCCTTTGGCTCCACCGGTAATGACTGCAAGCTTATCTGTAAGTTCGAAATCCTTGAGCAATAGTCTCTCCCGAATTGATTTCAGATCGCGTGAACAGATTTCAGCGCCGGGTACAAAGCGCGATACTGCTGGTAAATCTCGTCATAGATCGCTGCTTCGCGCGGACGCGGTTCGATGCGCGTGCCGGGCTTGACCATCGCAGCTATTCCGTCATCTATGCTGGTAAAATAGCCCGCACCATGGGCCGCCAGAACAGCAGCCCCCACCGATGGCGCGTCGCGCGACTGCGGCACACAAACAGGCAAGCCAGCCGTATCAGCATGTATCTGCAACCAGAGCGGAGAAGCACTTGCTCCGCCGCCAACGGTGATTTCCTGTCCACGATAACCCGCATCTGCCATGGCATCGAGAATTGCGCGAGTACCAAAACTGATGCCTTCCATAATCGCCCGGAAAATATGATGCGGCTCATGTGCAAGTGTCAGACCGACAATTGCTCCACGCGACAAGGCATCAGTATAAGGCGTGCGATTGCCCTGAAAATGGTCTTGCACCAGAAGTCCGTCCGCCCCCGGCTCGAGAGCCGCAGCCTTACGGTTCAATGCTTCCATATCCATTGTACCGTTCATCATGCGGCCCAGCCATGCGATAATCGAACCGGTTGATGTTTGGCCACCCTCAATCACGTAGCGCCCCGGATAGAGCATATCCGGGTAACTGCCCCAAATACCGGGGGCATGGAGTGGTTTGTCCGAAACACCAAACTGCAGATGCGATGACCCCGTTATCAGAGCAAGTTGACCGGGTTTGGCAACACCAAGGCCGATCATGCCAATCAGTGCATCAGCCCCACCCTGAACTAGTTTCACCTTCTGGCTGAGACCAAGTTCGGAGGCGGCAGATGCACAAAGCGTACCGACTACCTCGCCCGGCGCGACCACGCGCGATGGCCATTTATGCAATAAGGTTTCAAGCCCCAGTTTCTGCAGCATCGTCGTGGGGAAACCGCCACGATCAGTCGAATAATGCCAGCGCAACGACGCGTTGTTGAGACTTGCTGCTTTTTCGCCAGTCAGGCGCAAAGTCATAAAATCCTGATATTCGCAGATCGTTTCGGCCTTCGCGAAAATCTCCGGCTCATTGCGTGCAATCCAGAGTGCCTTGGGGATCATCCATTCCGCCGAGACAGGCCCTTGGCCACCGCCATTGGCTTTGAGCGCCTGATCGCCCGTGGCCAATACAGCTTCCGCTTCTGAGCTAGCGCGAACATCCATCCAGATAATCGATGGACGCAGAGGCTTTCCGTCAGCGTCGAGCGCAACAACCGTGCAGCTTGTTGTGGCAAGCGTTATCGCTTCGACCGCTGCCGGATCAACTGCGGATTCTGATATCGCGTTGCGTGCGGCCTGAACAAAGGAACTCCACCAATCTTCTGGATTTTGTTCAGCTCGTGCACCGCTGGAAAACTTGATTTCATATGGGACTGCAGCACTCGCAAGGCAAACACCCGACAAATCGTAAACCCGCGCGCGGATACTTTCCGTGCCTCCGTCGGCGGTGAGAAAATAAGCCATTCAATTCCTCCCGGAGCAAATGCAAAGGCGCCTCCAACCTTTGCTCTGCCCTAAACTCAACTCAAATTGCGAAATGCCTCGAGTGCTTTGCCCGCATACATAACTGCTGGACCGCCTCCCATTTCGACAGCCACTTCCAATGCTTCGAGCAGTTCCACTTCTGTTGCAGCATGGCGGATAGCGGCATCGACATGATATAGAATGCAGTCCTCGCACCCTTTAGCGACAGCAATGCTCACAGCAATCAACTCACGTTGAGCGGAGGAGAAACGACCCGCAGCAGTCGCTGTCTTGCTGACCTTGGCAAAGCCTGCAATGAGTTCGGGCGTTGCCTTGGCAAAAGCACCAAGCCGGTATTGAGCTTCTTTGAGTTTTGCTTTTACATCAGTCATCGGCCTCTCCTGTTGAGCTCAAGATGAGATCCAGCACATCTTTCGTTTGATCCCATTGCGGCATATGGCCGGATTGAGCGAAGAAGTGGACACTCGCTGAAGGTGGCAACGATGTCACCTGCTGCCACGGGATGATGCGGTCTTGAAGACCAACAAGAACTCTCACGGACATAGAACGCAAAAGCTTATCCAGTGATGCAATAATATCGATGCGCTGCCCTGATGGTCCGATAATCGTTTCCACCAGTGCCTTGAGACGACCTTTGCTCATTGTGCTCGCAAAGTCGGCTGCAAGTTCGGGCGAAAGCTCAACAGGTTTGGCCGCAACGCGCCTGAGCAGATGCGACACCTCACCAGCTGTCGTGGCATTCGCCATGCCGGAAATGAAACTTGCATCGATTTCTGAACCAAGACCAGCTGGCGCAATAAGCGTTAGCCCCGAAACGCGCTCAGCATGGGCCTTTGCAAACTCCGTTGCTGCAATAGCGCCTAGAGAGTGAGCGACTACATGAACTTTCTTAACCGACAACGCGTCAAGAAACTCAGACAGAAAATCGCTTAGTTGATCGATATGCCCCGCTTCAATCGTTGTCAGACCATGCGCGGGAAGATCGGGCGCAATAACGCGGAAATTTGCCCGGCGCAGACCTGAAGCGATACCGCTCCATGTGGTGCGATCTCCCGAAAATCCATGCAGAAGCAGGAAGGTCGGCGCATCCTTTGAACCCTGGTCGCTATAGGCAACACGCCCACGTCCGAGTTCGACAAACTGTACATCACCTTTTGGCAGAGCATTACCGGAGGCAACGAGTACGTCCTCTTTTTCAACTCGGCCCCTGCGACCAGTACCGGAAAGAAGCTGGATATCGATGCCTTTATCACGCGCTATCCGGCGTGCGAGTGGTGTCGCACGAACACGCTGATCCCTTCCCGCTTGCCTTGCAACAGCTGCTCTGGAAACTGTCGGCGCAGCTGAAGCTGCAACTGTTTCAACGGCGGGGGCATCCGGCTTCAAGGTGGCGGCACCGGCCGCAACCTCGATGCGGGCTATAGCGCCGCCAACCGTTACCATGTCGCCTTCCTGACGCAGGATTTCGACGATCTTACCGCCGACCAGCGCAGGAAATTCTGCAACCGTCTTGTCTGTCTCAATTTCAAGAATGGCTTCGCCACGCTCGAAGCTGTCACCTGCAGCCTTTAGCCAACGGACAATGCGCCCCTCTTCCATCGTTTCCCCGAGGCGCGGCATATCCAGCTCAGTTACAACAAAATCGTCAGCGGAATCTTCCGAAACAGGCGTACTTTCACCCCCCTCATCCGTCCAGTCGGGACCAGCGCCTATGTCGATACGCGCCAGCGGCGCACCCACTACCACATGGTCTCCAACAGATCCGATCCACTCATGCAGGGTACCGTCCCCAAGAGCTGGAAACTCTGCAACGGTTTTGTCTGTTTCGATCTCAATGATTGAATCGCCACGTTTGAAACTATCGCCAGGATTCACGAGAAAGCCGACAATCTTGCCTTCTTCCATCGTTTCACCCAGACGTGGCATTTTGAGAATACGTTCTGTCATGACAGCATTCTCTCTGCGACCGAACGGATCAGGTCTGCTGTCGGCACACTTCCAGCTTCCAGATCCTGCGAGACTGAAATTGGAATGTCTTCACCCGCCACCCGCACGACGGGCTGTTCGAGATAATCGAAGCACTCTTCCGTAATGCGTGCCGAAAGCTCTGCTGCTACACCCGCCGTCATCACGCCTTCGGATACAACCATGGCCTTGCCGACACGCTCGACGTGCTCGCGCACAGTCTCAAAATCGAGCGGGTTGAGCGTACGAAGATCGATAACTGTCGCTTCAATACCCTTGGAAGCAAGTTTTTCAGCCGCATCCATCGCATAGTGCACCTGACGCGAATAGGTCACGATGACCAGATCTTTGCCAGTACGACGCACCGCTGCCTTACCCCATGCCAGTGGCTCAGCATCCAGATCGACTTCTTCTTTGCGGGTATAAAGCGCCTTGTGCTCGATAAAGACCACCGGATCGGGCTTGGTCAGGCTCTGTCGCAGCAGATGGTAAGCGTCCTGCACAGTCGCAGGCATTACGAGCCGCAAGCCCGGCGTATGCATGATCCATGCTTCCAGGCTTTGCGAATGCTGCGCACCCGCCGAACGCCCGGTGCCGCCCTGCGTACGCAGGACCATTGGCACACCGATCTGGCCGCCAAACATATAACGGATTTTGGCAGCCTGATTGGCGAGCTGATCCATGGTCATGCCGAGAAAGTCAATATACATCAGTTCAGCAACCGGGCGAAGACCAGTCATAGCTGCACCAACAGCAGCTCCGATAATTGCTGGCTCGGAAATCGGCGTATCGATCAGGCGATCAGCACCATATTTACCGATCAGGTCTTTGGTAACACCATAAGCACCACCATAACGGCCTACTTCCTCGCCGATCACGACGATGGTGTTGTCCTCGGCCATGGCATCATCCAGCGCCTTACGCAGCGCATCGCGGTAAGTCATGGCAACCATTATGCTTCATCCCTGGAAAGTACGCGATCAATACGGATGCGGACGGGTTCCGGCTCTGGTTCACCAACCGCATAGACATCTCTGAACATGGAAGTGAGTGGAGGCGCTTTGGATTCCACGGTAAAATCAATAGTCGCATCCATTTCGGCCGTGATGACACTATCCATCGCGTCAAGGCCAGTTTCTGGTGCCAGACCTTCCGAAATCAGCCTATCCCGTGTGAACTTTACCGGATCTTTCTTCCGGCCTTCTGTCTCTTCCGCTTCCGCGCGATACGGACTCTTGTCCATGCGCGCATGACCAAAGAAACGATAGCAGGTCACTGACAGGAAACCCGGCTTGCCAAGGCGAGCATCATCGATCAGACCCTGTGCAGCACTTTTTACTTCTTCAACATCAATACCATCCACAACTGCACCGTTAAGACCGAATGCATGTGCGCGCTGGTCAAACGCTGTATTGGCTGTCGCCTGATCAACGCGCGTGCCCATACCATACTGATTGTTGATGCAAACAAACACGACCGGCAGCCCCCAAAGCGCTGCCATATTCATGCTCTCATAGAGAATGCCCTGCTGCATCGCACCATCGCCAAAAAAGGCGATCGAAACAGAGTTTTTCTTGAGGTATTTGCTGGAAAGGCCTGCACCAACAACGGATGGAATACCACCACCAACAATGGCATTGGCGCCAAGATGCCCAAGCGCCATGTCGGCTATATGCATGGAACCACCCTTACCATGGCAGTAACCGGTTTCCTTGCCGCCGATTTCCGCCATCATCTGTTTGGGATCAGCACCGCGCGCAAGAAAAATACCATGGCCGCGATGATGGGTCGTAAAAGTGTCCTGCGGCTGCATAGCAGCACATACACCGGCAGCGGCTGCCTCTTCACCAATGGAAAGGTGAAGCATCGAACCCGCCGTCTGGCCACGTACGAACAACTCGCCAACGCGTTCTTCAAAGGTGCGGATACGCCGCATCGTCCGGTATAGTTCGAGAAGATTAGAGTTACTCGGATTTTGCACGTGCGCCTCCGACAGACTTGTCTGTTTCAAGTATTTCATGATGTTTGGTTCAATGCCTAACGCAGTTCCTCAAAGGAGCTTCAGTTTGGTGGTTCGCGAAACGACTGCGACCGCCACGAGAATGATAAGGCCCTTCACGATACTCTGGATGTATGTGTCCATGCCAATAAGGTTAAGGCCGTTATTGATGACGCCGATGAAGAGAGCGCCAAAGAACGTTCCTGCAATTGTTGCAGTGCCCGGACGGAACATGGTCATTCCGATGAATACTGTGGCAAGACCATCAAGCAGATAACGTTCGCCTGCATTGGGCTGGCCGGACCCCAAGCGCGCTGCAAGAAGCGCACCTGCGACGGCTGCAAAAATTGAGCAGACCACCAGAGCGGCAGCGCGATAGAAGCGACCATTCACGCCGGAAAGTTCTGCTGCTTTAAGGTTTCCGCCCACCGCATAAATGTAACGACCGAAAACAGTTCGCTCCATCAGGAACCAGGCCACGAAAACAACAATCGCCATGGCATAGGCAAGCACCGGGATGCCAAAGAGTTGTCCCTGACCAAGCCAGAGATAACTTGCAGGAAGCCCACCATAAATTGCTCGTCCGCCCGTCATCAGAAAATTGATGCCATAGAGAATAGAGCCAATCGCAAGCGTGGCGATCAGTGACGGAACCCCCACCAGCGTAACCAATGCTGCATTGACCGAACCCACAACCAGACCAGCGCCAAGACCAGCAAGCAAAGCCACTGGCAACGGAAATCCGGCAACCAGCATCAGCGGCACCAGAATGCCTGCCATACCAACCATATAACCGACCGACAGGTCCATTTCTCGCGCTGCAAAGCCAAATGTCAGGCCTGCACCAACGATGGTAAGCATCGAAATCTGCTGGATAATATTGAGCAGATTGTTTGCCGTGAGGAAGCGGTCAACGGTTAGTGAAAAGCCCGCAAACAATAGGAAAAGCACAAAGAGCGTACTGTATTTCAGCAGCCACTCGCCTTTGAGCTTTTTACCGAAGCTGTGGGCATGACGGGAAGATTGCGGTGAGACCGCTGAAGATCGGGCATTCATTGGGTAACTCCTGCCATTGCGGCAATAAATTTCGCTTCTGAGAATGCGCTGCGCTCAATCTGTGGACCGGGCTTGCCATTCACGAATGGGATGACGCGGTCTGCCACGTCGGCTATTTCCAGAAGGTCGGAAGAGGTTACGAGAATGGCTATCCCTTTTTCGGCAAGTCTGCGCATCTGCGCATGAATCTCGCGCTTGGCGCCGATATCCACTCCCTCTGTAGGTTCGATGAAAATCATCAACCGATAATGATCGTCAGCGCCGTACAGCCACTTGCCAATCGAAACCTTTTGTTTGTTGCCACCGCTCAGGTCTTTCACAAACTGGCTTCGTGAATGTGCCTTCACGTTCATCAACTGCATTGTGCGGTCCGCTTCGCTCGCCTCGCGGCGCATGGACAATACGCCAGTGCCGCCCAAAGTTGCGTATAATGGGTGGACCATCGCAAGATTTTCGCGCACATCCCAATCGCCAATCAGTGCATTTTCCATGCGATGGTCGGGCACAAGCGCCACGCCCTTCTTCTGCATGGTTCGCGCATCAACTCTGGTGATGGAAGTGCCATCAAAACGACAGGTTCCCGCGGTCTGCCCACTTGCTGTGTAAAGCGACCGCGCAAAACCAAAATGCCCCGCCCCCGTCAAACCAATGAGCCCGACAATCTCACCGGAACGGATGACGAAATTATCGACGCTCACCCCACCAGCCTGCCAATCACAGACTTCCATAACCACTGGGCCGAGATTGCGTGTTTGACTGACATCCTGCTCGGCAGCACTCTTACCGCCCGAACGCTGAAGCATCAGGTCTATAAGTTGTGCTTCGCTTGAATTTTCTGCCTCGAGCGTTGCTATATGCCTTCCATCACGAAGAACAGTTATACGGTCACTCAGCGCTTTGATCTCAGAGAGAAAATGGCTGATCAGTACAATGCCAACGCCTTGCTGCGGTAAGGTCTTGATGATCTGCCAAAGGCTTTCTTTTTCACGCGCGGGCAACGTTGCCGTGGGTTCATCAAGAATAAGAAGTCGAACATTGCCGCGAAGAGCCCGCACAATTTCGATAATTTTCTGATCTGCCATCGGCAGCATATCGACCTGCTGGTCGAGATCGATCGACACCTGTGGAAACCAGCGCCTGAGCAATTCGTCAGCCCGCACGATAAGCTTGCGTTTATCGATAACGCCAAGTCCCATGCGCGGCTCGTCGCCCAATAGAATGTTCTGCGCACCAGTCAACCCGGGAACGAGGCTACCTTCTTGCGAGACATGCGCAATACCTTTGCGAAGGGCATCACCTGCGCTTGCCAGCTTAACCTCAGTGCCATCAATCGTAATGTTGCCAGAGGTCGGGCTTTTGCTACCACCAAGAATGCTGACAAGAGTTGTCTTTCCCGCACCATTTTCTCCGATCAGGCCATGCACCTCATCAAACCGGAATTCCGCACTGACCTGATCTAGTGCCAGCGTTCCAGGATAAGACATGACGATCTGCGAAAGGCTCACGGCCATCGAAGAACTCCCGCTAATTAAATATCAGGTTAAAAAAGGCCGGAACACAGAACGGTCTCGTTCCGGCCAGTTGCAGGCTTCAGGGAGCTACTTCTTCGGGAGGAAGTCCTTGCAGTTCTGCTTTGTAACAAGCGGAGCATCTAGATAGACGGTCTTGGACGGAATAACCGTTGCCGCATCTTCCTTTTTCACGACGATACTTTCTATCCATTCACCGGTCTGCGCGCCCATCTTTTCAAAAGGCTGGGAAACTGTTGCAATCATAAGGCTATCCGGCTTGCAGACTTCCTCAATTGCCTGCGGATGACCATCGATACCGATGACCTTGACATTCTTCAGACCAGCCGCATTCAGAGAGTTGATTGCCGCCTGCGCTGGTTCATCCCATGGGGCCCAGACCGCGTTGATTTCTTCACCAAACCGCGAAGCATAGTCCTGCATGGAACTGGTCGTGTCTTCAAAGAAAGCGGTATAATCGATGTTGTGCTCCGCAAGGACTTTCACTTCCGGATACTCTTTCAACACCGTAGCCATGATATCACCACGCTTACGTGTGCCGTGATGTTCTGCCATACGCAAGAAGATGAGATTGCCCTTACCACCCATTTCATTGAGCAGATAAGGCGACACACTCGCTGACATCGCCCAATTATTGGTGGTGACATCGACGAGAACACCATCAACCTGTCCACTGTCGATCGCGAAGACGGGAATTTTTGCGGCAACAGCTGAATCGATAGCAGCACGCGATGCGCGCAAATCGGACATGCTCACGATTATTGCATCAACGCCGCGCGATGCTGCATCCTGAATGTTGGAAGCGGTACGCTCGCCCGAACCACCGCTATCCAGCACACTGATCTTCCAATCTTTATTGGTATCCTTCAGCCAGGCATCAAAACCCGCCTTGGCGCGTTGCTCAGACTGCGCGGCAGCATTAGAATGCACCCAGGCCACATTTGTCGCCGATGCGCTAGCGGTGCCCATCAGCACGGCCATGGCTGCAACAGCAACGGTTTTCTTGATAAATCCTGATCCCATTATTCCTCCCCGAAGCGGCGTGGTTGTATCCACTACGCAGCTTCAAATTGTTGACCTTGACGCATGCCCGGACAAAAGCCGTGACCCGCTTTTACGTGCTTTTCCTGCTGAACTGCTGCGATACGGCCATCTGTCTCTGCTCCTCCAGAGAAAGATGTTTTCATTCCGCTAAAGCTCCAGCTCCGCATTCCAATTGACCCGCTCGCTCTTTCGCGCTCTTGTCCGCCGGAATGTTTGGTATTAAGCGTCGGCAAATTACAAATGTCAAATAGAATTACATTTGTAATTTTTGATCGATGATTGAAGTGAGGGACGCATGAGTGAATCCGAAGACAGCCTAATGGTACGCGTGGCATGGCTCTATTACGTCGGAGGTTTCAACCAAGAGGTGACTGCTTTAAGACTGGGATTAACGCGTGCGCGCGTCAATAAAATCCTCGGAGAGGCCAGAGAAAGCGGCCTTGTCAGCATATCGATAGACCATCAGAACGCCGGAACACTGCCTCTGGAAAATGAGCTTATGCGGCGGTATGAACTCGATTTTTGTATTTCGACACCGCCATTTGGCTTCGATACCAATGATGATACCGCATCCGAAATCCGCAAACAGGTTTCCTTTCGAGCCGTTGGCGTTGCTGCTGCAACTTACCTAAAGGACTTTCTCGCGGATCATCAGGAAGCGATCATCGGAACCGGTTGGGGTCGAACTATTGAGCAGATGACATTACAACTTGCGGGTGTGCGTTCGCCGCAAGCGCGTTTCATCTCAGTTATGGGATCTTTGACAGCAAACTCTGCTTATAACCCGTTCGAAGTTGTGCATATGCTCGCACGACGCACCGGTGGCCAGGGCTTTTTTCTACCCGTACCATTTATCGCCGATTCTGCTGAGGACCGAAAAGTATTGATTTCTCAGCGCTCTGTTGCCCAGGCAATGGAAATAGCCCGGACGGCTTCAGTGTGTTTTATCAGCGCCGGCGAGTTGACCGAGGATTCACTGCTGCGTCGCCAAAACATGTTGAGCAAAGCAGAACTTGAAAGCCTTCGAGCTGCAGGCGCAATTGGTGATACAAACGGCATCTTCTTCGATAAGGACGGTCATCAAATTGATCACGAAATGAACCGACGTACAATTGCCCTCGGTTTTTCAGAGCTGCAGAAAATTCAAGTCGTCCTACTCATTGCAGGTCAAGAAAAGGCAGTGGCAGCTAAAGCACTGCTTAAAAGTGGCGTCGTCAATGGGCTTATAATCGACGGTGACGCAGCAGAAGCACTGAAGAATATTTCGTAGGAAGTTCAAAATCAGTGCTGGCCAGAGCACTTTTAATCGCAGATGCTGACATCAATTCCGATATCAGCATATGGCAAAATAGTTTTTTGCCATATGCTTACCATCGGGCCACCACAGCGCCTTCAACAGCATTGAAGGCCCATTGGCGGCACCTGTATTCTTCTTATTACCATCCCTCTTGCAGTACCGATTCCAGCGTATCCACGAAGTAATCAGCGCTTTCTTGCGTGAGGCAGAGAGGGGGTTTGATCTTGAAAATATTCAGGTGGTCACCCGTCGGCTGCATGATGATGCCAAGTTCAAGCAGTCGGTCACATAAAGCCATTGTTTCTTCGGTAGCAGGCTCCAACGAAACATGATCCCTGACGAACTCCAACCCCATATAAAGTCCCATACCATGAACAGCACCTATCAAGTGATATTGCTGTTTGAGACCTTCCAGACGCCCCTTGAGATGATCGCCTACCCTACGTGCATTGGCTTGAAGTTGTTCGTCTTGCATAATGTCGAGGACAGTATTTCCAACGACTGACGAGACTGGACTGCCTCCGGCAGAGGAAAAGAAATAGCCTTCCTTCTCCAGCGCATCAGCAATTTCCTTGCGCGTAATCACTGCGCCAAGTGGATGTCCATTGCCCATGCCTTTTGCAATAGTGATGACGTCCGGCACAACCTGTTGTTGCTCAAAGCCCCAGAAATGGTGGCCTGTACGGCCGTAACCAACTTGCACTTCATCAGCGATACAAAGCCCGCCTCGTGATCTGATTTCTTGATAGACCCTCTTCAGATAGCCCGTGGGCAGTGGAATTCCGCCTGCATTCCCATAAATCGGTTCACAGATGAAGCCCGCAAGCCCCTCGCCTGATACATCGAGCGCAGAAAGTTTATCGAGCACAGTCCCGATATATTGTCTGGCAGTCATGTTCCCGCGATAGGTATTGGGAGAGACCACCGCATGCACCCATAACGGCCGCGTTCCAAGAGCATTGGGATTATCGGCAGTTGAGGTTGAAACTGCATCGCTCCCCACCGTCCAGCCATGATATGCTTCAAGTAACGAAACGATATTGCGACGACCTGACCATGCCCAGGCAAGTCTCAATGCCAGATCATTTGCCTCTGAGCCGCTATTGACCAGAAAAACAGTATCGAGCCCATCGGGCGCCAAATCCGCAAGTCTTTCCGAAAAATCAGCCACTTCCGAATAGTGAAAGCGCGAATTGGTATTGAGTTTCAACCACTGCCTATGAACATTTTCTGCAAGGCGCGGGTGGCCATGACCGATAGTGGTCACGTTATTGACCATATCGAGATATGCGCGTCCCTCAGTATCGAACAAATGCTCTTTCCAGCCACGCTCAATTTGCGGAGGGTTTTCGTAATAATGCTTCTGCGTACCGGCAAGACTTTTGTTGCGCTTCTCAAGCAGTAACACGGGTTCCTTTGAAGATGTGTCGATAGATAAGCCGAGAAATCCTGCGGCAGATGGGCAAATTGCAGACCATGCAGCAGCCTGTGATGGTTTGGCAAATTGCGGCAGCGCATCAGACACAATTTCGGACTGTTGAACGTAAATGATGCCCAAGCCGTCCTGATCATTGCGAGCCACACCGAGCACATCACCCGAAGATACCGAGTGCGCTAATCCATCACGTATGTCCAAGCAATTCAAATGCAGATTGCTCTCACCATTTCGCAAAATGAGAGACCCATCAGCAAAATCTGCACTCCCATCGAAAGGCGCAACTATTTCTGTTCCTGCGGGGACACAAACTGCAATATGCAGTGCGAAGCTTTCTGGTTCAGTGCGGCTGTTAACCCGGGTGCGTGTTAATCGATACTCACCATATCTCGTCAGGCTACATCCAGTTTTACGTGCAGCATCGAACAAAGTTTGCTGTTCTATATTGCTTGAATTCCAGTTCCCAGCCACGAAAGCGGAATTATCAATCGAAAGATCGACCAGCGCTGCAGATGTTAAATCGACACTCGGAATGATAGTTTTCTTTTTGGCATGGCGCTTGGCCTCTACATCAATATCCAACGAGAGGAATATTGCCTTTTCCATCAATTCGAATGACACGGAACTCGCTGTCTCGAAGATGATCCGTTCATGTGCGGCATTGGCCGCTGCATAATCATTATTCGGATCAAGTCTAAGTTGTTGATGCGATGCTGCAAGCAACACGCAGGCGCGCGCGACAATCAGTGGCCAAAGGGCGACAAGCTCTTGTTTATCCAACGGACAAACGGCATGGAACCCCTTCACAGCTGGGAGAATTGAGAACGGGTCTCTGTCTCCATGATGCAGCAGCGATGCGCATGTTGTCGCCAGCTCGGCAATCAGCCAGCTTTTGGTCATATCCCCAAAATCAATTACCGCATATGGCAAAACAGATCCCGAGATCTCTTTACGGCCAACAACATTATCATCCGTGATGTCATGGTGGATAACTTGAACACGTAAACCGGCCTTTACAGGATCAAGCCGCTTTCGTACTTGCTCCATCACTGCAAAGATGGGGGCGGCAACTGAGCTGGGATCACTATCCTGCAGCAAGAAAGGTATCGCCTCTTCAGCATAAGCCAGATCCCACGGTGATTTCTTCACAGCGCCTGGATGCGAAAAATCTGCCAAAGCGTACACGACATTCCCGGCGAGGGTACCAAGCGCTTGAATGGCATTACCGTTCAAATATTTGCACGCTGTCAGCGTTTCACCTTCGATAAAGCTTAGCAGACGAACATGATAATTTTCCGCTCCAACGATGGTAGCACCGATGAATTCGCCATTTCCACAAGGAATGACCTTGGGAATAATAAATGAACTATCGGAGCTATCGTCCAGTTTTGAAGCGAGATGCTGCAAAATCGCATTCTGCGCCTCGAGTTCAGCGCGCGGATATTCGCTGCGGCTGATTTTGAGGACATAGCTTTCACCCGCAATCCCAACCTTAAAGTTCCGGTCCTGCTGGCTACCAAGCTCACGCAACTCACCCTTCAGCCCGTAAACTGAACCAAGAATATCCGCAGCGTCCTCCATTGTAAGGCTCGGGCGAGGCAATCCAGCTTTCGAAAAAAGGGGCTTTTCAGACATAGGGCTTTCCAATAGAAAATGGTTCGACAGAGCGAGAGATACGACGCGCCTTAAAGAAGCCACATCGACGTTTGGCCACGACTTATCGCTTATTATATCGGGCGTAATAGCGCTCAATGCGGGACTGAATAAACTCGAACGAGATGGAGAGCATCCAGTAGATCATCGAGGCAGTGATCAGCATTTCGATATGCCGGAACTCGGTCTGACCTTGAGTTCTTGCAACGTACATCAGCTCCCAAACGCCAATTACCGAAACAAGCGAAGAGTCCTTCAACATCGCAATGAACTGGTTTCCTGTTGGCGGAATGATGATCCGCATGGCTTGCGGCAGAATGACAAGCCACATCGTCTGTGCCGAACCGAGACCAAGTGCCGTAGCGCCTTCCTTCTGTCCACGCGGAATGCTCTCAATACCTGCACGGAAAATTTCAGTCATATAGGCACCATAGCAGAGCGAAAGCGCGAGGATGCCCGCAGGGATCGCACCGATCACATAACCAATCTGTGGCAAGCCAAGATAGATAATATAGATCTGCATCAGGAGAGGCAGACCGCGAAAAAGCGACGTGTAGAACGTCGAAAGCCCGTAAATGACACCGTTCTGCGACAGCTTTGCTATCGCGCCATTAAGCGCAATGATGGTCGCTATCACAATGGAAATCGCGGAAATATAGAGTGTCGTTACGGTTCCCTGTGTGATCAGGAAACCGATCTTACGTGCGATAAACGAGAACGACAGATCAAACGAGTAAAAGAAGAGCATCAGCAGGATGAAGAGTTCGGTCCATACTGCGACAACCTGCTGATTTCTCGATAGTCGCTTCAGCAGCTTCCAGTTCAGAAACAGGGTCACAGAGATGGAAAAGGCTGACAAAACCCTTGCAACAACCGGGTTTTCCTTAATCCAGTCGGCAAGTGGAGGTGCTATTGTACCCAACCAATGTGCACTAATGCCAATTGAATAGAGCGCCACCATTGTGATTGCGAACAGCACAAGACCACCAAGCCTGCGCGCTGTATCGGGGTAGTTGAGAATGAATCGTCCAAGCATGAACGGCCTCCTTCAATTCGGTGTGCACCCTTTGCTGATCGGCTTTGCGGATGTCTTTTTGTTCTGGGGATAAATTTTCTAAAAAACAAACCGCTGATCAGGCAGAGCGTTCTCGCCACTTGTCCTGTGCCTGCAGTTTCCAATAGGTAAGTTGAGCAACGGCGAGACCGGCGTAGCCGCCAACCCAGACCAAGCCAAAAGGCTCAAAAAGCTTGTAACGATCAGTCGTACCAAGAATTCCTTCGGCAACCAGCTTGCCACCGATAGCTGTGGTGTTCAGGCCATGACCGCCAAATGCCGTGCAGTACCAAACTCCACTCGGCATTTTTCCGATTTGGGGCATGAGGTGGCGTGCATATGCCATCAGGCCAGACCAAGCGAGTTCTGTCTTGAGTTCGGACAGTTGCGGATAAGTACTTGTCATTTCATGGCGCAGCGCGCGCACCAGGCCCTCAGTTGAGGCGGCGCGGGTTGTTATGCGCCCACCCCACAATACGCGCCTACCACCTTCTATGAGCCTATAATAATCGCCAGCTCTGCGTCTATCACCGATCGCCGCTTGTGTTTTGATAGCTTCGCTGATGATATCCGGAGCAACTTCAGAAACCATGACATAGGTCGCTATCGGCAAATAGGATCGTTGAAGTTTCTTATTCAACCCACCTGTATAACCACCTGTGGTGATCACCAGATTTTTGGCCTGAACTGAACCTCGGCTTGTCCGAACCACTTTCTGCGCATCCGAAACATGCATAAATTGCGCTGCGGAATTCTCATAAATCTTGCCGCCAAGACGCTCAATTTCCTGCGCGAGCGCGCGTGCATAATTGAGTGGGTGAATGTGAAACGCCTTGGGATCGCGAATAGCCTGATAATAACGTTCAGACTTCAACACAGAGTGAACTTCGTCCCTCGACATATACTCAAGGTGGTAATTGAAGTCTCTCTTTGTCTCCACCACTTCGGCTTGCAAAGCGGGCGCATCTTCATAGCGCTGTACGCTGATCAGCCCATGCTTGGGATCTGCAGACGTGATATTTAGGTCGCGAATTGTTTCGCCAACAAATTCCATGCCCTCTACCGAGAGTCTGTGGAGCTTTTTCGCAGCATTTTCGCCGACTGTGGCAGCGATCTTATCATGACCGGTTGCAAAACCGGGACTGACAAAACCACCATTGCGCCCCGAGGCACCAAAACCGACACTCTTGGCTTCAAGAATGATAACAGACTGTCTCTGCCGCACCAGTTCCAACGCGGTTGTGAGACCGGCAAGACCAGCACCAATAATGAGGGTTTCACACTCCTCATTGCCAACAAGGGCTGCCCGTTCTTTGGTATCAGCCATGGTTCTGAAGTAATGCGTGTCAGGATAGGACATCTTGTTACCAGTCTGAATGTATTGATTTTTTCCATTTTCAACTCACACCCGGCCTGCCTCTCAGGGCAAAGCCGGGGTTTGATGATGAATTGATCGGGAAACTTGATGTGTTTTTATCGGAAGCAATTAGTCTTTGCTGTAATCCGCGCCGTACCACTTGGTCGTAAGCGTTGCGAGGGTTCCATCATCCTTCATCTGCTTGATGATTTCTCCGATCTTTGCAGTCCATTCAGGATCATTCTTTTCTGCAATCACAACCAGCGGTTCGCGGAATGCATAGCCACCTTCGAGAACACGAACCGGATAGCCATTCTTGATAGCAGTCTGAGCTGTCTGTTCTGGTGCAATAACAGCATCCAAACGCACACCATCGCCCAAGCGAAGGTCGTCAAACGGCATCATGGAGTCTTCAAAGGTACGAACTTCGCCCGGAGTGACTTTGTATTCAAAAGCCGGAAGATCAGGCGCATCAATTTCGAGGCGACGGTTGATGAAATCTTCAGACGTGGTCCCGGTTTCGACGCCAATCACCTTACCATTCAGATCGTCGGTCGAATGTGCTTTGCTGTCCTTATGTACGACATACACATAGGGGCTGTAATAATAGATTCCAGCAAAGTCGATAGCCTGTGCGCGTGCTTTGGTTGGCGTTACTGAACCGACACCAACATCATAACGTCCCTGCCAGTGACCACCGGTTAGCGTTGGCCACTCAGGAGTTTCAAAACGGACTTTAACACCCAAACGCTTGCCGATTTCATTGGCTACATCAATATCAAACCCAACAAGTTCGTTATTGTCATCAAGGAAACCCTGTGGGGGCCAGCCAACATTGGTGGCGACTACCATTTCCTTTTTCTCATTTAAGCGGTCCAGAGTGGGACCGGCATGTGCCATTCCGGAAAACAAAAACAATGACGCTGATGCGATTGCGAATAGTTTATTCAAGTTACCCTCCGTTGGTGCGGTTATATTTGTTAGATCAGTGCAGGATCTGGCTCAGGAACAGCTTGGTGCGTTCATGCTGCGGGTTGTCGAAGAACTCGGCTGGCGAATTCTGCTCAACGATCTGGCCCTGATCCATAAAGATCACGCGGTTTGCGACCTGACGGGCAAAGCCCATTTCGTGCGTTACGCAGATCATCGTCATGCCTTCGGCAGCAAGGCTCACCATTGTATCAAGCACTTCCTTGACCATTTCCGGATCAAGTGCCGAGGTCGGCTCATCGAACAGCATGACCTTCGGGCTCATGCAGAGCGCGCGCGCAATCGCCACACGCTGCTGCTGACCGCCTGAAAGCTGGCCCGGATATTTGTTGGCCTGTTCCGGAATTTTCACGCGTGCCAGATAGTGCATCGCGATTTCTTCCGCCTGCTTCTTTGGCATTTTGCGAACCCAGATCGGTGCGAGCGTGCAGTTCTCCAGAATGGTCAGATGCGGGAAGAGGTTGAAGTGCTGGAACACCATGCCGACTTCCCGGCGCACTTCGTCGATCTTCTTGAGATCATTGGTGAGCTCAATGCCATCAACAATGATCTGACCCTTCTGGTGTTCTTCCAGACGATTGACGCAACGGATCATGGTTGACTTGCCGGAACCCGAAGGACCAGCAACGACGATGCGTTCGCCACGCATGACCTTCAAGTTGATGTCGCGCAGAACGTGGAACTCGCCATACCACTTGTGCATGTTCTTGATCTCGATGGCCACATCGGTCTTCGAGATTTCAAGTTTAGAACGATCAATTTGGAGTTGTTCAGCTGTGTTTGTCATAGCATCACCCGTGAGCAATCATGACATGACGCACAGTGGTATAGTCCTCAAGTGCGTAGATAGACATGTCTTTGCCATAGCCGGATTGTTTCAAACCGCCATGCGGCATTTCATTGGTCAGCATGAAATGTGTATTAATCCAGGTACAGCCATACTGTAGGTGCGCTGCGGCTTTAAGGCCCTTGCTGATGTCTTTAGTCCAGACGGAAGACGCCAGGCCATAATCACTGTCATTGGCCCACGAAATTGCCTGTTCCTCTTCGACAAAGCGCGTCACGGAAACAACTGGACCAAAGACTTCACGACGGACAATCTCATCGTCCTGCAACGCTCCGGCAACCACAGTCGGTTCAAAGAAGAAGCCCTTCTCTCCAGAAGGCTTACCACCTGTGGTTATTTCGATATGTGCGTTCTCACGAGCCCGTGCGACAAAGCTATCTACACGATCACGTTGGCGACGCGATATAAGCGGTCCCATCTCATTTTGTGCGTCATCATCGAGATTGAAACGAATGCTGGAAACAGCACCTGATAAATCCGCAACAAGGCGATCGTAGATCCGCGCGTCGGCGTAGATACGACAGGCAGCTGTGCAATCCTGACCAGCGTTATAGAACCCAAATGTTTTGATGCCTTCGACGACCGCATCGATATCGGCGTCTGCCATCACGATGACAGGCGCCTTGCCTCCCAATTCGAGATGCGTCCGCTTCACCGATTTGGCCGCTGCCTGCAGAACCTTCTTGCCTGTTGCGACATCGCCCGTAATCGAAACCATATTGATCGACGGATGATTGATCAGTGCATTACCAACAGTTTCGCCACGCCCAAGTACGACATTCACGACGCCCGAAGGCAAAATATCCGCCATCGCCTTTGCCATTTTCAGTGCGGTCAAAGGAGTCTGTTCTGATGGCTTGAAAACAACTGTGTTGCCACCAGCAATAGCCGGAGCAAGCTTCCAGGCCATCATCATTAATGGATAATTCCAAGGGGCAATTGACCCAACGATCCCAACCGGATCGCGGCGGATCATGGATGTGTGACCGGGTATATACTCAGCAGCGAGTGGACCCTGCATATTGCGCACTGCTCCCGCAAAATAACGATAGCAATCAACAACTGCGGGAATCTCGTCATTCAGAACCGCGTGACATGGCTTGCCGCAATTTAAAGCTTCAAGCGCTGCTAAACCTTCAGCATCTTTTTCGACTGCATCTGCAATTTTAAGCAGATAACCCGAGCGCTCTGCAGGCGTTGTACGAGACCAGGATTGAAACGCTTTCTCTGCGGCATCTACAGCCTTGTCGACTTGTCCCAATGATGCTTCAGCCAGATGCAGAACAACATCACCCGTTTTTGGATTGAGAACCAGTTCTTCATTTTCTGTTCCCCGTTCAAACTGGGAGCCGATGAGCATTTCTGAATCCATTACATTCTCCGGAGAAATTACGTCTGTTTCCGTTGTTTATTCATGACATGGCGTCGATGAGACTCCGAAAAGCAGGACTTATCTGAGCTAGATATAAAACCGTGCACAACCTCTCCCACTCCACTGGCTGAGAATGGAGGAGAAATCGAACCGGGTTTGGAATTATCGCAAAACTTGTCTGAGCAGCGATGAATAGGCCTACATGCAGCTCACAATGTTAGCTATTCAAGGCACATAAAACATGGCCGCATTCTTCTCTCCATTTGGCCGTTTTCGGCTTTTCGTTCCTTGAAGAGGAAGTTATCCAAATGGTCAACGTTCGCAAATTCATTTATTAGAAAGCAGATATCGGTTTTTCCGATTGATTTAACGAAGCCTTATCTCGGTGCCAGCATCATTGAGGAAACATCATTGCAAAACAGCAATTTGTTTGAGTCGTTTTTTCTGAAAGACAGCATCAGCGTTGCCTTCCAGAACGCGCTGCTTCAGCAATTCCGATAAAATCACGCGCTGACTGTGGAAGACTCGAGCCTTTTCGCCAAACCATACCTATCTGCACGATTGGCAAAGATCCACTAACATCCCGACTTTCAATCCGGTCACCTTCGAGCGACCAAGGGCGATAGACCAGATCAGGAAGAAGCGCTACGCCAGCACCAGTCGCCACAAGGCTACGCACCGCTTCTACAGAACGGGTTCTGAAAGCCACATGCGGCCTTGCGCCAAGTGCTGCGAGAAGCTTTCCGGTATTTTCCTCGATTTCATCGACAGTGAGCATGATCAAAGGCTCTTTGGCCACATCATCAATCGATATTCCATCAACCGATACAAGCGAATGTCCTAACGGCAACCACAACCGATAAGGCGATGTTTCGAGAATTTCAGCATGAAGTGCCATTCGATCCCGAAGACTTGAGATCACGACAACCGCGACATCAAGTTCACCGCCAATAAGCAAATGTTCAAGATAGGAACCGTTGTCTTCAATTGCACTCACTTCCACATCTGGAAACGCCCTGCGATAGCGCGCAAGCAGATCAGACAGCACATAGCCCGCAACGAGAGATGTAACGCCGAGATGCAGCGTTCTCTTTTCAGTCACCTGCTTGCTTGAAAATGAGCGTCTCGCGTCAGAAACATCGGCCAATATCTTGGTCGCATGACGCATAAACTGATGGCCACTATGGGTAACAATCAACCCACGCGGATGACGCTCAAACAAACTAACATTGAGATCGGCTTCAAGCTCTTTGATCGCCTCAGTGATAGACGACTGCGAAATTGATAGAGTGTGAGCAGCACGTGTAACCGATCCCTGCTCAGCGCACGCGATGAAATAACGTAACTGCCTTAACGTAAACATGCATTTAAAAACCGATTTTATGCAGAGCCAGATAACCGGCCTAGGATGCTATTAATTACTATTTATATGAGTAAATAAATCAATTTCAAACGGCAAAGATCCACTGCTCCTCAAAATCGCTTTAGATTCTGGACGACCTAAACCCAACAAGAAAAAGAAAATATAAACGAATTGAGATACACAGTTCAGCTTGATTGCATCATATGAGTATACTCAATTCGTAGGAAAATTCATTGTTTAATAAAAACTCAGCAGACGGACACCGGCAGGAAATTGCAATTCATATAATTAAGATCCGATATAGTTCTTAAGAAAAGCTCTGGTTCGATCCTGTGTCGGCTGTTTCAGGATTTGTTCGGGAGTACCTTCTTCTACGACAACTCCGCCGTCCATAAACATAATGCGATCTGCAACTTCGCCAGCAAAGCGCATTTCATGCGTAACAATCAACATCGTCATATGCTCGGCAGCAAGCTGCTTCATGACGAGATTGACCTCTTCAACGAGTTCCGGGTCCAGCGCCGAAGTAGCTTCATCAAAAAGCATCACTTTCGGTTGCATTGCCAATGCTCGAGCAATGGCAACACGTTGCTTTTGACCACCAGAAAGGCGTGAAGGATAGACATCTGCCTTACTCGATAACCCAACTTTAGATAAGAGATCCAAAGCCAGCTCGCGCGCCTGATTTTTTGGCAACCCTTTAAGCTTGACTGGCCCCAGCGTAATGTTCTCCATCACCGTCATATGCGGAAAGAGATTAAAGTGCTGAAACACCATGCCCATCTGCTGACGAACAGAGTTGATATGTTTTTCGAAGGCCTTCCCGGTCAGTGGCTGATTGACCTGAACGCCATCAAGCCAAATTTCGCCGCCATTGAGCGTTTCGAGATGATTGATGGAGCGCAACAATGTACTTTTACCAGAACCGCTCGGGCCGATGATCGCAATAATTTGTCCACGTGATACTGAAAGATCGATATTTTTCAGTACTTCCAAGGCACCATAGGCTTTGCGGGCACCCTTAACTTCCACCATTGGTCTCAAGGTGCTCATCGCGTTACCTCTACTTTTCTTTCGATTTGCCTCAAGCCAGCTTCCATAACGAGATTGGCGGCGTAATAAAGCGCTGCGGCTGTCAGATAAAATTCAAACGGACTGTAAGTTTCGCTGATCGCAATTTGTGCACTGTGTACAAGCTCGGCAATCCCGATAATGGAAACGAGCGATGTGTCTTTGAGAAGCACGATCATATTGTTGCCAATAGGCGGGACAGTATTCCTGATAGCCTGCGGGATAATTACATAACGCAGTGTCTGAGTTCGACTAAGACCAATAGATCTCGCTCCTTCAGTTTGCCCTGGATCAACCGTGACAATACCGGCACGAATAACGTCCGCATTATAGACTGCAAAGTGCAGGCTCAATCCGATAATGCCTGCAAAAAGTGCCGGAATATCAATGCCGATCTGAACCAGCCCATAATAGATAAGATACAGTTGCAACAGCAGTGGCGTTCCCATGAACAGCCACATGAAGAAGCGTACCGGATAAGCCAGCACCTTAGGCGCATAAAGAACAATCAGCGCAAAAAGGATACCGAACACGAAGCTCAACGCACTTGATGAAACAGCGAGAACGAGGGTCCACCATAAACCCGTAATCAGAAGCTCGGCATAAGGAGGCACGATGGTAAAGTCGAGAGTTGGCATCTAATCCTCCCTCAACGCGGCGCAAAACGTTTGTCGAGTAAATCGACAATCATGACGACGACATAGACGATAATCATGTAAAGGACTGCGGCGACAGCAAATATCTCGAACGGTTTATATGTCGAACTGATGAAGCGTTGCGCCGTGTAAGTTAGTTCCACGACAGAAATTGTCGAAACCAGTGCTGACCCTTTGACAAGAGCCACGGCATTTATGCCCAATGGGCGGATCATAAGCCGTGCTGCCTGCGGCAGAACAATCAGCCGAAGCGTGCGCTCGCGGTCAAAACCAATAGAACGAGCAGCTTCTGTCTGGCCCTTATCCACGCTGGCTATCGCGCCTCGAATGGATTCGGCCATATAAGCTGCGATGTTCAAGCCAAGACCGATAACACCGGCCGCGTAAGGTTCGAGCTCCAGCCCGATTTGAGGGCCACCAAAATAAAGAACAAACAGCTGTACCAGGCAAGGCGTACCACGAAACAAGCTGACATAGACACGAGATAGGGAACGCAAGATTACGCTATTCGACAAACGTGCCGCAACCAGAACGCCGGCAATCACAAAGCCTAGCAGAAGAGCCAGCACGGAAATCTGCACCGTGACCCACGCAGCCTCCAGAAAAAACGGGAGGACGCGCTGCATTAACGCTAGATCCATAAAACTACTCCGAGAACTCGTATGAACCGGCCCACTTTATCGGCTAAGACGAAATGGGCCGGCATGGAAACTGGTTAGCGAATGTCGCTACCGATCCATTCCATCGAGATTTTCTCGTACGTGCCGTCAGCAAGCATATCGTCCAATGCCTTCTGCATAGCGGCCTTCAATTCCGGATTGTTTTTGCGAATAGCAATGCCGAGCGCTTCACGTGCACCTTCGATGTTTGGTGTTTCCAGAATGCGTACTTTCTGGCCGGTTTCCTTCACGGCGATCATCACCGGAATGCTGTCCATGACCAGCGCATCAAGGCGACCTGCATCAAGATCGATGAGCATTTCTGGCAGGCCCTTGTAGGTACGGACTGTCAGGTCACCCTGAGCTTTGGCCCATTTTTCATGAGCATCGCCCATCGTAACGCCAACCGTCTTGCCGTTCAGCTCTTCGAGCTTCTGAACAGGCGAGCTGTCTTTTACGACGATTGTACGTCCGGCATGATAGTAAGGCCCTACAAAATCGACTGCTTTTTCACGCTCTGGCGTAATGGTCATGGATGCCACAACGGCATCATATTTCTTGGCCAAGAGACCCGCAATAATGCCATCAAACGGGGTTGTAACGATCTCTGGCTTAACGCCCAGACGGTTGGCGATCTCGGAACCAATCGCTACGTCAAAACCAACAACTTCATTTTTTTCATTGGTGAAGCTGAACGGTGGATACTGTCCGCTCATCGCAATACGCATCTTGCCGGTGTCTTTCAACTTATCAAGCTCATCGGCTTGCACAGACGCGACAGAAAAAGTAGCAGCAATAGCCATAGCTGCGACGGCAATCAGGCTCTTCACCCTGTAATTCATGATTTTCGGTGTCCTCTGGATTCGTCTTTTTGTTTTAGGGTTATGGTTTACCATCAACCTTCATTACAGAACTTGGCACAGGCCTTATTCTCAAACATCAAGCAATATGTCTGCCAGCCCGCCACATTGCCGGAATCGACCGGCATATTGTCGGCATCCATTGTGTGAAATTTTTACACGCAAACTCCAAAAATAAAAAAACCGCATCTTTATCCCAGCAGGGATAAAGATGCGGCCTGTCGTTCAACCAACGAATATATTTACTTCAGAGCAGCTTCAAAACTATCGCTTAATACGCTTAGAAGGTGATCCGCATTGGCCCGGCTGAAAACCATGGATGGGCGCATTTTAAGAACATTGTCATGCGGGCCTTCAGTGCCCATCAGGATACCACGTTCTCTCGCTCCGTCATTGATCGCTCTCGCCAAGGCGGTTGCAGGTGCTTTTGTTTTACGATCCGTAACCAGCTCTATACCGAGGAATAGACCGCTACCGCGTACATCACCGATAATATCGAAACGCTTCTGCATCGTACGGAAACCATCAAGCAGGTAGTTGCCGACATCAAGCGCATTTTCACGTAGCTTATCGCGTTCAATCACATCAAGAACGGTGAGGCCAGCAGCACAGGAAACCGGATTACCACCAAACGTATTGAAGTATTCCATGCCGTTGTTGAAGCTATCGGCAATTTCTCGCGTTGTTACGACAGCCGACATCGGATGCCCGTTACCAATAGGCTTGCCCATGGTGACAATATCCGGCACCACATCCTGCAGTTCAAATGCCCACCAGTGGCTGCCGACACGGCCAAACCCGACCTGCACTTCATCAGCGATGCAGACGCCGCCTGCAGCGCGAACCATTGCGTACACTTCCTTGAGATAACCTTCTGGCAGAAATACCTGACCAGCAACGCTTGGAATGGATTCAGCCAGGAAGAATGCGGGACTACGGCCTTCCTTTCGCATGGACTCAATATGTTCTGCAATATTGGCCGCAAAGCGCTTTGCATGTTCCTCGACCGGCCAGTCTTCCGGAGCGTGATAGCTGTCAGGAATGATGCCTTCATAAACATGAGCGGGACGGCCCCTACCGGCTTTGCGCTTATATTTATAAGGACTGAGATCAATCAATTCCTGTGTGGTGCCGTGATAGGCCCAGTCGAGAACAATGGCTTCATTGCGGTTGGTATGGTTGCGCGCCATCCGCAGCGCCAGACTGTTCGCCTCGCTTCCCGAACAGGCAAAGGAGGCAACCGTCAGACCTTCCGGCAATGTGGCAGTCAAACGCTCCGCATAATTCACGATATTATCGTGCAGGTAGCGTGTATTGGTATTGAGCACTGCCGCCTGACGCGCAATGGCTTCGACCACTTCGGGGTGAGCATGACCGATATGACAGACATTGTTGAAGCAATCGAGATAGGCACGGCCCGTATTATCGATCAGCCATGCACCCTCACCGCGCACGAATTTGATCGGCTCTGAATAAGAAATCGAGAGGTTTGGAAGCAATATCTGCCTACGTTTTTCGATGATTTCTGTACGGGTGTAACCATCCTGGTGGAAAGTCTCAGGTGGAATACCGGCAAGCTCGGCAACATCCGGGAAAAGATCTGCCCAAACATCCAGATAGGCTGTTTCCCCCACACCCAGAATTTCTGTTGCTGTCAGATTGAGATCAGTCGTCATGCCGAAATGCAGATGCGGAGTCCATCCACCATTCTCATGAATGTCACCCATATAGCCGACAAGCTCACCGGCATTGAGTTGCTGTCCGGGCTTCAATCGGTCGAGTGCCTCATGTGCCATGTGGCCCCATAGGGTAACGAATGGCGGGCACCCTGCCGGGCTATGCAACAGCGTTACCAAACCGCCATAGCCGAGCGGTTCGCGTTCAACTTCAACGCTTTTTACGACTGCATCCAGCGGCGTATAGAGCGGCGTTCCAGCCGGCATAAATAAGTCAACGCCAAGGTGATGAATGCGGCGCTCACCATCGATGAAGCGCGATTCAAAGGCCGTATCCGTATAAACGGTGCGCTTTTCGCCCCATGAACCAATACCGAGCTCGATATTGTTTTCGGCGCAGAAATTATCCCACCACTCGGTTGCCTCTTTTGCACGCTGCTCAGCAGAAGCCACTGTCATAAAGTGCGTTTCATCACCATAAGGTACGATTGCTTTGGTCATGGTAGCCGGTGCAGGCTGCACGATTGGCGCAAAGGTTTTGTGGTTATCGGAAATCCATTTGCGAATTGCGCCAGCGCCGGAAATCGCATCAAAACCACAGGCTTTACGCAGAATAGCGGTCGCAAAACGTGGGTTCATTGCGTCCATCTTGGCCAGCAAATTCCATGCTGGTGCCTCGCTGATTGCAAGATAGGGATTATCGTCAGTTTTATCCCGGCGCGAAGCCGAAAACGTCACGCTGGTGACAAGCCGCATTGCAATGAGGTCGAACAGAAGATCGACTTCTTCTTCCTTCAGCGGATAATTTTCATGGAAACCTGCCACAAGAGCGGAAGCCACACCAATTGGGTCCTCCGTATCAAGCGCGGCATAGGCGCAGGCAATCGCGACTTCTGCGATCAGAACCGTATGAACGGCATCGCCAAAATCGATCAGTCCTGCAATCTTCTCGTTGTTTTCTTTGTCGACCAGAATATTCCAGTCATTAGCGTCATTGTGAATAACCTGAGCACGCAGGCTTGCAAGTTTCGGAGCGACAAGCGTTTCAAATCGGATGATAAACCGTTCAAGCAATGCCTTCTTTTCGGCATCGCCGATAAAGTGCAGTCGTGTGCGGGCACGCCCCGCGTGTCGCAGATCCCAATCAAGTTCGCGAACCGCACCGGGATGAATAAAGCCCTGAAGCGCATGATCCAGTTCACCGAGTGAACGGCCTAAATTGCGCATCAATTCAAATGTGCGCGTTACCTCCGCCATTGGTGTGCCAGGAAGCCAGCCGACAAGGCGGACGGCATGATTTTCGCCATCTGATGCAGTGGCTGATGCAAGCATGTCACCGGAAAGGCTGGGCTTGAGATAAGGCACTGCCAGTTTGGAGCTTGAAGTTGCCAGATGATTAAAAAGTGCCGTTTGAAACTCGCTTTCAACCTTTGGTTCACTGGCATTGACAATTTTCAAAATCCAGCCTGCATCCGTATCGGTTTTAATCCGATAATTGCAGTCACGTTCACTATCCAGTGGCGACGCGCTTCCGGTAACGCCAAATAGGTCCTTAGCGAGCTTTTCAGCTTCGATTGCAGAGAATTGCGGCGCGGGATGAGACAGATCGGTCATAAACAGTTTTCCGGGTTAGATTTCTTGTGAACAGCTTGGCACGTCAGCCATTTTCAGGCATCAAGTAAGCTGTCGGGAGAACCGGCACTTTGTCGGAATAGACCGGCACATGTCCGGCACTGTGAATGGATGCGAAATGCGGGAACTAGACGCCAAAGATCGTGAAATACTGGCAATTCTGTCCAAAGAAGCGCGAATAGCACTTAAAACATTGGGTGGACGCATTGGTCTTTCTCGTAGCGCTACAAGCGAGCGCGTTACGAATCTGGAAAAAAATGGCATCATCAGAGGGTATCGCGCCGACATTGGCGAAATAGATGCAAACGTCATTCGTGCGACACTTCTCATCACACTCAAACGTACGCCAGCACATGTACTTTTGGATATTCTTGCAAGACACACGGAGGTGCGTCGTGTTTCTTCCGTAAGCGGACAGCTCGACCTTATCGCTGAACTGGAAGCCGCAACTATCGACGGTCTTAATCGTGTACGTGACCTGATCGCCGGACATGAACTGGTTGAAGATTTAACAACAGCAATAGTTTTGCGTCGTGACATTGATAGGGATTAGGTGTGTTTTAGCGTTTCGATACGATTGAATCAGATCGGCGCTCTCACCTCATACATTTTAAGTATAACCTTCTCGATCTTCGTTCCACTACGGTCGGGTTATGCTCTAACGCGCATTTTTTCTGATCAAAGCAGGATCAGAAATCAGTCCTTTGGACTGATTTCTCCGCATAGGGGTTTCACGCTTTTCGGTATAGGCTTTCATGGGTAGTGAAATTGAAGTCGATAAAGGGAATTTAAGCGAATACCTGAAAGGAAAGCGCGGTCGCGACGCGGCAGGCAAAGTTCATGTCACTATTATCCCCAACGCCCTAAAGGCACGCGACTTATGTCAGCCCCATAGTTTATTTCAGCGGCGAATTGGCCGTTGGGAAAGCAATGGTGGATCGCATATCGTTGGTCAGCCAATCGGGGCCACCCTTTGGCGGCCATACGCCCTTTGAAACGGAAACAGCGCGGACATTTCCGCGATCATTAACCGAGGCAAAAGGCCAGATATGCGTCATACGTGGCTTGCCGTCGATACCATACATGCAAATTGTCAACTTTGAGAGTTCAGTACGTGCAGGCACTGCGGCTTCCCATGCCTTGATCGTCGGTTCCAGACCGCCGGTCTTGAGCACATAGGTGCGAAACTCATAAGCCGGTCCAAAGCTTCCAACCTCAACCGGCGGCAGAAATGGAAACGGTGCATAGCCTTCAAGATCAAGCGATGTCAGCCATTCGGCTGAACCAAATGGATTGGCGGCACGCAAAGTGCGTTCACGCTCACCGTCATAATCGGCAACAGTGTCAAATCCGCGTAAAACGAAAAGCTGATTAAGAAGCCCGATATCAGCATAGAAAATACCGAGCAGCTTGCCCTTACCTTCCTTGGCAAAGGATTCTATCGCGGGGGCTGCCTTTGCCGCGGCCCCAAGCGTGGTGGAAAGCGTAGCGATTTCATAACGCTGCATCGTTCTTCCTTTCATTCATGTCAAAATCATTTGCTGATTGATCATTAAGTTTGCCGGCAAGATGTTTGGCAATGCGCCAGCCGAAAACCATGGCCGGGCCAATGGTTGTGCCTGGCCCCGGATAAGTTCCGCGAAAGATTGAAGCGAGATCATTGCCGCAGGCATAAAGCCCATCAATCGGTTTACCTGCTTGATCAAGCACACGGCCGAATTCATCGCCGGCAAGTCCGGCGCTGGAAGCAAGATCAGACGGCCTGACCTGCATGGCATAGTAAGGACCGCTACCAACGGGTCCAAGGCACGGATTTGGCTTTGCAGATGCATCACCATTGAAGCGATTCATCACCGATGTACCGCGCCCAAAGGCTTCATCAACGCCGCTCGCAGCCGCCCGGTTATAGTTTTCAACCGTCTCGGCAAGCACCTGTGAATCGCAGCCGACCTTACTCGCCAACTCGCCAAGGGATCGCGCCTCGATCACATATCCGGCCTTAAGCATGGCCTTGAGATTACGTGCGCCGGGAAGGATCATCCCCATGCCATAGCGTTTCATAAAAGCCGCATCACAAATCAAGTAAGCCGGAATTGCATCTGACTTAATCTGGCCCATCGCAAAATCATGATAGGAATTTGATTCATTGACAAAGCGCCGCCCATTGGCGTCAACGGCGAACAGACCCGGCTTGGCGCGGTCGAGAATGATATGCGGCCACACCGCAAGTGTTCCATCCGCACGGCGATAGGAGGAGCAAGGCATCCACAATGCCGGACTATCGCCGCCATCATCAAAACGCGCACCCGCTGCCATCGCCGCAACTGCACCATCCCCGGTATTGGTCATGGGCCCCAGTGCATAATCACGGGTACCAGCCGGAAACAACCTATCACGGATTTCACGGTTCCAGCAAATACCGCCCGTTGCCAGAATAACTCCCTTGCGGGCACGGATACGTTTTGTGCCCTGCGGTCCGTGAATCACAGCTCCGACAACCCGGCCATTCTCAATAATCAATTCGCGCAGAGCCGTTTCAAACAGAATAGGAACACGGACTTTGCGCAGGCTGAAAAGTAAGCGTGCAACCAGCGCATTGCCCATCAAAAGCCGCGTGCCGCGCTTATAGCGCAACCGATCAAGCACATAGCGGCCAACAATTGATATGGCGCTGCGTAAATTGGCAAAGGAGCTGAAAGGAGCAAGCATTGCTGCCAGTTCATTTCGCGCCACCATCATACCGCCAAGCCCCATAAACTCAGGCCGTGGCGGACGAACCCGCTCAAAATCCGCGTGACCCAGCAGACGCCCATCAAAAGCAAGCGGCCCAAGTGCCCTCCCGCCATAAGCCGAACCGGGGCCATCCAGATAATCAGGATGCGCGAGAGCTGCTGCAAATTTTACATCGCTTTTGCGTTCGAGTTCCTCAATCGCTTCGCGACCAGAGTCCAGAAATGCGTCCCGAATACGTTCTCCGCCCCTATCTGCCACGACATATTTGAGAAAGGCACGAGCATCCTCGACACTGTCGGGAACACCAGCCTGTTCAGAAAGATGCGTGCCCGGTACCCAGGTCGTGCCACCCGAGGTCGCGGTGGTTCCACCGACCTCAGCCGTCTTCTCGATCAGCGCAACATCAAGCCCTTCCAGCGCCGCGACCAGCGCCGCAGTCATCCCCCCGGCACCGGCACCGCATACCAGCAGGTCAACTTCTTCCGGCACAACGGACACGTGATCAGATGGCATTCTCATTTCTCCTACCCGTGCTCGATCAGCACGTCTTATCCCTGTCTTGCGCTTATGCGCGGCCAGCAGCGCGAAGGATTGCTTGCGTGGCGGTATAGGCCATTGCGGCGCGCCCCAATGCATCAACCTTTGTTGCAAGCGCACGATGCGGAATTTCGACACTGATCGTGACATCCTCCGGAATGACTTTGGCGAGACCAATCAGGTCAATGCCACCTTCACCGGGGAAAAGCCTTGCACCGCGTGCAACGGCAATCAGCCCTTCGGTGCTTGAATCATAAGGCACTGGGCCGTCGCAAAATTGCACATAGTTGATGCGTGAAGGCGACAGGGAAGCAACCTCGTCCAAAGTCGTTGGCGAACGATCAAGATGCAGCGCATCTATCAGCACACCGCCATTGGTTCTCGCGGCATCTTCCACAACCTTCTTTGCCACCGAGAGATCAGGTATCGCCGTCCATGGCATGAATTCCAAATCCGCCGTCACACGATGTGCCGCTGCCATGTCGCAAAATCGCGCGAAACTCTCTGTCAGCCTTGCAATATTCGTATCGTCACCCGCGACAAGTACATGCTTTGCATCTAGCGCTTCGCAGCGTTCGCAAAAGCGCGCAAACAGATCCCAGTCATTTTCAGCTTTCAGACGGATAATTTCCATATCGCCAATCCGGACGCCGGTATCGGCAAGAACTGACCGAACCTCCCCAAGCAAGCGATCATCGGTAAGCAGCGGATAATCTGGCTCGCCCGGCGCAGCAGGCAGAATACGCAGACCCACCATGTCATAACCAACGGCTGCGGCGATTTTTATGGCTTCAATTGGTGTGGCTTCAAATGTCGTGAGAAATGCCAATGAAAGCGGATGTGTCATCTGTGCCTCGTTTCAAGGAATGTGCCTGCAACATGGATCATGGGGTCTGCCTTTCCGGCTCGATAGCCGACACGGGCTGACCGGCAAGAAGCCGACCGACAATGTAGCCAAAGGTCATCCCCGGCCCGAGCGTTATGCCCCCCGACGGATAGTTTCCGCCCATGATCGATGCCATATCATTGCCAACTGCAAAAAGACCAGGGACGGGCTGGCCCTCACTGCCAAGCACGCGTGCGCCGGCATCTGTATGCAATCCGGCAAAAGTGCCGAGCGATCCAGCAACGATCTTCACCGCATAAAACGGTCCCTTTTCGAGCGGGGCAAGTGACGGGTTCGGTCCATGCAAGGCATCGCCCTGCACGCGGTTATAAATCGCTTCACCGCGATGAAAGAATGGATCACGTCCCACAGCCGCATTTATGTTGAAACCTGCAACTGTCGCCTCAAGTGCGGCTGCGGGAATATCACAGGCATGGGCAAGATCGGCGAGTGTCTTACCCTTTTTCAGATAGCCAGACCGTACCGCACCCGCTGTTGGAAACGGAAAAGGTTTTGACCAACCGAGTCCCCAGCGACGCTGGGCGCGATGATCGGCGATAAGCCAGCAAGTGGGCTGCTGACCGTTCGGCGTTGCAAGAATTAGCGCCTTCATAAAATCATGATAGCTGTCAGCCTCCGAGACAAAACGCTCACCCGCCGGGGTCACGGCGATAATTCCGGGTTTCGCACGCTCAACCAGATGTGGGAAATTGACATATGTTCCGTCTTTTTGCGGCACGCGGGAAACAGGGGCCATGGCCACATTCCAGAGGAAACCATCCTCAATCGTCGCGCCCGCCGTCTCGCCCAACCGCAAGCCGTCACCGCTATTGGTAGTCGGTGCTGCCGAAAAATGCCCGGCCCCGCCACCCGCTTGCGCGGCAAGCGCATCAAGCCGCGCCGGATCATGCGGAAATCCACCCGTTGCCAGCACAACACCTTTGCGGGCCTTCACAACGACTTCACCATCCGGTGTCTGAAGACGCGCACCACAAATGCGTGCGCCATCATTAAGCAACTCTGCTGCGGGTGCGTTGTTAAGAAGCGTAACCTGCTTATCAAGCGCAGAACGTAACAAACGCGCTACCAGTGCATTGCCGTTAACGAGCTGCATACTGCGTCCATACAATGCAAGATCACGCATATGCTTTGCAAGGCGGCGCGTGACATATAAAGCCGACGGCAGACTGCGGCTGGCACGGAAGAAATGCCCCATATCCGCGCCGCTGGCGATACCCATACCCCACAGACTTGCGACGCCAAGCGGACGCCGCATCTTGGCTATAAATTCGCCCAGCAATCGTCCGTCAAAGGGTGCAGCCGACACAGATCGCCCACCCTTTACCGAACCGGGTGTTTCATGAAAATCCGGCATCTTGTTACCGTCAACCCAGCGCATCGCCGTATGCTCGGCAAGAAAACCAACCATATCAGGGCCATTTTCAAGAAAGGCCTGTACACGTGGATCGCTGGCACGATTGCCGATTTCACTGCGCAGATAGCGCATCGGCTCCGAAGCAGCCTCATCAATACCGGCAGCGCGGGCCAGCGGGTTGCGTGGTATCCATAACCAGCCACCTGACCATGCCGAAGTCCCACCAAAAACCGCCGCCTTTTCAGCTACCACCACCTTGAGTCCGTAATGGGCGGCAGTCACCGCTGCGGTCAGCCCCGCAGCACCCGAGCCGATCACCAGCACATCGCACGTGAACCTATTTTCGCTTTTGCGTGTCATTACCACCCGCCGGATTGTTTTTTGAAAACGGCGCGCATAATCATGCGTGGATGGTTTCGAGGAAGAACTCGATCATCATCTGCTGCACAGCCTTGTACATGTCGATGCCGACGCACCCCTTGCAACCCTTGGCGCGAGCCACCGCAACCCATGGCGAGACGGCGGGCGATGTAATGGCGCAGCCAACAAAGGTGTCAGGCGACAAATGTTCCACCTGAACCGGAAATGGATGTTCAGGCCGCATGCCCATTGGCGTTGCGTTCACCACAAGACCACAGCCAGCCGGATTGTCGCTACCGGCACGCACGCGCTCACCATAAAATTCCCGCATGCGGGCAACCAGATGGTCACGCCGCACCATATCAGCATCATGAACCGCCAGTTCGCTAACCCCAGCCTCTAACAACGCCTGAGCAATGGCGATGCCAGCCCCGCCCGCCCCGACGAGCAACGTTTTCTGACCAGTGGGTTCTGCCCCCTGTGCACGGAGTGCAGCAACCATACCCAGTCCGTCGAAATTATCGCCGTGCCATGTTCCGTCGGCATTCCGACGCAGGACATTAATCGAACCGCATATACGTGCACGTTCAGTGGCTGTGGAACAATGTTCAAGGGCTGCGAATTTATGCGGAATTGTCGCAATAATGCCGTCGACATTCTTCGTACGTCCGCAGGTCTGGATATAATCATCGACATGATCAACCGAAATCTGCGCCGGGACCACCATCGCATTATGACCGCGTTCGGCAAAGGCGTTCGTCATACCGGCCGGTGACTTCACCTGTGCGATAGGGTCACCGATAATCGGATAGATGCGGGTAGCGCCGTCGAGGTGAAAAGAATTGTTCATAAGGGTATTTCCTCTTTTGCAGTCTTCGCCGAGAGCGCCCGACTATTGCCTGTCAACATGCCCAAGTTCGGCAAGCGACAAGGCAATACCGGTTTCAATGTTCGTTATCGGATGATTTCCAAGCCAGTCCGGCACCGGGTCTGATGCAAGATCAGATGGAATACGCAGCGGTACCCCTTCAACGGAAATGCCATTCCAGCCGCTTTTTGATGCCAGCACATCGATGAAGTCAGCCATTTCCCGTGTATCACCCGCAACCGTGAGAACGGTTGCACCGCTGATTGGCCGGGTGACAGCAGCGGCAAGAAGCGACGCAACATCATCGACATAGACAAAGCCAACCTTGCCGGAAAAACGAATTTCAGCGGCTTCCTGCTTGACCGAAGCCGCAATGGCAATCGAAGGCCCGGCGGCAATGCCGCTCGAGATACCCGGCCCATAGACAATATAGGGGCGCAGCCCAAGGCTCGGCACACCATGATCAGCAGCGTAAACCCGGGCAATACCTTCAACCGCCAGCTTGGTCACACCATAAATCGTCATTGGATAAGGCTGTGATGCATCATCAGGGCCAAACACTCCGGATGTGCTTAAATAAGCAACCGGAACGCCGGCAATACGTGCCGCCTCGAACACGTTGACACTGCCCTGCACATTGATGCGCACCGCCCGAAGCGGGTCGGCCGCACAATCAACCGTCATAATACCCGCCAAATGAACAATTGCCGCGCAGCCTTCCATCGCTCGGGCAAGACTTGCCGGATCGGTGACATCACCGGCAACAACGTCACAGCCGTCCGGCAAAAGTGTGCGCTCAATCGCTTGAGGCAAATCGAAAATACGCGACGCGACATTGAGCGCTTTCAGCGCGAGCGCTACCCGTTTACCGATAAAACCGGTTCCACCAATCAGAAGCACGCGATTCATCTCGCACATCCTTTGGTATCGACACCATTTGTCGGCTCAATAAACGCCCGGCTCGCAATAACCAATTTGCATCCTCCCATCGCCTGCCTCCCCAGGCATCGATTTCTGGAATAATGCACAGATTGGAATGACATTCAATAATAAAAATATCTTCCATTTAATGAATTTCTGGAATCGCGCAGCTTATTTTAAGCCCGAAATCCCTCGTTTATTTGCTGCTTGCTGAGCTCTGGGCGGCAACAGTACGAATAGCCTGTATCAACAAAGTCATAGGAAGGGACGGCAATGTATCTGCTCGCACCGTTAGCCCCACAGGGCCACGCGTATCGGTAGTTTCCAGTGGAAGCGCTGCAAGAACTCCATCAGCAATATCGCCCGCAACCACGCCCTCAGAAATAATCCAGACTGCGTCGCTCATACGCAGATAAGCGCGTCCGAAAGCATCCGACACCGTCTCAATCTGAGTTTGGAGTCCTGAAATGCCGTGGGTGATAAGAAATTGCTCAACGATCACACGAATGACCGAATTGCGTGTCGGCATCAACACCGGATAATCTCCAAGCCGATCGAAGATATCGCCAACATTTTCAAGCAGCGGATGCCCCACGCGGACAACAAACAGCACCTGCTCTGAATAGAGATGCTCAAAAGAAAAGCCGGTCATCTTTTCCGGCGCAGCGAGGCGCCCAACCACAAGGTCGAGTTCTCCAACCCGCAATTGCTCCAAAAGAACCGCATTTTCTCCGGTGACGATCTTAACCGGGCTGCCGGTTCTTTCATCAATAAAGAGCTTCATCGCCTGCGGCATGATACGGGCCGAAACAGTCGGCAGAGCACCAATCCTGACAGGAGCGCCAGAGTGAACGCTCTCCTGTGAAACAGCATCGACACCCTGGTGCAATGCGGTCAAGGTCGCGCCTGCATGACGCAGAAATATCTCGCCATATCCGGTTGTGCGAATGCCGCGTCCTTCGCGCTCAAACAGAGAGACACCGAGGATGTCTTCCAACTCACGGATGGTTTTTGTCACAGCCGGTTGGCTGACATGCAAAATATTCGCCGCCCGATTGACGCTTTTTTGCCGGGCGACTTCAACGAAAGTTTGCAGATGGCGAAATTTGATACGAGGATTAATAGGTGAAACCATAACCTAATAGTTATCCTTTAGCTAAAAAAACTTATTTTACTTAACCTGATTATCGCTGCAATATCTATGCCGGGAGAAGAGTGACAATGAATTTTCTGAATATTGGTGATACCGCCATCCATTATCGCACTGAAGGTCTTGGAACAGGTCGTCCGGTTATTGCCTTCGTCAATTCGCTCGGAACTGATTTCCGCATCTGGGATGCAGTGGTTGCTGCGCTCGGTGACAGCTACGCTTTTGTGCTGCATGACAAGCGAGGTCACGGGCTTTCCGCGCTTGGAAATCCACCTTATTCAATTGAAACGCATGCCGATGATCTGATCGCTTTGCTCGAACATCTGGGCATTGAACAAGCTGTCATCTGGGGGCTTTCGGTCGGGGGGCTGATCGCACAGGGGCTTTATGCCAAGCGGCCTGATCTCGTGCGGGCACTGGTTCTGTCCAACACCGCCCATAAAATCGGCACCGCTGATATGTGGAATGGACGTATTGAGCACATTCTTGAAAATGGGCTTTCCGGCATGGTCGACCCCATCATGGAACGCTGGTTTACGCCTGCGTTCCGCACACCCGACAATGCACTTTATACCGGATGCCGCGCCATGCTCACACGCCAGTCGGTTGAAGGCTATTGTGGCACATGCGCAGCGCTTCGCGATGCAGATTATACAGAAGCTGCAAGCCGGATAGCCGTGCCGACGCTCTGCGTGGTCGGTGACCAGGATGGCGCCAGTCCGCCCGACCTTGTGCGCTCACTCTCAGAACTTGTGAGCGGCAGCAAATTCGTCGAGATCGCCGATTGCGGACATATTCCCTGTATTGAGCAGCCTGCAGCCTATTCGGCCCATGTTTCTGCTTTCCTTCAATCTCTCTCTTAATTCCTGCTGGAGAACGCCAATGAGCGCACCCACCAAGCCCACCGAACGATACATGCAAGGCATGGTGACACGCCGTTCTGTGCTGGGCGATGCTCATGTGGACAAGGCGAGCGCCAGTGCCACAGAATTCGATCAGCCATTTCAGACCCTTATCACCGAATCCGCCTGGGGCACGGTGTGGTCTGGCACACAACTAACAAAGCGTGAGCGATCCATCATTACCATCGCACTTCTGGCCGCTCTTGGTCAGGATGACGAAGTTGCAATGCATGTCAGGGCAACTGCCAATACGGGTGCAACAGAGGAAGATATTCGCGAAGCGCTGATGCATGTGGCCATTTATGCCGGTGTTCCGGCGGCAAATCATGCTTTCAAGATTGCAAAGACGACACTCGCGGGGATGCGTGCCGACAAGGCTGCAAAGGAGGAGATAAAATGAGCAACCAACCACCCGAAACCGGACCTTTCTTCGCGCGTGACCGCAATATGCACCCACCGGCTTACGCGCCGTGGTACAAGACGACAGTCCTGCGCTCGCCACAGCGCGCACTGATTTCGCTGGAAGGAACCAAGAGCGAAATCACCGGCCCTGTCTTCGGTCATGGCATGCTGAACCCGCTCGACAACGACCTCATCCACAACTACGCCAAGCCCGGCGAAATGCCGGTCGGCCCGCGCATTCTGGTGCATGGCCGTGTGCTGGATGAACGCGGCATTGGTGTTGCCGGTGCATTGGTGGAATTCTGGCAAGCCAATGCCGGCGGCCGTTACCGCCACAAGAAAGAAACCTACCTTGCCGCCATAGATCCGAATTTCGGTGGTGTCGGTCGCACCATCACCGATGAAAACGGGTATTACTGGTTCAAGACCATCCAGCCCGGCGCCTATCCATGGCCGAACGGTGTCAATGACTGGCGACCAGCGCATATTCATTTCTCGATCTTCGGTCATGGCTTCCAGCAGCGCCTGATCACCCAGATGTATTTTGAGGGTGACCCGCTGATCTGGCGCTGCCCGATCGTCAAGACCATTCCCGACGAGAATGCAATCCGGCAGCTGATTGCACCGCTCGACATGAATGCGACCATTCCGATGGACATGCTCGCCTATAAGTTCGATATCATTCTGCGGGGCCGCCGCTCCACCTTCTTCGAGAACCGTCCGGAGGGCAACTGATATGGTACAACCGCTCAACTACCTTAAGGAAAGCGCGTCGCAGACCGCAGGCCCTTACGTCCACATTGGCTGTACGCCGAATTTTGTCGGTATTCACGGCGTTTTCGACAAGGATCTCGGCTCTGGCGCCCTTTATAACGATCAAACACGCGGCACCCGCATCACCATTCGCGGCACCGTCTATGACGGCGGTGGCAATCCGCTCAGAGACGCGCTGGTGGAAATCTGGCAAGCTGATGAATCTGGCCTTTACAACAGTCCAAGCGAAACGCGCGGCACGGCTGATCCGAACTTTCTCGGCTGGGGCCGCTCGCCCGGTGACATGGATACCGGAGAATTCGTCTTTGAGACGATCAAACCCGGTCAGGTGCCTTTCAAAGACGGGCGTTTGATGGCTCCGCATGTCACCTTCTGGATTGTGGCGCGCGGCATCAATATCGGACTGCATACCCGCATGTACTTCCCAGAAGAAGAACAGGCGAATGCCATTGATCCAGTGCTGGCGCGCATTGAACATAAAAACCGCATTCCAACGCTGATTGCGACAAAGGAAGGCGATAACACCTATCGTTTCGACATCCGACTGCAAGGTGATGGCGAAACAGTGTTCTTCGACATCTGAGGTTACAATGGGCCTTTCCGCCTTTGATCACCCTTTCCTTTCCGGCCTGTTTGCGGATCCGGATATCGCAACGTTCTTTTCAGCGGATGCGGATATCGCAGCCATGCTGCGGTTTGAAACAGCACTCGCTGAAGCTGAGGCGGAATGCGATGTCATCGACCGTGAGACAGCCAAAGCGATTGTCACGCAGTTGAGCGGCTTTTCGCCGAACATGGCACTTTTGGCTCAGGGCATGGCAAAGGACGGCGTGGTCATTCCCGAACTCGTCCGGCAATTGCGCCAGGCGGTCGGGGGGGAGCCTGCGGAAAAGGTTCATTTCGGCGCCACCAGTCAGGATGTGATTGATACAAGCCTCATCCTGCGCGTCAAGGCGGCGACGCATATCATCACGGAAAGGCTTTCGGCCATCGCCGCTGGCCTTTCTGCCCTTGCAGAGCGAGACGGACACAATAGTCTGATGGGCTATACCCGTATGCAGGCGGCAATCCCTATTACCTCCGGTCAGCGCATCGCGACCTGGAAAGCGCCGCTTGAACGAACATTGACGCGTATTTCTGATTTCTCACAAACTGGTTTTGCTGTGCAATTTGGCGGCGCTGCCGGAACGCTTGAAAAATTTGGCGACAGAGGTGATGCTGTTCGCGCTGCCCTCGCCCGTAAACTTGCACTTATCGACCAACCACAATGGCACAGCCAGCGCGATGCTTTGGCAGAATTTGCCTCGCTTTTATCGCTCATCACGGGAAGCCTTGGCAAATTCGGTCAGGATGTTGCTCTTCTGGCAGAGGCAGGACAGGAAATCCAGTTGACAGGCGGCGGCGGCTCATCAGCCATGCCGCATAAGCAGAACCCGGTTGCCGCCGAACTTCTGGTGACACTTGCGCGTTTCAACGCGTCGCAACTGGCCGCCCAACATCATGCGTTGGTGCACGAACAGGAGCGTTCCGGCGCTGCCTGGATGCTGGAATGGCTGACCTTGCCACAGATGGTGATGGCGACGGGTGTGGCACTGCAAGCCGCACTTGCCCTCATTGAACGCATCAAACAATTAGGCCGCGCTGCGGCCTAATTAGCGTAAGTATGCGCTAAATTTGAAGCGGCGTTAAATCTACGGCAACTGTGTTTCCGCTTTCAGCAGCGGCAGCGATTGCATCCAAAACGATCAGGTTGGCAGTAGCATCGCGTGCGGATACAAGCGGCGTGCCGCCATGACGGATCAGCCCAGCGAAATGAGACAATTGTGCTTCATAGGGATCACCGGCCTTGAACTCCAGACGTGACGGCTTCAATTTACGGGTCCAGTCGGGTTCGCCTTCCGCTTGCCAAAGCATCAGATCAGGAAGGGAAAGACCGGCGTGGCTCCCGGCATAATGATGAGCCGTAACAGGATGCGCCGGAAAACGCGCAAGATTTTCACCCGCTGACAGGTCCCACGCCCAAGGCCCAACCGCAGCGTCGGAAATGCACAGCGTTGCCAGTCCGCCATTAACAAAGCGAAGAGCTACTGTTGCCGTATCTTCAACCGTAAAACCGCGCCGCCCATTGCTGGTTATCGCCTGTACGGTAGCGATTTCACCAAAGAAGTGACGCAACAGATCGATCTCATGCACGAGATTGATCAGCAGCGGGCCACCAGCACCCGGCATGCGCCGCCAAGTTGCTTCGAAATAGGAGTGTGGCTTTGCCAGTGAACACGTCACTGTTGCCATCACCAGATCACCTATCCTGCCGGCGTGAATGGCATCATGTGCTGCACGGATAATCGGATTATGGCGGCGATGGTGGCCGACAAGAAGCGGCACGGCGGTCGTTTCGGCAATACGGATGAGTTTTAACGCAGAATCGAGGTTTTCCGTTACCGGCTTTTCGAGCAACACGGGTATTCCAGCTTCAAGCAAGGCCGCGGAAACCGGAAGATGCGTTTCATTCGGTGTCGCAACGATGGCCGCTTGCGCCAGGCCAGAATCGATGAGTGCCGCAACATCCGGCAGGCATTGAACACCGAGCGAAGAAGCAAAAGCCGCCCCCTGCGGAGCAGGGTCAACCAAAGCACAAAGCTGCAAATCAGGCATTCGTGCCAATGTATCTATGTGCGTGCGTCCAATCGCGCCTGCGCCAATGACTGCCACATTGAGTTTTTCCATGATTTATCCTCCGTGGTGACGGTGTGCGATTAATAAAAACAAAAATCAATATGGAAAATGAATTTAATCTTGAATTATATTCCATAAATTGCAAAAGTCGCGGCGAGAAGGAAAACAGATGCAGCTTCGGGAGGCATTTTCGCGATGTTTTTGAAACCCACGCTCTATAAATCGTCCAACATTTAGCAATCTTCGTCCATTTTCCGGATGTGCGCTGCGTGGTCTTGTCAACAACCGAACAGACGAAGGTAATTTCATTCGAACGCCATCAGCATGAAATTACAAACAGCCGGGAAACCAACGCCTTTCGTCAATAATCAGGAGTAAAACCCGTTTTGTCCGCAATCATCCACCTGGGAGGGTGGACGCTTACAAAACCGGGCCTCAGCAGGAGATATGAGGCCAATATTTCAAAGTAGATCACGCTCCGCTTGAAAGCGGAACTTTTGAAATAATGATCATTCACGGGAGGAACATGATGATCAGAACTTTGCTTTCTACAACAGCAATCATGCTGGCACTGGGTGCGACAGCCGCGCTCGCAGAGATGAAGGTCGGCTCAATCGTTGAGCTTTCAGGGCCAGGCGCCGCCGCCGGAACGAATTTCCGTGATGGCGTTAAAATGGGTTTTGAGGAAATCAACGCCGATGGCGGGATTCTCAAAGAACCCGTAAAAATCATCGAATATGACAGCCAAACCGATCCGCAGGTTTCTCGCGCGATGGTTCAAAAGGCCATTGATGATGAAGTTTATGCGATCATGGGCACCGTCTTTTCGTCTTCCACCGTCGTAAACATGCTGGTTGCCAAACAATACGGCATTCCGCAATTCACCGGTTCCGAAGCCCCGTCTATCACCGCCAAGGGCAACCCCTACATCTTCCGCACCGCCTTCGGTTCGCAAAAGGGCATCCCGAAGATGGTGAAATACATGATTGAAGAAATGGGCATCAAAAAGGTGGGCGTTGCATGGGCAAATACCGAATTCGGTAAGGGTGGCCATCAGGCTTTCCTCGATGAAGCCAAGAATGCCGGCCTTGAAATCGTCATTGATGTTCCTTCCGAACAGGCACAGGCTGATTTTTCGGCCGACGTGTTGAAGCTCAAGAACTCCGACGCCGAGGCCTTCTTCGTTTACTACACCGAAGAAGAAAGCGCCCGCTTCCTGCGCGAAGCCCGCAAACAGGGCATTAACAAGCCCATGATCGGTGAAACCACCCTTGTTGGTCATAAGGTCATTGAGCTTGCAGGGGATGCCGCGAACGGTGCGATGGGCCATGTCGGCCTAACACCGGATGCCAATGTTCCTGCGGTCAAGGACATGGTTGAGCGTTTCAAGACCAAGTATAAATACACGCCCGACCATAATGCCATCAAGGGCTACACGGCTGCCTGGACGCTGAAATATGTCACCGAAATGGTTGGTAAGCCGGACAGCAAGGCCATTGCCGAAAAGCTGCATGGGCTGACGCTGAAAGCGTCCGAATATCCAGGCGTTCTCATGGATGTAAGCTGGGACGACACCGGCGAAATGTCCCGCGAGAGCTTCTTCGTGAAGGTCGAAGACGGCAAACAGACCGTCGAAGCGATTCTGCCTCCGAATTGAGTCTGAAAACTGCTCAAAAAGCGGTGGCGATCTTTTGCCGCCGCCCTTTTTCATCCGCATTCACAAAGCCATCGACCAGCCGTTGAGGATCATATTATGGCCGAGCTTTTACAAATCCTTATATCCGGACTGGCAGCAGGCTCCATTTATGCACTTGCCGCCGTCGGTTTCACGCTGCTCTGGCAGGCATCGCAGACAATCAACTTTGCCCAAGGCGAATTTGTCATGCTGCCAGCCTTTTTTGTGCTGATCGGCATGACGGCTCTGGGGCTGCCGCTCTGGGGCGCAATCGTGTTCGGTCTTGTACTTTCGCTGCTCATTCTTGGCGTCGCCTTCAAACGTCTGATCGTGGAACCGATGTTACCGCACGGCACATTGCCGCTGGTTATTGCCACCATCGCGCTCGGTGTGCTGATGAAAGAGAGCGTGAAAGAATTCTATGGCGCAACCGCCCAGCCATTTCCTGCGATTTTCCCGCAAACGGTCTATAATATCGCCGGAGCAAGCGTTTCTGTTCAGGATATCTGCAACCTCATCGCGTCGATGCTCGCTATTGCCGGACTCCAGCTCTTTTTGAGCCGCACCCGCACAGGCCGCTGCATGCAGGCCAGCGCACAAAACCCTGCCGTTGCGGAAGTGCTGGGCGTCAATGTCAAGCGCATGGTGCTTTATACATTCCTGATCAATGCCGCACTGGCAACCATTGCTTCCGTGCTGATCTCGCCAATCTATCTTGCCAAATTCTCAAATGGCGAAACGCTTGGACTTGTCGCCTTTATCGCGGCCATTGTCGGCGGCTTTAACCAGATTCGCGGCGCGCTTGTCGGCGGCCTGCTGATCGGCGTGATCGATAATTTTTCAGCCGTCTATATTTCGGCCCAGTACCGCTCGGCGATACCACTCATTCTGCTTATTGCCATTATCCTGCTGCGTCCGCAGGGCCTGCTTGGCACTCCGGAAGGAAGAACCGTATGACCCATCTTCGAACCGTCCTCATCCTTCTCGGTATTGCGGCTCTGGTCGTCGCGCCCATCGGGCAAGGCAACTATATCGTCTACACGCTCTGCTCATGGCTTTTATTCTCCATTGCTGCCATGGGACTCAATCTGACACTCGGCTATGCCGGACAAGTCAGCCTCGCACAGGCCGCGTTTATGGGTATCGGCGCCTATATAACGGCTCTGATGACACTCAACGGCATTCATTGGGGCCTTGCGGCGATCATATCGATCATCTCGAGTTTCGCCGTCGGTCTGCTGCTTGGTTATCCCGCGCTGCGTGTCCAGCACCATTTTCTGGCTTTCGTCACTCTCGCCTTCAACACGTTGCTGTTCCTGGTCTTGCGTAATGAAGAGCAGATCACAGGTGGTTCCTTTGGACTTGTGGGTATGGAGCGCCCTTCCTTCTTTGGCATCAGCACCGATTCCAACATCGCCTTTTATTATTTCTCGCTGGTTTGCTTCCTTCTGGCAGCCGGAACCTTGTGGTGGATCCTGCGCTCCCCCTGGGGGCGTTCATTCAAGGCACTGCGTGAAAACCCGATCCGTGCTGAAAGCCTGGGACTCAAGGTTCGTCGCCAGACATTGCTTGCTTTTGCTATCGGTTCGGCCTTTGGCGGTCTTGCCGGTGCCATGCAGGCACCCCTGGTTCAGTTTATCGAACCTTCCAGCTTTGCGCTTATTCACTCACTCAAACTGCTTTTGATGGTGGTTGTTGGCGGTTCCGGCTTCTTCTTCGGGCCAATGCTTGGAGCTGCCGTTGTCATTATATTGCCGGAAGTACTGCGCTTCACCGAAGGCTATTACCTCATCATCTATGCGTTTCTCGTCATCGTTCTCATGGTTTATTCGCCAAACGGACTTATCGGCCTCGGCCAGAAGCTGTTTGAAAAATTCAAACCCAAGCACGAATCCCGCCGCGATCTGACGCAGGGAGCACAGCTATGAACATCCATGCCAAAAATCACGATGGCCCAATTCTTTCAGTCCGCAATATGTCCAAGCAATTTGGCGGCATCCGCGCCGTCAACGGTGTGAGCTTTGACGTTGAACGCGGCGAAATCCTCGGTCTGATCGGACCAAACGGCTCCGGCAAATCAACGCTGTTCAACTGCATCCTCGGCCAGCTCAAACCAACTGAGGGCCATTGCGAAATCAACGGACAAAGCACCGATGGCGTGCGTCCGGCTGATCTTTCGCTGATGGGTATCGGGCGTACTTTCCAGCAGCTTTCGGTGTTTCCGAAAATGAGCGTACTGGACAACGTTATCCTCGCCGGTCAGGAACATGAAGGCTCCATGCTGTCGCGTCTTTTCGGCAAGCCGGATGCCGGACTGACAGAAAAGGCTGAACAGCTCATCGAGTTCTTCCGCCTTACGCCTTATCGCGATACAGAAGCAGGCTCTCTCTCCTATGGCCAGCAGAAGCTGGTGGATGCCGCCATGGCCTTCATGGCGGGGCCGGGTATTGTGCTTCTCGATGAACCGGCGGGCGGTGTGAACCTCACCATGCTCGGTCATCTCAAGGAGAGGCTGATTACCTATAACCGTGAGCATGGCACAACCTTCGTGGTCATCGAACACAATATGGAATTTGTCATGTCGCTCTGCACGCGCATCATTGTGCTGGCACAGGGTGAGATCATAGCGGAAGGATCGCCGGATGAAATCCGGTCGAACCAGATGGTCATCGACGCATATCTGGGAGGTTGACATGCTGGAGCTTAAAAACATTACCGGCGGCTATGGCCGCATCACCATTCTCAACGGCACCTCCTTCACGATCCCCAAGGCCTCCATTACCACGGTCATCGGGCCAAATGGGGCGGGAAAATCCACTGTCTTCAAAGCAATCTTCGGCTTATTGAATATCAATTCCGGACAGATCATGCTGGATGGCGAGGATGTAACCCGCAAAACACCGGCGCAAATGATCGCGCGCGGCGTAACCTATGTGCCTCAGGGCCGCAACGTGGTGCCGCAACTATCGGTGCTGCATAATCTGGAATTGGGCGGCATTACCTCGAAAGATCAAACGAGAATCAAGCGCCGCATGGAAGAGGTCATGGACCAGTTTCCCATGCTGCGTCAGCGCAAGGATCAAAAGGCCATTGAGCTTTCCGGTGGCCAGCAAAAGCAGTTGGAAATCGCCCGTGCGCTATTGCTTGATCCCAAACTGATCCTGATCGACGAACCATCAATCGGCCTCTCGCCCAATCTGGTACAGGAAGTGTTCCAGACACTGATAAGGCTGCGTGATCAGGGTGTGACCATTCTCATGGTTGAACAAAACGCAAAGGCAGCACTTGCCATGTCGGATTATGGGCTTGTGCTTGAACTCGGTCAAACCCGCATGTTCGACAAAGCAGATACGCTCTTGAAAGACCCGCGTGTCGGCCAGCTTTTCCTTGGCGGTCATATCGAAGACGCCGCCTGATCCTGCCTAATCTGAAAAATAAAAAGTCCGGCTGGATGATCCAACCGGGCTTTTATTTATTGAAACAGGCATTGAGATCAGATCACCGCCGCATCGCCGAAATCACCAAATGCAGTCCAGCCACCATCGACGGGAAGCACAGTGCCCGTGATGCCCGAAGCCGATGGCGATGCGAGAAAGACAACAGCTGCTGCCACTTCTTCCGCCCCGATCAGCCGACCAATCGGCGTGCGCCGCCGAATCGTCGGCAGATCAATTCGCCCGGCATCAGCCAGCTTTTTCACCAGCGCCGTCTCGACAAAGGCCGGTGCAACCGCATTAACGCGCACACCCTTGCCCGCCCATTCGCAAGCCATGGCACGCGTCATCGCTACAATACCCGCTTTTGCAGCACCATAGGCATTGCGCTTCGGTAAACCAGTCAAGCCTGCAATGGAGGAGAGATTGACAACAGCGCCGGATCCACGCGTCACCATGCCCTTACTCACTTCCCGCGTCATCAAAAACGTCCCGGAAAGATGCGCGTCAATCACCTTGCGGAAGGCGTCGATCTCCTGTTCCAGCGTTGGCAAGTGGCTGTCACCGATACCGGCATTGTTCACCAATACGTCAAACGGCGCCGTAGCTGCCGCAGCAATAACCTGTGCCTCATCGCATATGTCACAGGCAAGGCCGCAATGGTCTGCACCCAGTTCAAGCGCCCGTGTCCGCGCCTTATCGCCGTCAATATCTGCAATGGTGACACGGAAGCCAGCCTCTGCCAGCGCCTTGGAAATCGCAAAGCCAATTCCATCGGCACCGCCTGTTACCAAAGCATTTTTAATGTCATGCATAGCCGGGCCTCGGAACCAGTCCCATCAGGGTTTGTGAAAGACCGCCATCGACCACAATATCCTGTCCGGTGACATAGGACGCACGCGGTGAGGCGAGGAAAAGCGCAACATCCGCCATATCTTGTGGCGTTGCGATACGTCTGAGCGGCACCATGGCCTCACGTTGCGCCTTCACCGCCTCGTTTTGATAAAATGGTTCAGAAAGCGGCGTACGAACCAGTCCGGGACTGACAGTATTTGAGCGAATACCCTTTGGCCCCCATTCATATGCGAGCTGCCGCGACAGCATCAAAACGGCAGCCTTTGAAGCAGAATATGCACCACTCGCCGGTTGCGGTTGGGTACCCGCAATGCTCGCCACATGAACCAGCACTCCTTGTCCGCGTGCGATCATGCTTTTGCCGAAAGCCTGCGATGCTGCAAGATAGCCGTTCAGGTTAACCGCCAGCATGGCCGACCAGTCGGCTTCTGATACGGTTTCCAGTGGGCTGGGTCGCAAAATACCGGCATTATTGACGAGAATATCCGCACCGCCCAGCACTTCAATTTTTTCGGCAGCGGCTGCAATCTCACCCGCCTTGGAAATATCACAGGCAAGCGTCAGGGCATCATTGCCAAGCTCAGTAACCAGCGGTGCCGTCCGCTCCTCATCGCGATCGAGCAAAACCACGCGCGCACCCTCACCCGCAAAAGATCTGGCCAGCGCCTGACCTATGCCGCCACCGGCACCAGTGATGACAACGGTTTTTCCACTTAACCCAAGCCAGCTCATATCGCCTCTCCCTTATTTGCAGATTTTTCCGCCGCAAGATGGCGACCGGTTATCCAGCCGAACGTCATTGCAGGTCCAAGTGTAATACCAGCACCGGGATAATTGCCGCCCATGATCGAAGCGCGGTCATTCCCGACTGCATAAAGGCCCGGAATGACCCCACCCTGCCGATCAATCACCTCGCCCGGAACAGTGGTCTTCAGCCCGTCAAAGGTGCCAAGATCGCCCATCTCCATCTTCACCGCATAAAACGGCCCGTTTTCAATCGGTGCAACGCAAGGGTTTGGCTTGTGTTCAGGATCAGCAAGATAGCGATTGAAAGAAGTTTCACCACGATGAAAGGCTTCATCCTGCCCTTTGACCGCTCCGCGATTGAAATCTCTGACTGTCGTTTCAAGTCCGTTTGCATCTATGCCGCAAGCGCGAGCAAGATCGGCAAGCGTGCGTCCGCTTTTGAGATAACCGGAACGTAGCCAGGTGCTCAGCGGCATGGGAGCGGGTTTGGCATGACCAAGGCCATATTTACGAATGGTGCGATGATCACAAAGCAGCCATGCGGAGGCCTCGCCGGAGGCTATCATTGCGGCTCCGACATCATGATAGCTCTCGCTCTCATTGGTAAAGCGCTTGCCATTGGCAAGAACGGCAATCATACCCGGCTTGTAACGATCAAGCAGATGCGGAAATACGCCCTTGCCCGGCACACGGCTAACCGGCATCCATGCCGCCGGCTGCGGAAACTCGGCTTCAAAGACGCCACCGGCTTCTTCGCCCAGCCGGATACCGTCGCCGCTGCTACCCTCCGGCACAGGTGAATAATGCCCCGCTTTGCCTGATTTGAGATGGGCATAGGCATCGGCACGCCGCGCGAGATCATGAGCATAACCGCCGCAGGCCAGCACCACACCGCATCGCGCAGTAATAATACCCGGTTGAGCGCCTCCAACCTCCACGCCCGTCACACGCTCGCCTTCCTTGACGAGGCGAAGAGCCGGTGTTTCCGTCAGAATCGGAATCCCGAGATCAAAGCAGCTTTTCGCCAACCGTGCCGCAAGCGCGTTTCCGCTCGTCACCTGCACACCACGACCATAGCGCACAACCTCGCCCGCATGGGCGGCAAGCCGTTTCAACACATAGGCAAAGGAGGTCAGTGATTTAGTGGCATTGAAGAAATGCTTGATGTCGGCATTGGACGAATTGAACATCATGCCCATGAAAGTGATGGTCGAGAGCGGCGGACGCAAACGTTTGAGATTATCGCCAAGTAAGCTGGTATCAAACGGTGCGGCAAGCACAGAGCGCCCGACATCGACACCGCCGGTCACGGTCGGGTGATAGTCCGGGTAAAGTGTTGGTACAAATTTTACTGCCGTCTCGGTCTCAAACCAATCAAGCATCTTAGGGCCAGCATCAAGAAAGGCATCAATCGCCGCATCATCAAACCAGTTGCCGGTTTCGGCCTGCAAATAGTGGCGCGCTGCCTCAAGCGTATCGTTTGGATTATTGGATTTTCCGTGCCGGTTTCCGGGAATCCAGAGCACCCCACCCGAAAAGGCAGTGGTGCCGCCAAAAACCGGTTCTTTCTCGATAACAATTACCGATAGCCCGTGTTTTTTTGCAGTAATAGCGGTTGAAAGTCCCCCGGCCCCCGATCCTATAACGAGCACGTCGCAGACGCGCCCCTCTTCCTTCACCAGCACCATTGGTTCCTCCCCTGGTTGATTGCCGCTGACTGATTGCCCCTGGTTCACGGGCATTGACCTTTGCTAACCATCAGCGCAAATCACTCCAATGGACACACCCGCGCAATTGTTGCACAATTTGCAAGGACGACTTTCGGGAGGGAAAATGGCCGTTCATGTCAGGAGCGAAATTCCACACTATTATCTCTATGGTGATCAGGGCGCGGATGTTGAACTCGATTTCCTGCACATTGAGCCTATTCGCGACCGTTCCGGCCCCAATGATTGGAGAATTCGTCCGCATTCCCACCCCGATCACATGCAGGTTCTGCTGGTAAAAAGCGGCGGCGGCTTTATCCGTATGGAAGAGCGTATTCTACCCATCCCGGCTCCCGGAATTCTCGTGATACCAGCGGGAATCGTCCATCAGATCGACTTCGACCTCGGCACTGACGGCTTTGTGGTGACGGCAGCACTGGGCTGTCTCAAATCAGCCGAGGCCTTTGATCAGCGTTTTGCCAGCGCGGCAGGACAGCCCGCCGCCTATCCGCTTGAAGGAACCGGCGTCAATATCCCGGCCGTCAATGATACATTCGAGTGGCTGCATCGGGAGTTTATCTGGGCCGCGCCCGGTCGGCGCACAGCGATCCTAGCGCAATATATGCGCATTCTGGTCGTGGTTCTGCGGCTCTATATCACCCATGATGGTCCCGGAATTGCCGCACCTGACCGGGATTATGACCTTCTGGTGCGTTACCGTGCACTGCTGGAAAAGCACTTCCGCACCGAACGTTCACTTGCCTTTTATGCTAAAGATCTTGCTGTCACGCAGGCTCGTCTGAATGCTGCCTGCAAGGCACGCGCCAGCAATACAGCTGCAGGGCTGCTTTATGAGCGCATTATCATCGAAGCCAAACGTTATCTTGTTTATACCGAAAGCAGTGTCGCGCAAGTCGCGCACATGACCGGCTTCGACGACCCGGCTTACTTCAACCGCTTTTTCACACAGCGCGTGGGTCTTTCGCCCGGTGCATTTCGCAAACAGGCACTTCACCACGAGAATTGATACGCGCTATGCCGGGTATCGTCCAATCTTTCCGCCGCTCAGTCCATTTCACAAATTATCTATCTTGGTCAGTTTCCTCAAATGGAGGAAACTATGATTCACGAATGGCGAAGCTATCGGTTAAAACCCGGTGCAGCCCCTGCCTATCTTGCATTGCTGGCCGATGAAGGACTGCCGCTGGTAACACGGCATTTGCCACTTACCGGCTACTGGCTGGGTGAAACCGGGCCACTCAATACCATTCATCATCTGTGGAGCTATGCGGATTGGACGGAACGTGAAGCCTGCCGCGCATCACTCGCGACCGAGACAGCATGGGTTGAAGGCTTCATTCCCAGAGCTTTCGCGCTGGTGGAAGAGCAGGAAAACCGTTTTCTGCACACAGTTGAATCATCCCCCACTTTTGAGACGGTGATTGCCAACAGGCGCAATCCCCATGCGGCGCGAAAGGCTGACGCGCCGCTCTTTTCCCCAAATTGTGCAGCACTTGTCACTGGCCAGGCAACCAGCGGGGCGGTCGCGACATGGCAGGCGGTTTCCGGCGCGACAGACATCATTTCCCTGCTGCCGCGTCAGGTTAATCCTATTCCATCCAACTCTTTAGCTAAGGGCAGCAAGCATATCGTGCTGCGCCCTCTTGCCTTTTCACCGCTTTGAACTCCGAAAGTGAAAATTAAATGCGTCATCAGGTAATCATTATCGGCGGCGGGCCTTCCGGCCTGCTGCTTTCACTCCTTCTGCGCCGCAAAGGTGTAGATGCGATCGTGCTCGAACAGCGCACCCGCGCCTATGTGCTTGGCCGTATCCGGGCTGGTGTGCTGGAACAGGGCTTGTGCGATCTGCTGCGTGAGGCGGGTGTAGGCAAACGGCTGGATGCAGAAGGCTTTGTTCATGACGGCACGTTGATCACCGCACATGGCCAGCAAGTCCATATCGACTTTAAAGCACTGACCGGCAGTTCCGTTACTATTTACGGCCAAACAGAAGTCACCCGTGATCTTTATGACGAGCTGGAAAGAACCGGCGCGCCGATCTATCACGAGGCCGAAGGCGTGGAAATCCATGGCGCGGACAGCGATGCACCCTATGTGACCTTTAGCCATAAGGGTACCGGCCATCGCATTGATTGCGATTATATTGCTGGCTGCGATGGTTTCCATGGCGTCAGCCGCAAAACCATCCCCGAAGGCACCCGCCGCGAATATGAACACGTTTATCCGTTCGGCTGGCTCGGCATTCTTTCGGAAACAAAACCGCTGCATGAAGAGCTGGTCTATGCCGGTTCGGATCGCGGCTTTGCGCTGTGCTCCATGCGCAATGCCCATCTCAGCCGCCACTACCTGCAAGTGCCGCTGACCGACAAGCCGGAAAGCTGGAGCGACGATGCATTCTGGGACGAATTGCGCCGCCGCCTGCCAGCAGAACTCGCAGAAACCCTTGAGACCGGGCCGTCAATTGAAAAATCCATCGCGCCGCTCAGAAGCTTCATTTCCGAGCCGATGAGCTGGGGGCGGCTGTATCTGGCGGGAGATGCCGCCCATATCGTACCGCCAACCGGGGCAAAGGGCTTGAACCTCGCGGCCTCCGATGTCTACTATCTATCGAGAGCTTTGATCGCCCGCTACGCCGGTGACGAAACTTATCTGAAGACCTATTCAGCCACAGCACTCGCCCGCGTCTGGAAAGCGTCACGCTTCTCCTGGTCAATGACCCGAATGCTGCATTCCTTCCCGGAAGAAGGTGCATTCCTTCGCCGTATGCAGGGCGCGGAAGTCGAGTATCTGGCGGGTTCCAAAGCAGCCCACACCGCACTTGCAGAGAACTATGTTGGCCTGCCCTACTGATAAGAGTATTTCCACCAAAAGTGTTTAGCGTTTTTATAAAGAATAATTCGTAGAAAGCAGCTAGGCCAGCATGGAAGCCAATTCTGCCTGCGTTTTTAAAAGCGCAGGCAGATAGCGCTCTACAATCGTCGTCATCGGTTCTGCTGTGGCGGCAAGCCCCACATTAAGCGCCGCGATCGTTTTGCCACGCGATGTCCGCAGCGGTACGGCAATCGAGCGCAACCCCATTTCTACTTCCTGATCGATGGTCGCAAAACCGTTTTGACGTACCTCGTGCAGCGCCGCCATCAATTTGGCAATCTCTGTCACGGTGCGTTCCGTACGGGCAATGCGCGGAGAATCTTTGAGCAGTTGCGCAGCCTTTTCTTCCGTCTGCGCGGCCAGCAAGACACGCCCCATTGAGGTACAATAGGCCGGCAGTCTTGAGCCCGGCATCAGGGCGATGGACATCACCCGACTTTGGGCAGCTCGCGCCACATAAACAATTTCCCATTCATCAAGGATCGACACCGATGTGCTCTGGCCGATCTCTTCCGATAGCCGATCAAGCGTCGGCTGGACAATACGCGGCAGCGGCATGGTGGCGAGACAGCCGGTGCCAAGCCTGAGAATACGTGGCGTCACAGTAAAAAACTTACCGTCATAAGCGGCATAGCCCAGTTCCGAGAGCGTCAACAGGCAACGGCGTGTCGTCGCGCGGTCAAGACCGGCAATCTCCGCCGCCTCAGCTATGGAAAGGCGCGGCCGCTCGGCGCTGAATGCCTCAATCACTTTTAGCCCCTTGGCAAGACCGCCCATAATGTCGCGTTCTTTTACGGTCATTGCGCCCTCTATTTTGTGCGATAGTCGAACAAAATTTATATAACGCACAAATCGGTTGCCGTCTAGCCGCTGACCGTCTTAGTTTCAACGCCAACATGGAGGGTTCAAACATGGACAAGACAATCACCAGCGCGGCGGAAGCTGTTGCCGGGATTAATGATGGTGCAACCGTCATGATTGGCGGCTTCGGCGGCTCCGGTGCGCCGATCGAGTTGATCCACGCCCTGATTGACAAGGGGCCGAAAAATCTCACTGTCATCAATAACAATGCCGGAAATGGCCGCATCGGTATCGCTGCAATGATTGATGCCGGAATGGTCAAAAAGATGATCTGCTCTTTCCCCCGGTCTTCTGATCCACGCGCCTTCACCGAGGCCTATCTCGCAGGCAAGGTGGAACTTGAGCTCGTCCCTCAAGGCACACTCGCTGAGCGCATCCGCGCGGGCGGCGCGGGCATTCCCGCTTTCTACACACCAACGGGCTTTGGTACCGAGCTTGCGCAAGGCAAGGTCATCGCCGAATTTGACGGTCGCTCTTATGTTCAGGAGCGCTGGCTCAAGGCCGATTTCGCTCTCATCAAAGCGCATGTCGGCGATATTCACGGTAACCTCACCTATAATAAGGCGGCGCGCAACTTCAATCCGCTGATGTGCATGGCTGCCGCCAAAACCGTCGTGCAAGTCTCGAAACTCGTGCCACTCGGCGGCATTGATCCTGAGCATGTGATCACACCCGGTATTTTTGTCGACAGCGTCGTCGAGATCGCCAATCCGCAACAGGAAGAAATCCTCATTCGGTCGGGAGCCGTTTACGCATGACCGTCGAAACATCTCAAGACCTCAAGCTTTCCAACGCCCAGATCGCCTGGCGTGCCGCGCAGGACATCCGTGACGGTGCCTATGTCAATCTCGGCATCGGTTTTCCGGAAATGGTCGCACGCTACCAGCCGCCCGGACGGCAGGCGATCTTCCACACCGAAAACGGCATTCTTGATTTCGGTGAACCACCGGCTGAGGGCGAAGAAGACTGGGATCTCATCAATGCCGGCAAAAAGGCCGTGACGCTGAAACCCGGTGCTGCCTTCTTCCACCATGCTGACAGTTTTTCCATGGTACGGGGCGGTCATCTGGATGTGGCTATTCTTGGCGCCTATCAGGTCGCGCAGAATGGTGATCTTGCCAACTGGCGTGTTGGTTCCAAGGGGGTACCGGCTGTGGGCGGCGCCATGGATCTTGTGCATGGTGCCAAGCAGGTCTTTGTCATCACCGAACATGTCACCAAAGACGGCAAGCCGAAACTGGTAGAGGCCTGCACCTTCCCGCTGACCGGCGTTGGCTGCATCACCCGCATCTATACCAGCCTTGCGGTGATCGACATCAAGGATGGTCATTTCGTATTGCGTGAAAAGCTGCCGGGCATCTCCTTTGAGGAACTTCAGGCCAAAACGGGCGCAAAGCTGCACACTGAAGGCCCCGTCGCCGATCTCATCGCCCCGCAACTTTGAGGATAGCTCCATGACCGAAGTCTTCATCTGCGATTATATTCGCACCCCCATTGGCCGCTTTGGTGGCGCTTTGTCATCGGTACGTGCCGATGATCTTGGAGCCGTACCGCTCAAAGCATTGCAGGAGCGCAACCCGTCACTCGACTGGGAAGCTGTTGATGATGTAATCTTCGGCTGCGCCAATCAGGCTGGCGAAGATAATCGCAACGTTGCCCGCATGTCGCTGCTACTGGCGGGCCTACCGGTCTCTGTCACTGGCACCACCGTCAATCGTCTTTGCGGCTCAGGCATGGATGCCATGATCATCGCCGCACGCGCTATCAAGTCCGGCGAAGCTGAATTGATGATTGCCGGAGGTGTCGAAAGCATGAGCCGCGCGCCCTTTGTCATGCCGAAGGCTGACGCAGCTTTTTCCCGCAAGGCCGAAGTTTATGACACCACCATCGGCTGGCGTTTTGTCAATCCGGTGATGAAAGCGCTTTATGGTGTCGATTCCATGCCCGAAACCGGCGACAATGTTGCCATTGACTACAAGGTCTCGCGCGAAGATCAGGACGCATTTGCCGTCCGCAGTCAGGAAAAAGCCGCAGCAGCACAGGCCAATGGTCGCCTTGAAAAGGAAATCGTAGCGGTCAGTATTCCTCAGAAAAAGGGCGATCCGCTGAGTGTCGAAAAGGACGAGCATCCGCGTGCCACCAGCCTTGAAGCACTTGCCAAACTGAAACCGGTGAACCGCATGGACGGCGCCACTGTCACCGCTGGCAATGCATCAGGTGTGAATGATGGTGCGGCAGCGCTGATCATCGCATCCGCAGCGGCAGTGAAAAAATACGGCCTCACCCCGATTGCCCGCATCACTGGCGGAGCAACGGCAGGTGTTCCACCCCGCATCATGGGTATAGGCCCGGCTCCTGCTTCGCAGAAACTGCTGAACCGCCTTGGCTGGAAGGCCGACGACCTTGACGTCATTGAGCTGAATGAAGCCTTTGCCTCCCAAGGCCTTGCAACGCTCCGCCAGCTCGGAATCGCTGATAATGATCCGCGTGCGAATCCGAATGGTGGGGCGATTGCGCTTGGTCATCCGCTTGGCATGTCGGGTGCCCGCATCGCTGGCACGGCAGCACTTGAACTGTCGCTGACCGGAAAATCAAAAGCTCTCGCGACAATGTGTATCGGTGTTGGTCAGGGTATCGCCGTCGCACTTGAAAAGGTATAACCCTCTTTTCAAGCAATAAAATGATCAAAGCGCCATTCTGTATAAAACAGAGTGGCGCTTTTATTACATCGTGGATAGCTGTTCAAATTTTCTGATTGAAACTCTGCGATTTTACGAAATGCCTTGACTGTACGGTATCTCATGCCAAAATGGAATTATAATCCAAAATGGAAAATGCATGAGCACCCTTGAGAAATCCCTTTCCATCATCGAATTGCTGGCAATCAAACCGGATGGCCTCTCCGTCTCCTCGATCGCGCATGAGGTCAATCAACCGGCCAGCGGCGTGCATCGCACCCTTAACGAATTGATTCGATTGGGTTATGTGCGGCAGGTACAAAATCAGGGTGATTATGCGCTGACCATGAAACTCGCGGCCCTAGGCGTTGGTTTTCTTGGACGTACCGGTGTTGGTGACATTGCCCAGCCTATTCTTGATCGACTGGCCCAAATAAGTGGCGAGTTGATTCGTCTCTCTGTGATTGATGGTGATGACCTGATCTGGGTGGCCGTGGCGCAAGGCGCAACCAGTGGACTGCGCTATGACCCAGGCCAGGAACAGGGTGTTGTTGTGCATCTTGCGTCGAGTGCCGGTGGGCAAGCATGGTTATCGGCGATGAGCGACGAAGAGGCGCTGGAAAGGGTCGCCCGGCAGGGACTGGTTGACCAGTCCAAGCCGTGTGGGCCGGGTGCGCCGCGAACGATTGCCGAGTTGCTCAACGTACTCAGTGAAACCCGCAAGCGCGGCTATTCGGTATCAATCGACAGTTATATTGTCGGCATGGCGGCCATGGCGGTGCCGGTTTTCAGCGGCAATCGGGTGATAAGCTGCCTATCAATCGCTGGGCCGGCTGTCCGTATGACGCTAGAGCGCATGGAAGAACTCGCCCCTCATATGGAGCAGGCGGCAAAAGAAATCGGCATGTCGGCCAGCGGCTCACATTTTTTCCCCCGGCCTGCATAATTGAAACAGTATTGGATAAAACGCCAATTAAAAACGAAGAGATAGAGCATTTCCAATCGATCAAGAAAGGAAATGCTCTCGGTCTCGAGAGCATGAACATTTCAAATCCAGGCTCAGGACTCATCAAGAAATTGCAGATGGGTATCCTTGTCCGCCAATTTCAGAAACTCCAGCAGGTCATCTTTGTTAAGAGCTGCACAGCCAGCAGTAGGAGTGTAGTCCGGTCGAGCAATATGCAAGAATATTGCGCTACCGGCACCGGGTATAATCGGGTTGTCATTGTGGCCAAGAACCACAACACAGTCATAAATATCGTCGTCCATCCAGAAAACTTCATGTCGTGCCGCAAAAGGCAAAGTTACATGCATATTATAAGCTGCGCTTGAAGGATCATCACACCACCCGTCAAGCTCTGTCATTTTACGGCAGGCAATAACCGTTTCTGGTTTTGAAATGCGGTCCGCCCGATAAAATAAACGGCGAAGCGGCCAGCGACCGATGGGGCTTACGCCATCTCCCTCTTGTTTCTGCTTCTGGATTCCACCCCTTCCAACGGCGCAGCGCCAGGTCTTTTCACCGAACTGCGCGTTCCAAAGATTATCGTCAACTTTTTTAATCAACAGATCCATCATCATACTCTTCAATCATTGTTCCGCAGTGTTTCAGTCTGCCAGCACATCATAAGTCCTGTCTCATTGCGACTGCATAGCAGGTTCGTTCAACGGAAAGTGACACGCCACACTTCTGGCGTGATGCGTTTTCATAGCCGGGTCTTCCACACGACAAATATCCTGAGCATAAGGACACCGTGTATGAAAACGGCAGCCGGAGGGTAGGTTCATAGGGCTTGGTATATCGCCCTTCAGAATGAGACGTTCTCGCGTTCTCTGGTGCGGATCAGGGCGCGGAACGGCTGAAATCAAAAACCTTGTGTAGGGATGCTGTGGACTTGTGAATAGCTCTTCCGTCGTACCCACCTCAACGAGGCGCCCTAAAAACATCACCCCGACACGATCTGCAAACTGCCTCACGACACTCAGATCGTGGGTAATAAACAGATAGGTAAGTTTCATCTTTTCCTGCAAGTCGCGCAAAAGATTAAGAACCTGCGCTTGAATCGAGACATCAAGTGCAGAAACCGCTTCGTCGCACACAATAAATTCTGGATTATTGGCCAGCGCCCGTGCAATGCCAATGCGCTGCCGCTGACCACCGCTGAACTGGTGCGGGTAATGGTTCAATAAATCAGCACGAAGGCCAACCATTTCCAGTAGTTCCCGGCACCGCGCTTCTATTTGTGCAGACGTACCGTAATTATGCGCACGCAACGGTTCGGCGAGAATATGTTTAATACGCATACGCGGATTGAGCGATGCATAAGGGTCCTGAAAGACGATTTGAAGCTTCTTGCGTAAAGACCGCATCTGCTCACCATCGAGATCGTGAATATCCTGGCCTCGATAGCGAATACCGCCACTGCTTTTTTCCAAAAGCCGTAAGATAACACGCCCGAGAGTGGTTTTTCCGCAACCAGACTCCCCGACAAGGGCGAAAGTTTCACGCTCATATATATCAAGCGTGATTCCATCCACCGCGCGGACGACTTTCTCCTTGGACGTAAAGAAGCCGCTCTTCATGTGATAATATTTACTGACGTCTTTCGTCGAAATTAAAGCTTCACTCATGCTGCAACTCCTTTTTTATCATGAAGCCAGCAACGCGCTTTATGTCCGTTTCCGATGTCTGTTATTTCTGGTGCTTGCACGCGGCAGATAGGCATTGCATCTGTGCAACGTGGGCTAAACCGACAGCCTGTCGGCAGATGGGCCAAATTGGGTACCATGCCTTTGATGCTGTTGAGACGGCTTGCCGTCGGTCGTTCAGTTGCTTTGGGTATGGAAGCCAGAAGGCCTCGTGTGTACGGATGTGAAGGACGGTCAAAAAGGTCGAAAACATTCGCCTGTTCGACAATCTGTCCTGCATACATCACGTTAACTTCATCACACATCTCAGCGATAATGCCGAGATCATGGGTAATCAGTAGAATCGCCGTCGATGCCCTATCACGCAGCTCAAGCATCAATCGGAGGATCTGTGCCTGAGTGGTCACATCAAGTGCCGTGGTGGGTTCATCTGCGATCAGCAATTTCGGTTTGCAGATCAGTCCCATCGCAATGGCTGCGCGCTGGCGAAGGCCACCGGACAGTTCATGGGGATAAGCACTCAGACGCGCCTCAGGCTCTGGAATCCCCACCATCTCAAACATTTGCAGAACTTTTTTTCGAATTTCACGCTTGCTAAGCTGCCCCTGAATAGCAAGTGGTTCGCCAACTTGTTGAAGCATGGTTTTTACAGGATTCAACGCAGTCATGGGTTCCTGAAAGACCATTGCAATTTCACGACCACGCTTGCGACGCATCTCATCGGGTTTCAGCCTGCTCAAATCAGAACCATCCAACATGATGCTCTCGGCTGTGACTTTGCCGGGAGGCGAAGGAACCAGCCCCATCAATGAAAGCGAAGTCATACTTTTCCCGGAGCCAGACTCTCCCACGAGGCCAACAATTTTTCCCCGGCCAACATCGAAGGAAACATGATCGAGAATACGTACTGAGCCACTTTGCTTTTTAAAATCGGTGCAAAGATTACGGACTTTAAGAAGGTCGTCATTATTCGACATGATTTGAGCCTCAGTCTTTCATGTAAGGGTCAAGCGCATCGCGCAGACCGTCACCAATGAAATTGAATGCGAGAACCGTAATGAGAATGGCAACACCCGGCATGATAGCGACCAGCGGAGCGGCAAAGAGATATTCCTTACCCTTGGCGACAAGAAGCCCCCAACTTGCTTCTGGCGGCTGAACTCCGACACCCAGAAAGCTCAGGCTCGACTCCCACATGATGGCTTCAGGAATACTCAACGAAAAAAGCACGATCAATGTCGGTACGACATTGGGGAATATGTGCCGAAACATGATGACCGATTTGGAAGTACCGTTCGCGCGAGCCGCCTCGATAAATTCTTTTTCTCGTACCGCCAGGGTTTGTGAGCGCACCACGCGGGCCACACCGGCCCAACCGACCAGACTCAACGCTATGAAGATATTAAAAAGGTTTGCCCCCAATGTGTACATAACTACCATTGCAAGCAGCAGGGACGGAAAGGAGATCATCACATCGGCCAGACGCATAATGACAAAGTCCACACGCCCACCATAAAAGCCACTGATCACGCCCATGATCGTGCCCAGTATCAAGGCTATCATGCTTGGAATGATACCAACCAACAGCGAAATACGCGCACCGTACAGTATTCTGGTCAGCAGATCGCGTCCAAAGTTATCAGTGCCCAGCCAGTACGTCGTGGAGGGAGGCAGTAACTGCTCATTCAACTCCACACGGTAAGGGTCATGCGGGCTAATCCAGGGAATGAAAATTGCGATAAAAACAAGAGAGGCTATGACGAAAAGCCCGATCATCGCTTTTTTATTTTTTCTGAAGCTGCGGATCGTATCACTTAAAAAGCTGTCGCTTTGCGTGTCTTGAATCTGCTCTTCGACACTCTCGATAACTTGTGCGATTTGCGTCATTTCGAGCCACCCTTCATTTGATTACGGATGCGAGGATCGAGGACAGAATAGAGTATATCCGCGAGCAGATTACCCAGGATGACGAGAACAGTTGCAAACAACACCGATCCCTGAAGAAGCGGCATGTCGCGCGCTTGAATTGCATTTACAGAAATTCGTCCAACACCGGGAATGCCAAAAATTGCTTCGGTAATAACAGCACCGGATAACAGGCTGGCCACCTGAATAGCCATGATAGTTACAACCGGAATAAGTGAATTTTTGAGCGCATGGCGCGTGATGACGAGCGTTTCATGCAGGCCTTTCGCGCGCGCGGTTCGAATGTAGTCATGGCGCATGACTTCCAGCAAACTTGATCGGGTCAAACGCGCAATCACACCGGCTGAACTCCAGCCCAGAACAAGCGCTGGCATTATGACATATTGATATCCATAGAAACCCGACACGGGCAGCCATTTGAGCTGGACCGCAAAAATATACTGCATCAACAAAGCCGACCAAAAAATCGGCATCGAAACGCCGAGGAGTGAAAAGCCCATAAAAAAATGATCGACCATCGTATCGCGGCGCACAGCAGAAATGATTCCGGCGGGTATGCCAATTATCCAGGAGACCACTGCAGCACAGGCAGCCAAAAGCAGTGTATTTGGGAAGGCATTCATAATCAGCGTCGTCACGCTGCGATTGAGCTTGATAGAGGTACCCAGATCGCCCTGTAACGCAGCAAATAGAAACCGAAAGTAGCGCGTTATCAGCGGATCATCGAGATGCATCTGAGCACGCACGCGTGCTATTACATCGGGACTAGCGTGCTCCTTCATTAGAAGAGCAACAGGATCACCGGGTATGACATTCAGCATCACAAATAACAAAGCGGTAATTCCGATCAGCACGGGGATCGAAATCGCGATGCGCTTTATCACATAATTCAGCATCGCAAGGAATTCCTTTACAATGCGCCAGCATTTTGTGGCGTGATTATTCAGAAGAAGTAGCCCACCCGAAATCAGGTACAGGAAAACTTCTTTTCAAAAGGGGGAACGTTAAGAAAAGCTGCGAGCACGCCACAGCGAAGCATGTCACTGCAACGTGCTCCGAGAGCTTACTCGACTTCCGTCTTGTAGTAGCTCATGTCGCTCCAGCCATTCCAAGGGATTGTAAAATTCTTCACCCGTGGTTGGACCACATAATTGTGATCAAGGCTAAATAGCGGAACCCATGCCGCATCCTGCTGAACAATCTGCTCTGTGAGCGCCTTATAGACCGCGCAACGCTCTGCCGGATCAGTCATAACGCGCGCCTTCTCAACTTCCTCGAAAACTTTGGGGTCATTGTTGTTGAAGCCGCGAACGCCAGTCCCGCTTTTACTAAAGAATGTGTAAAAGAAGTTATCGGGGTCATTGAAATCAGCGGACCAGGTCTGCGTGTAGTTATCGATCTTCCCTGCCTTGCGCAAATCGAAATACGCAGATTCATCCATCGTCTTAATATGCGTATTGAAGCCAGAATTTTTAAGTTGCGCCTGGATGATCTGGTTCATATCCGACCACTTCGACGACCAACTGCTAACCTGTGCCAAATTTATATCAACACCATCGGGATAACCTGCCTCAGCGAGCAGTTGCTTGGCCTTCTCAGGGTTATATTCGATCGGCGTAGCGTCCTCATAACAGATCAGCCCCCGGGGCATGACGCCATTTTCGAGTTTGCCCTTACCGTAGAAATTCTTATCGAGAATTTCCTGACGGTTAATACCCATTTGAAAAGCTTTGCGCACCTTTGGATCATCAAAAGGCTTGTTCGCTTGATTGATATGATAATAGTACATACCAACGCGAGGGCCACTCTTAATGTGGTCTTTCCATTTGTCGCTACCATAGAAATATGGCGTCTGGCTCATTGCATAATCAAGATCGAAGACGTCAAGTTCGTCGGCTTCGAACAGAAGACGCAAGGTCTCTGAATCTGCGACAACGCGGACGAGGATGCGATCAAGCTTTGGCCTTCCTTTGAAGTAAGCTTCATTCGCCTCAAGCAACTGGCTGTCGTTGAGATTATACTCACGCAGGATGAAAGGGCCTGTACCATTGGTTGTTTCTGGTGAGAGACCAAACTGATCACCAAGCGGTTCAGTAAATTTGCGGTTATAAATTGATGCCTGTGGGCTGGCCATCAGTGCTGTAAACGCGGCATACGGCTCTTTTAGCGTAATGCGGACGGTATAGTCATCGATCGCTTCGAGACCGCGCACTTTATCCGCACTGCCGTTCAATCGTTCTGTTGCCCCATCGACAAAGTCAAGAATGTCAGTACTGAGTGCTTTGGTCGATGGGTCAAGCATACGATCAAAAGTATAGACGACATCGTCAGCCTTCAGTTCTTCTCCGTTATGGAAAAGTACGCCCTGACGTAACTTGAAAGTGTAGACCTTACCATCATCAGAAACAGTCCAGCTTTCAGCCAGACTTGGAACAAGGGTCGATTGACCTGGCGCTGTTGTCTCGGCCTCAATCAGCCGATCAAAAACGTTAAGCGGAAGAGTATATGCATCTGTTGTTTTCTGGACATCCGCCGTCTTGGGATCTTCCTGATATGATACACGCAGCATATTTTCTGATGCCGCTGCGGGTGCAAGAAGAGCAAAGCTGACAACGCTTGCCGACAGAATGGTCTTGATTGTTTGTAACATTATATTCCCCTTTTGTTTGTCTTTACGACTTTGGTTTGCGCAACGTTCCAAACCGGACAGTCATGGAAAATTGCGCAATATTTCTAATGCTTTATGTTCTTTCTCAAGGTTGGAGATCGATTGTTTTATGGCATTCAACCTTTGTTCTTATGCCACACCAAAGCTGAAAGGGTCCGCGTCGCACTCCACTAGAAGCCAACAGCAGTTTTCCATTCCCCTTTGTCCTCTATCTTCAGCTGTTCCTGGATATCGAGCCGATTGCGAATAAGCCGGTATCGATCATTTTCCACGAGAACTTCCGCGATAAGATCGCGTGAATTGTAAGTGGAAGACATCGCAGCGCCATAGGCGCCAGCACAGTCGAAAGCGACCAGATCGCCAGCTGCTATTTTCCCAAGGCCCGTGTAATAGCCAAAATCATCTGAACTCTCACAGATAGGGCCAACAATCCGATGCTGCGTTTTTGTATCCCGGTCTGGTTCGTTGATGGGGATAACCGGATGCGTTGCGTCGTAGAGCGCAGGTCTGATGAGATCATTCATACCACTGTCGATAATTACAACAGTGTCACTGTCGACATCTTTGAGATACAGGACTTCAGTCACAAGAACCCCAGCCCGGCCGACAAGCCAACGCCCAGGCTCCACAGTCAGTTTGCAACCGAGATCACCAACGGTTTCAGCAATTATCTTGCTGTATTCCTTGACATCAGGTCCGGGCTTTTCTCCAATAGAAATCCCTATGCCTCCACCAAGGTCAAGGTGCTGAACCTCCAAACCTTGAGAGCGTAAATCACGTACCAAATCTGACATCGTTGAGAATGTATGCCTGAAAGGCGAAAGATCCTGCATCTGGGAGCCGACGTGAACTGCCAACCCCTTGAGCTCCAGTTCGGGAGATTTTGAAGCTACGGAGTAAACAGCCGGCACCTCGGCGATTGGAATACCAAATTTGCTTTTCTTGGTTGCTGTTGTAATCTTGGCGTGAGTTTTGGCATCAACGTCGGGATTAACACGCAAGGCGACGGGTGCACGCGTTTTAAGAAGGCGGGCCACTTCAATGATGACATCCAGCTCAGCAGCGGATTCAACATTGATTTGCTGAACACCGACCTCAAGAGCCCTCTTGATTTCCCGCCGGGTTTTACCAATACCTGAGAAAATGACACTCTTAGCCGGCAGGCCCGCCGCGAGCACACGCTCCAGCTCTCCACCGGAAACAATATCCATGCCGCAACCCAACTTCGCAAGCAAACGCAAAACGGCAATATTGCTGTTTGCTTTGACGGCGAAACAAATCGACACGTCAATCTTTCTGAGCTCTTCCTCCAGTGTTTGGTAAGCCCATTTTATAGCATCCGTAGAGTAGCAATAAAAAGGTGTCGGTATATCTTGCGCAATTTCGCTAAGACGAACCTGTTCTGCGTGAAGCTCTCCCCCTTTGTAAGAGAACCATTCGCTATTCGACTCTCGCTGATTAACCAACGAAGACGTTGTCATATTGTCACCCATTTTTCCCCAATCCCTGTGAGGCGTCTTTTGGGGACATAGTTCCAAAGTTTTTTATGCTTGTGAAATGCGCAGAAAATCTTTTTTATTCAAAACTGATATATAGGAAGTCGTGCGCCGATGACAAAATTGAATCAAAGACAAATTGAAGTGTTCAATGCCATTATGGTCAATAAAAACATGACCACTGCGGCGGCTCATCTGCGCACATCGCAACCCACGATAAGCCGGGAATTGCGCGAAATGGAAGAGCGGATCGGCTTTGATCTGTTCATTCGTTTCGGCAAGCGCTTAACACCAACAGATCAGGCATTTCTTCTTCATGATGTTGTGCGGCGAGCATTTATTGGCATGGATGAAATCAGCCGAGCTGCTGCTGCGATACGCACGCACAATGCAGCAAATTTTCGTATCGCAACTATTCCCGCCTATGCAGAATCCATCATTCCGAGGGTTGCAAAGAGGCTACAGAGTGCGAAGACCAGCATTCATCTTTCTCTACATTCTCATGAAGAAATTTCGCTCCAAAACGAGATGATGACAACTGTTTTCGACCTTGGCATCACCGAGGGGCAGTTCGAATATCAAGGCTTTTGCCATGAGAAAATTGATGTTGGAGCACTTGTATGCGTATTGCCGGTCAATCATCCACTGACGCAAAAAACTGTGCTGACACCGCAAGATTTCGACTGTGTGCCGTATATTTCTTTTTCACAGGACGATCCATATCGACGTAAAGTCGACGAAATTTTTGCTCAAAATAGCATTATGTGTCGCTACTCTGTTGAGACGACAACGGCAGCAAGTGTTTGCTCAATGGTGATGGCTGGGCTGGGCGTCTCAATCGTCAATCCTTTGACAGCATGCGATTATCTCGAAATGGGCGTTACGCTTCGTCGTTTTGACGTCGAAATTCCTTACACAATGCACTTATGGCACCCACTCAAAAGCAAGAATGCGCGATTAATCGCCAAATTCATCACTTTAATGCAGGAAGAAGCCAACGCAGTTAAAGTTACACTCAGCGAAAAGCTAAGTGTTTAAAAATAAAATATTTTAAGACTAATAGGATCAGAAATCAGTCCATTGGACTGATCTGCGCTTAGAGATGTTTCGCACTTTTCGCGGTGCATTCTAGGCATGATAGAGCGTTCCCTATGGGACTAAATCGGAAGAATATTTCGCTGCCTGCGATTGGGCCGTTGCTTCAACGAAGCGTGCGTTGCACCAAAGACAAACTCAAGTCAATGATTTGACCCGGCCACACTTGCAACCCGACAACTTGTATACTAGAATACTTTTATTACCAGGGGAGTGCTGGTAAATTGAGGTGAGGAGCGTTTTACCATGAATAAGCTTTCATACGCGGCTGCAGCTATCACTGCTATAAGCCTGCTGTTTGGTTCTGGAGCCGCGTGGGCACAGGAAGTTCCTGCTCCCGGTGTGAGCAAACGCATTGATTCAATAAAAAAGGCGGGTGAATTAAGGGTGGGCGTTCTTGCAAACCCACCATGGCTCGTTGAAGACACTACGGGGTCTAACGAACGCTGGCGCGGACCGGCATGGTCCTTGGCGCAAACATACGCGGATGATTTGGGTGTAAAACTGGTCCCGGTTCTGGTGTCCCATGAAACGAAAGTGCCGGTCCTGGCTGCAAATCAGGTTGACATGACCATATCTCCACTTTCAATGACAAAACAAAGGCAGGAAGTCGTTGATTTTGTAACATATTCACGTACTGCCCTTTGCGTCTTCGGAAAGGCTTCCAATCCTAAAGTTGCCGATGCTAAATCCGTTGATGATTTCAATCGCCCGGAAGTAACAATCGCCTATTTCACCGGTGGGGGTGAAGAAAACTGGGTCAAGGAACGCTTTCCAAACGCCACATTACGTGGTGTGACCAGCGCTGGAACGGCGGCGCCAATGGAAGAAATAATGGCTGGTCGGGCCGATGTGGCGCCGATCAACCGCATTCCTTTCATAGCTCTTAGCAAGAATGTAAAGGGATTAGACGCATTACCACGCGAGAATAATTGCCAGGATAGCACAGAGGCAGTGAACGAAATCGGTCTTGCCATCGATAAAAATCAGCCGGAATACCTTGAATGGCTGAAGGCTGTCGCAGAGCCTAAGCTTCCAGAGCTTCTTAAACTTGAAGAGGCCGAAGTAGCCAGGATGTAAGTAAAGGGAACGTCCACGCGCAGCTCTTGCGGTTGCGCGTGGCACCCCACTCTGCTGACGCCGTTTCAAGGTCCCAGCATCTTCAGGGTCAAGGACAGATGGAATTCAATTTCAGTATAATATTAGACAGCTGGAAGTTCTTGCTTGAAGGACTTTTGGTCACGATCGTGCTTGCAGCGGGCGTGAGTATTTTAAGTTTCCTGCTCGGTCTAGCTCTCGCTTTCGCCCGTCTTTATGGACCTAACTGGCTCCGCCGCATTACTGTATTTTACATAGATTCAATGCGTGCCATCCCGGTGCTTGTCGTATTGGTATGGGTTTATTTTGCTTTGCCTATGGCTACAGGAATAAACCTGCCACCTTTTTGGTCCGCACTCCTTTCTCTGTCTCTGCACTTGGGAGCTTATGTCGCCGAAGTTGTGCGCGCCGGCATACAATCTGTGCGCCCCGGGCAAGTCCGCGCAGGGCTGGCGCTGGGAATGTCACAAAGCCAGGTTATGCGGAAAATCGTTCTGCCGCAGGCATTCGTAAGAATGTTGCCTTCCTTTGGCTCCCTGCTCTCGCTTGCAGTCAAAGACACGGCCATTGCAAGTGTAATCGCAGTTCCTGAACTCATGCGTCGCGCAGAGGCTATCGCAGGTCAGAAATATGCGCCTGTAGAGGCCTACACCGCCGTCATGATCCTATTCTTTATCATCATTTTTCCGCTCACCAGAGGCGTTGACATGCTTTACCGCCGCATTTCTTTCTTGGGGCGCTCATGACATTCGATTGGTATATAATCTGGAAAAGCCTGCCATTACTGGGTTACGGCGCGCTGATAACGATACTTCTCACAGTACTCACGATGCTCTTTGCGACCCCGTTGGGCATTCTAATTGCGGTCATGCGAGAATCGCGTTTCAAACCCGTTGCCTTGATTGCGACTTGTTACGTTGAATTGATGCGTAATCTGCCGATCATCCTCGTCGTTTACTGGGCCTTCTATGTGATGCCAATCATGAGCGGCATTTCATTCTCGCCCTTCATGACGGGGCTCGTAGCTCTGGTTGCAAATAATGCTGCGTATAATTCCGAGACTTTCCGTTCTGGCATTCGATCGATCCGCAAGGGACAGACAGAAGCCGGACTTGCATTGGGCATGAGTGAATGGACCGCCTTTCGTAAAATTGTTCTGCCACAGGCATCCCGGCGAGTATTGCCGGTGCTGGCAACCACATGGGTCACCCTGTTCAAGGATACATCACTCGTATCGGTGATTGCTGTCAGTGATCTGGCTCATACCGCGATGCAGATACGATCGCAGAGTTTCCGGGTGCTGGAACTTCTTACCGCAATGGCTGCGATTTATTGGTTGCTGGGATATCCGCAAGCAAAAATCGTAGATTGGATTCATCGTAAATATGGGGTTACCGAATGACATCTCCCAAGAAAGCAACCGCAAAAGCTGACGATGTCGTTATCGAATATCGCGACGTACGTAAAAGCTATGGTGATTTTGTCGCGCTTAATGGTGTCAGCCTCAAGGTCTCGCGAGGGCAAGTCGTATGTCTGATCGGCCCGTCTGGCTCAGGAAAGTCAACATTGCTGCGTTGCACCAACGGGTTGGAGGCAATGAGCGGCGGCGAGATTCTCATCGATGGCGAATTGCTGACGCAAAATCCAAAACAGGCACGTGCCATGCGTCAGCGTATGGGAATGGTGTTTCAGAATTTCGAGCTTTTTCCGCATAAAAATGCACTCGGCAATATAATGATGGGCCCGACAACCGTACTTGGACTATCTGAAGAGCAAGCGCGTCAGCGGGCGGTCGCTCTGCTAGAGAAAGTTGGACTGTCAGACAAATCCGATAATTATCCGTCTAATCTGTCCGGTGGCCAGCAACAGCGTGTTGCCATTGCCAGAGCCCTTGCAATGGAGCCAGAAGTCATGCTCTTTGATGAGCCTACTTCGGCACTTGACCCCGAAACAATCGGTGAAGTGCTCAATGTTATGAAACGACTGGCAGATGATGGAATGACAATGATTGTCGTAACTCATGAGATGACTTTTGCACGTCGGGTGGCAGATCAGGTAGTCGTGTTTGCTAACGGTCAGATTATCGAACAAGGGCCACCGGAACAAATATTCGATAACCCTCACACAGCACGTACAAAAGACTTTCTCAGTCATTTGGGTTGGAATGGATAAACACATGAATGAAGCTTCACCTGTCCCGCCCCACCTTCAAAGCAAATCAGCGCTTGGCGGCGGGCTGCCACCAGCAGTTGGGACGATTCTGGAAGCTATCCGCAACGACATCATCACTTTGCGCTTAATGCCGGGAAAACGTGTTTCCGAAAATGAACTGGCACGACATTTTGGCACCAGCCGCACCCCAGTACGCGAGGCATTGCTCCGACTGGTAGATCAGGGATTGGTAGAGGTATGGCCACAACGCGGGACCTTCATCATGCCAATTTCCCTCTCCGCAGTCCAGCGCGCACGGTTTGTTCGAAATGCAGTCGAGATCGCTGTATTCAGACGAGCAGCAGAAGATGGCCTGAGCAACGCCGCTCTGGGCGAACTCGATGCAACTATTGCTGCACAGGAAAGTGCAAAAGACCTTCCTGAAGAATTTACGCTAGCGGACGATGCCTTTCACCGGACCGTTGCCAACAGTATCAGCGTCGGTGATATCTGGGGCCTACTCGAACGCGAAAAAGCGCAGTTTGACCGATTGCGCTTTCTCAGTCTACCCAATGTCACGCCGGTCGAGCTGCTTATCGAGCAGCATAAAAACATGCTCACTGCAATCAGACGAAGAGACCCCGCAGCCGCAGAAACAGCCGTCCGTGTACATCTTTCGGAAGTTCTCAAAGTGACAGACCAATTGGCGCAACGTTATCCTGATCTCATTCTCAATGACATTTGACAAGTTTCAAGCGATTCTTATTCAATTTGAATAAATCGAAATGCTCTTCACTGCGACGCTTTGGCGACAGCGGCTACCATTCCTTCCGACAACATGCTTTGCAGGTGGTTCTGTACCTGCACCGCAAAAGGTGCGTCTTTGAGCGTCTGTGGCAGTAAGTCACGCAAACCCGCATAAGCTTCAAATATGTCGACAGCATTTGAAGCACCGCAAACCGCCTTCGAAATTTCTTCAGAACGAGGATCTGCGAGGTGATAAGTGTCTCCATCATCGTTATAACCAAGGCCATAACGCATCCATGCAGCAGTAGCGAAAGCGAAGAGTGCAACGTCACCACTTTTTTCAAGCATATCAATTGCTGGCGCAAAAATACGTTGTGGCATTTTCTCAGTGCCATCTGCCGCAATTTGACGGGTTTCATGCGCAATTGAAGGGTTGCTGAAACGTTCAATCAAGGCTTGAGCATAAGCATTGATGTCAATATCACTTGCAGGCAGGGTTTGCGCTGCCATCATCAGATAGCGCCGGACCAGCAGGTTCAATTGGGCATCTGCCATAACATCCCGGACGTAGGTTTTCCCACACAGAAAGCCGGTATAGGCTAACATCGAGTGGCAGCCATTGAGCATACGAAGCTTCATCTTTTCGAATGGCTCCACCTTGTCGGTAAAGGTCGCTCCCATGGCTTCCCATGCCGGGCGACCTGCGGGAAAATTATCTTCTATAACCCATTGCGAAAAAGCTTCAGTTTCGATTGCGGCAGCATCTTCAAAACCTGTCGCCAATTCTGCATCGGTACGCGTTTGATCTGTCGCCTTTGGTGTAATGCGGTCAACCATTGTGGAGGGAAACGCGACTTCCTCAACAATACGCTGAGCCAGCGAATTGCCATGGGCACGCTGCGCAAAGTCAATTACTGCGGACTTCAGCAAGGCACCATTATTTGGAAGATTATCGCAACACAGCACCGTAAACGGCTGCCAACCAGCTTCGAAACGCCGCTTTAAGCCTAACGTCAATAACCCCAACACACCTCTCGGACTGGACGGCGTGGTAAGATCAGCTTTAACTGCGGCATGATCGAGATCGCAACCACCGTTGCGCAACAGGCCATATCCTTTCTCGGTAACCGTGAGACTCACAATACGACAATTAGGGCGGGACATCACATCAAGTGCATCGATACCAGTAGAATCACCGGACAGGACTTGCGCTATCGAGCCGATAACGCGGGCGTGATCGGCAACACCTCGCACAACCAGCGTATAACGGCCATTTTGCGCATTCAAAGCATTCGCGACTTCGGTACCGCGTAAAGATACGCCGACAATCCGCCAGTCACCACCCGAAGCCGATATTGCAGCATCGGTATAAGCTGCAATATGTGCCCGCGCAAAAGCCCCCAAACCAAGATGCAAAATTCCTGCATCATGCAATTCTGGTTCGTAATCAGGCCATGATACGCCATTTGTCTTAGGGCTTTTTGCTGATAATCGCATCAGGCGTCTCGCCGAAAGTTGGGATGTTCGAGAGCAGTCATAATGCCACGCAATTCTGCAAGACCTTTCAGGCGACCAATAGAAGGATAGCCAGGCTGCCCCTTGCGTCCAAGATCGTCCAGAATATCCTGTCCGTGATCAGGACGAATGGGCAACTGCCAGTCCTTGCGACCAAGAGCTTTGCGTCGGCGTTCCTCAGCAAGGACTGCAGCAATCATGGCGACCATATCGGTGCCACCTTCAAGATGCCCAGCCTCGTGGAAAGAGCCAAAATTATCATCTGTTTCAATCATGACATTGCGCAGATGCAGAAAATGAACCCTATCGCCTAGCCGCTGCATCATACCAGGCAAATCATTATCGCGGCGCGTGCCGAGCGAACCCGAACAAAGCGTAATCCCGTTAGCAGGAATATTAACGGCTTCCATGATCTTGCGATAATCACTTTCCGTAGACATGATCCGTGGAAGACCAAGCAGCGGAAAAGGCGGATCGTCGGGATGGCAACATAAGCGTACCCCTAATTCCTCTGCCAGCGGAGCCACCTCCGATAGAAAGTCTATCAGATGACGCCGCAATATCTCTTCGCTGATATTATCATAAAGGGCCAGTTGCTGGCGCACGTCAGCAAGCGAGAAAGTCTCTGCAGAACCTGGCAGGCCGTAAACAACATTCGATGCAAGTTGCTGACATCGCACGTCGCTCATGGCATCAAAACGTCGCTGTGCTTCCTCAACTACACTACTTGAGAAACTTTCAGCAGCATTGAACCGCTTTAAAATGTGAATATCGAAGGCCGCAAAATCAATCAGATCAAAACGCATGCACGTTGCGCCGCTATCAAGCCGCCATGCAAGATCAGTTCTTGTCCAATCCAGTACCGGCATGAAATTATAGCAGATTATTTCTATCCCGGCACGGGACAGATTGATCATGCTGGTTTTCCAGTTCTCGATATGGATTTTCCAATCCCCGGACTGCCTTTTTATGTCTTCAGAAACAGGCAGGCTTTCAACCACTTCCCATTTCAGATGCGAAGGCGCGCCATCCTTCATAATTGCTATTTGCTGCTGCCGCCGGGCAATTTCTTCGGGCGTCCACACGGCACCCGTAGCGACATGATGCAAGGCAGAAACGACACCCTCTACACCGGCCTGTCGCATGTCATCAACTGAAGTCAGGTCCTGTGGTCCAAACCACCGCCAAGTCTGCCTCATTTTAATCCTCCATGAATCATATGCGGTAAATAGCATATGGTAGACTAGTATGGAAGTTAAATGATGCCATTGCGTTATATGCGAATAACTGCATTTGATTAGCACCCACTCAAAAAAAATGGGGCAGACAATTTCGCTAATAAGCTGGCCAATCCGAAGATCGTAGCAGATTTGAGAAATTGGATCGAATTACTTTGATTTAGAGGAGACCTTAAGGCGCTAATCTTCAGTTCATCGTCCCGCAGTAGAGCTAAAGGCGGCCATTTATAGCCGCGGGCAAAGTTTCGTCATTTGAGAGTCCAAGAGACTATCACGATATTCACAAATAGCTTTGATCCAAGGCTGGATTTCTCCTTCAAAATCGGAGGACTTCTGTTAGAAAAAACTGACAGGAGAACTAGAGCATATCTAGTTTTATTTGAGTCATTTGAAATGCTATATTTTTTAAAAGAATCTTGCTCCGAGAACCGCTTCAAACTTTTCGGGATGGCCTGAAGACCTGAAGCAACAAGAATTTACAGAAGCTTTCAAACGCGAAGCCGTTCGGATTTTAACGACAAGCGGCCGCAGCATTTCGTCGGTTGCGTACGACCTTGGTTAAGGTAATCCGTGAACCGCCCCGGCTTTGCCGAAGACTCCAACTCGTGAGAAGTAGGGTCTATGACAAGCAAAACGACGAACAAATTCTCTCCTGAAGTCCGCGCCCGTGCCGTTCGGATGGTGACGGAACATGAAGCCGAACACTCATCGCGCTGAGCGGCGGTATCATCGATAGCGGCCAAGATCGGCTGCTCGGCGCATACCCTTCATGAATGGGTGAAGAAGGCGGAGGTCGCCAGCGGCAAGCGTGCGGGTTTGCCGACTGACGTGGCGGAGAAGATGAAGGCTCTGGAGCGGGGGAACCGCGAGCTTTGTCAGGCGAATGAGATTTTACGCAAGGCCTCGGCGTATTTTGCCCAGGCGGAGCTCGACCGCCCACTGAAGCGATGATCTCCTTCATCGACGAACACCGCTCGGTGCTCGGGGTCGAGCCGATCTGCAGACTGCTGCCGATTGCCCCGTCCACCTATTATGAGGTCATCGCCAAGCGCACAGACGTGGACCGCCTGTCGGCCCGCGAACGCAATGATATTGCCATGAAAGTCGAGATACGCCGGGTGTTCAACGAGAACTTCCAGGTCTATGGCGTGCGCAAGGTCTGGCGGCAATTGCAGCGAGAAGGTTACGACATCGCCCGCTGCACCGTCGCGCGGCTTATGAGAACAATGGGGATTCAAGGCGTCATTCGCGGCAAGCCGATCAAAACCACCGTGTCGGACAAGTCCGCTCCATGTCCACTAGACCGGGTGAACCGACAGTTCTTCGCTCCAGCGCCGAACATGCTGTGGTTATCCGATTTCACCTATTTCGCGACCTGGCAGGGCTTCGTTTACGTGGCCTTCGTCATTGATGCCTTCGCACGCCGTATCGTCGGTTGGCGGGCGAGCCGGACTGCCCATGCGGGCTTTGTGCTCGATGCCCTCGACCAAGCACTTCATGACCGGCGACCCGTCAAACGGGGCGGGCTGGTTCATCATTCCGACCGCGGCTCGCAATACGTGTCAATTCGCTATTCCGAACGGCTGGCGGAGGCGGGCATCGAGCCGTCCGTCGGGAGTGTCGGCGGCAGTTACGACAACGCTCTCGCCGAAACGATCAACGGCCTTTATAAGGCCGAGGTCATCCATCGACGAGGACCGTGGAGAAACTTCGAAGCCGTGGAGTTCGCCACTTTGGAATGGGTCGATTGGTTCAACAACCGACGCCTTCTGGAGCCCATCGGCAACATACCGCCAGCCGAGGCCGAAGAACGATATTACGCCATGCTGGACGCGCCAGCCATGGCCGCATAACTTAAACCAAAAGGTCTCCGGTAAAGCCGGGGCGGTTCAGATCGACGCCCTAAAAGATCTTTATCAACTCCCGGATCTGCTTGCTCAGTTGGGCCTGGCGCGCAGCTCATATTTTTACCATCGAACCCGCATGAGGATGAGCGATAAGTACCTCACTATTCGTCAAAACATCACCGAAATCTTCGAAGCCAACCGTCGATGCTACGGCTACCGCAGGCTACAGGCGTCATTGGCCAAACAATGCGTTACAATCTCATAGAAGGTTGTGCAGCGCTTGATGAAACAAGAGAACCTGATCGTTGCCACGCCAAAGCGGCGGCGATATCGCTCTTATCTTGGAGAAATTAGTCCGGCACCCGAGAACCTTATTAATCGCGACTTCCAGGCCACAGCGCCGAATGAGAAATGGCTGACTGATATCACGGAGTTCGATATCCCCGCTGGCAAGGTGTATCTCTCACCCATCATCGACTGTTTCGATGGTTTGGTCATCAGCTGGTCTATCGGAGTGAGACCAGCTGCGCAATTGGTCAACACGATGCGCGATGCCGCCATCGAAACTGTGAGCGACGCAGATAAACGGCCAATAGTGCATTCTGATCGGGGTGCCCACTATCGCTGGCCGGGTTGCCTATCGAGGATCAGTGATGCGAAGCTGGTGCACTCAATGTCCCGCAAGGCTTGTTCCCCAGATAGCGCTGCATGCGAAGGCTTCTTCGGAAGGCTGAAAACAGAATACTTTTATCCCAGCGATTGGAAGAGCACCACACTCGAGCAGTTTATCAATGAAGTTGATGGCTACATTCGGTGGTACAACGAGAAACGGATCAAGATATCGCTTGGTGCTCGAAGCCCAATCGAAAATCGAAACAGTCTTGGCATTGTAACGTAAAACCAGTCCAAGTTTTCGTCCGCACCCTCCCCGGGTCAGTTCCCAGCGGCAATCAACACACCAAGCCCTTGCATGACAAGGGCTTGTTTCAATCGCAGGGATCATTGGTTGCGGGGGCAGGATTTGAACCTGCGGCCTTCAGGTTATGAGCCTGACGAGCTACCGGGCTGCTCCACCCCGCGCCATGGTTTTTATTATGAACCGGTTTGTTATTTTTGGCGAACTACGCGTTTTGTGACTGTTTTGTAATTATGAGAAGATGGATTGATTTGTGTGCTTAGCAGACCTGGCAGCGACCTACTCTCCCGTGTCTTAAGACAAAGTACCATTGGCGCTGGAGCGTTTCACGGCCGAGTTCGGAATGGGATCGGGTGCAGCCGCTCCGCCATAACCACCAGGTCGGCGAAGAACACAAATATGAGAAGCTGTTGTCTTTCGTGCTGTTATTTTCGCTCACGCCACATTCACTTTGTGAATGGCTGCGCGGGCGCGCCGAACATTCGGCGGCATACAGTCGTATGCTTATTGTCATCTTCGAAGTTTACTTCGCAAGGACAAAAGAGACATCGAACTTCGTTCGATGGATATTGTAAATGGGAGTGATCAAGTCGATCGAGCTATTAGTACCGGTAAGCTACATGCGTTGCCGCACTTCCACACCCGGCCTATCAACGTGGTAGTCTTCCACGGCTCTGATAGGGAATACTCGTTTTTAGGTGGGTTTCCCGCTTAGATGCCTTCAGCGGTTATCCCGTCCGTATATAGCTACCCTGCTATGCCGTTGGCACGACAACAGGTCCACCAGAGATACGTCCATCCCGGTCCTCTCGTACTAGGGACAGATCCTATCAATATTCCTACACCCACGGCAGATAGGGACCGAACTGTCTCACGACGTTCTGAACCCAACTCACGTACCGCTTTAAATGGCGAACAGCCATACCCTTGGGACCTGCTCCAGCCCCAGGATGCGATGAGTCGACATCGAGGTGCCAAACAACCCCGTCGATATGGACTCTTGGGGGTCATCAGCCTGTTATCCCCGGCGTACCTTTTATCCGTTGAGCGATGGCCCTTCCACGCGGGACCACCGGATCACTATGACCGACTTTCGTCTCTGCTCGACTTGTCAGTCTTGCAGTCAGGCAGGCTTATGCCATTGCACTCGACGAACGATTTCCGACCGTTCTGAGCCTACCATCGCGCGCCTCCGTTACTCTTTAGGAGGCGACCGCCCCAGTCAAACTACCCACCATACACGGTCCTGGACCCGGATAACGGGCCGCAGTTAGACATCCATATAGGTAAGGGTGGTATTTCAAGGATGACTCCACCATGGCTGGCGCCACGGCTTCAAAGTCTACCACCTATCCTACACATGCCGACACGAATGCCAGTGTAAAGCTATAGTAAAGGTGCACGGGGTCTTTCCGTCTAACCGCAGGAACCCCGCATCTTCACGGGGAATTCAATTTCACTGAGTCTGCGTTGGAGACAGCGGGGAAGTCGTTACGCCATTCGTGCAGGTCGGAACTTACCCGACAAGGAATTTCGCTACCTTAGGACCGTTATAGTTACGGCCGCCGTTTACTGGGGCTTCAATTCAATGCTTGCACATCTCCTCTTAACCTTCCAGCACCGGGCAGGCGTCAGACCCTATACGTCGTCTTGCGACTTCGCAGAGCCCTGTGTTTTTGGTAAACAGTCGCTACCCCCTGGTCTGTGCCACCCTCCAATAGTTGCCTAAAGAAGGGTCACGCTTCTTCCGAAGTTACGCGTGCATTTTGCCGAGTTCCTTCAACGCAGTTCTCTCAAGCGCCTTGGTATTCTCTACCAGTCCACCAGTGTCGGTTTAGGGTACGGTCTATATGCAGGAGCTATTTCCTGGAACCGCTTCGCTGCAAGATCAATCCAATAAGACCTCACAACACACGCAATCCGTCACTACCTGCAGGCCCACGAATATTAACGTGGTTCCCATCGACTACGCCTTTCGGCCTCGCCTTAGGGGCCGGCTAACCCTGCTCAGATTAACTTTAAGCAGGAACCCTTGGACTTTCGGCGAGGGAGTCTCTCACTCCCTTTATCGTTACTCATGTCAGCATTCTCACTTCCGATACCTCCAGGATGTCTCACGACTGTCCCTTCACAGGCTTACGGAACGCTCCGCTACCACGCACATACGTGCATCCACAGCTTCGGTGTATGGCTTTAGCCCCGGTACATTTTCGGCGCAAAGACCCTTATTTAGACCAGTGAGCTGTTACGCTTTCTTTAAATGATGGCTGCTTCTAAGCCAACATCCTGGTTGTTTTGGGATCCTCACATCCTTTCCCACTTAGCCATAACTTAGGGACCTTAGATGGTGGTCAGGGTTGTTGCCCTCTTCACGACGGACGTTAGCACCCGCCGTGTGTCTGCCCAGTAGTACTCCCCGGTATTCGGAGTTTGATTAGGATCAGTAAGACGGTGAGTCCCCATAGCCCATTCAGTGCTCTACCCCCGGGGGTATTCGCTGGACGCTCTACCTAAATAGATTTCGCGGAGAACCAGCTATCTCCAAGTTTGATTGGCCTTTCACCCCTAGCCACAAGTCATCCCGATCTATTGCAACAGATATGGGTTCGGTCCTCCAGTACGTGTTACCGTACCTTCAACCTGCTCATGGCTAGATCACTTGGTTTCGGGTCTAATGCAACGAACTGAACGCCCTGTTCAGACTCGCTTTCGCTACGCCTACACCTACCGGCTTAAGCTTGCTCGTTACACTAAGTCGCTGACCCATTATACAAAAGGTACGCTGTCACCCAGAACAAATCTTGGGCTCCAACTGTTTGTAGGCATTCGGTTTCAGGTACTATTTCACTCCCCTCGTCGGGGTGCTTTTCACCTTTCCCTCACGGTACTGGTTCGCTATCGGTCATGCACGAGTACTTAGGCTTGGATAGTGGTCTACCCATGTTCAGACAGGATTTCACGTGTCCCGCCCTACTCAAGGACTTAATCTCGCATTACGTGTACGGGGCTATCACCCACTCTAGCCAACCTTTCCAGATTGTTCCACTTTACTCAATTAAG